>BPGB01000007.1 GCA_026002815.1 Candidatus Woesearchaeota archaeon | reverse complement strand
GAGCGACAGCTTTGTAGTAAGAACATCAGATGAAAAATTAGTAAGAATAAAGCCTTTAATGATAACAAATAGTCTAACAAAGGGTTCAGTGCGTTCTGCTTTAATAAAAGATTGTAGGCAGCTTGCAAGGAATTAATAAACAAAATAAGTTTTGAGCAATTAATAAATGATTTAGTTGCTGGAAAATTTCAGAAGGATGTAAAAGATTTGCTTCATAAGACATATCCTCTAAGAACATTTGAGATAAGAATGATGCATTTGGAAATGAAGAAGAAAAAGGAAAGCATAGAGGAAGAAGAAATTCTTAAGATTAAGCAATTGAAAGAGCAGAAAAAGAGGGAAAAACAGAAGAGTCAGAATTGCAAGAGAAAAATTCTAAGAAAAATAAAGAGCAACCTGATGAAATTATTGATTCTGAAGATCAATACTCGGAATCAGATCAATCAGGAGAGGATTCAGAAGAATACACAGAAGATTCTGAAAATGATGGTTCCGAAAGGGAAGAATGATGATAAATCAGGATTATGATCTTGAGCTTGACAAAGTAGTGCAGGAAATAAAGAAGCGCAAATCAAAAAAAATTCTAATACAATTGGGCGAAGGATTAAAACCTAGAGCTATAGAGATACAGGAGTACATACAAAAAGAGATGAAAGAGGATGCTCCAGAAATATTCTTCTGGTTAAATTCTTGCTATGGGAAGTGTGATATTCCAGAATTGTTAAACAGTAAAGACAATGACATTGACATGTTAATTCAGTTTGGTCATTGAACTATCATATGATATGAATGTATCAGTATAATATTTACCTATTAAATATACTGCCTATAAAAATATGATACTTATAATAATACTATATTTTATTATTTATTATATTTCTTTAATATAATTAAGGTATTCTTTAAGGAACATTTTAACATTTGGTGCAAGCTTATACTTATGATATTTTCTTATTGGTATATATTTTATTTTATCAAATTTTTTTCTTTCGATTATTTTAGGCGTTCCAGAGATTATCTCTGCAATATATACATGACTTATTTTTACGCCATTATTATTAAAGATATATGGTCCAAAGTATTCCCTTAAATCAACGACACAGCCAATTTCTTCTTTTGTTTCCCGTTTGGCTGTTCCTCTTCTGTTCTCTCCTAATTCTATCTTCCCGCCTGGAAATTCGTAATAATTTTTTTTCTTTTTATGCAATAAAAGTATTTTTTCATCATTTATTATTGCGCATCCTGAAATTTTAGTTTCTAACATTTGTTTATGAAATTATTAAATTATTTAAATATTTTTCTGTTCTTTTTCTCTTTTGTTATTTTTTTTGTATTGTTTCTATTTATTATTATTACCTTTATCTATTTTTTCTATCGATATTTTTTATTTTTTCTATAGTTTCTATATCCTTTATTCTCTTTTCTGCTTTTATTGAGGTCCTAAAAATATTCCAGAAAACTTTTTGTGTCCATTCAATCCATTCTTCGTCAGTTATTTCATAAAATATGTATCTGTTTTTTTTATCGTTTTGTCTATTTTCTTTAAAGCGGGCAAACTTGTTGTCAACAATAAATGCTCTAAAGGGTTGTTCGGCGTGCCTTATCTCAATCATTTCTTTCTTAAGCTTATAATTTATTTCAAGCATCTTATTAATATTTTCTATGCTTTCTAGGTCAACACAGCATAAAATCTTTATACTAACATTTCTATCTGCCAATTCTTCGAAAATATTTATTATTTTTGTTTTTCCCTGAGTAGCATTAAACCCATGATAAATTTCCAGAAAAGATCATTAATTGTCTTTCAGCACTTCTCAGTGCGCCAACAAGGTTTTGTTTTGGAGTAATAGTGTCTTCTGTCTGTTCTTCTAAGAATGCATATCTCTTGTCCTCTGAGACGTATTGGTAAATGTCAAAAGGACTGAAATCATTTTTACGTTTAGCGTTTTCTATTCTTTTGAACAATCTTTCCTGGAATTCAGAACTATGAATTTTTTCAATATTGTTCCAGAACACAATTTTTAATGCTCCTCTTGTTCCTTCTCTAAATACTCTAGTAGCTAATAAGCCTTGTTCTTTGATTATTTTATCTACGTATGCATCAGCAGTACGCCAATTCTTTTGAATATGCTGTGCTATTTCTTGTATGGAACGTGGTTTTATATAAACAAAATCAATTATCTTCTTAGTCGTTTGAGTGTCTAACATTTTAATAGAAAATTATAAGGTATTTAAAAAGTTTAATCTATATACAACTATATGATATGTTTTTTGTCAAAAATAATTAATTAATATACATCTATAATACATATATATCTATTTATTAAATATGTAAAAAAAGGTATACAAAGAAAATACTGAGGAGATAAAGAAAATGATTACAGAAAAGGAGATGAAAAAATGATAAAGGATTTTTGGACTGAAGAAGAATATGAAGAATACAAAGAAGAGATAGTTTTGGAGGAAATTAAATGAATATCGACATGCTTGTGTCTCAGAATAGTGAGGGAAAACTTGATGATAAAACAAGATGGAATCTTAAAAAAACAATAGAGGAATCATCAAACTCTGAGTATCCTTGTATATTATGTGAAACACAGCAACCAGTGATGCCATCAAAAAGAATAATAGGGAGTGAATACTGCAAACAACATCTATTGTACGCAATAGCTATCGGAAAAGATATAAAATACTTCATATAAAAAGTTATTTATTATAAAAAAATATTTCATATAAAATGTCAGTATACTTATAATTTTTACAACAAAGCACATCATCTATAATATTATATAATTAATTAATATAATTAATATAATTAATATATAATCATTTATTATTACATAATTAAATTTTAATTATACTTATTTTGATATACGATTATTTATACTTATTTGATTTTTATGTTATAAACACATTTTTCATGAATTTATGAATTTTATAAAATTCTTTTTTTAATACTTCTTCTCGTCGATAAAATTAAAAAAATTTTTCATCAAAAGGAAATTTTTATATAGTAATTAATCGTTTCTATAAAAAAAATAATTGATGAAACAAGATTTTTACGTCGAGAAAATGACATATGAACTCATAATTACAGAAAAACCAAATGCTGCAAAGATGATTGCACAAGCATTAGCAGAAGGAAAAATAGTTAAGGAATCAATAAATAGCGTACCATATTATAAGATATCAACATAATAATAAGAATATACTAGTAGGATGTGCGGTAGGACACTTATATACAGTTGCTGAAAAAGAAAAATCGTTCAAGTATCCTGTTTTTGAACTTGAGTGGAAACCAAACTATGAAGTTATAAAAAACGATTTCTCAAAAAAATACCTCACAGCATTAAAAAAATTATCAAAAGAAGCAAAAGAATATACTGTAGCAACAGATTACGATATAGAGGGAGAAGTGATAGGACTTAACGTAATAAGATTCATATGTAAGCAGAAAGATGCTGCAAGAATGAAATTTTCAACATTAACAAAACAAGATATAATTGAGGCATATAAAAATAAATTCAAAGACTCTTGATTGGGGTCAAGCATATGCCGGAGAAACAAGACATTTCTTAGACTGGATGTATGGAATAAACTTATCCAGGGCGTTAACAAACGCTATAAAAAATGCAGGAATGTTCAAAATATTAAGTTCTGGAAGAGTCCAAGGACCAGCATTAAAATTAATAGTCGATAGAGAGAAAGAAATAAACGCGTTTAAACCAGAACCCTACTGGGAGTTATCGGTAAAAGGTATGCTGAAAGATACAGAGATTGAAGCATGGCATCAAAAGGAACGATTCAAAGATGAAAAAGAAGCAAAGGAAATATTAAAGAAAATTCAAGGAAAAAATGGAAAAATAACAAGAGTTCAATCAACAGAAACGACACAAAAAAGCACCATACCCGTTTGATTTAACAACACTACAAACAGAGGCATACAGAGTATTCGGCATAAAACCAAAACAAACATTGGATATCGCACAAGATCTTTACAGTTCTGGATATATATCTTACCCAAGGACTTCCTCTCAAAAATTGCCCAACATTAATTTTAGAAAAGTAATAGAACAATTATCAAAATATGATATTAGTGCAAAGGATTTATTAAAAAAACAAGCATTAAAACCTTCTGAAGGTAAAAAAACAGATCCAGCACATCCCGCAATATATCCAACAGGAATTATACCTAAGTTATCAGAAAAGAATGCAAAAATATATGATTTAATAGTAAAAAGATTCCTGGCATGTTTCGGAGATGATGCAAAAAGAGAAACAATAACTATATACATAGACATAGAATCAGAAATATTCATTACAAAAGGGACAAGAACAAAAATAGCTGGCTGGCATGAATTATATAAGCCATATGTTCAGTTAGAAGAAAAAGAACTGCCAAAATGTAAAAATAATGACCTATTCATAATCAAAGAAGTAATAAAACATGATAAGCAGACTCAACCACCAAAAAGATATACGCCAGCATCAATAATAAAAGAATTAGAAAAAAGGAATCTAGGAACAAAAGCAACAAGAGCATCAATAATAGATTCACTATACGAGAGGAATTATATAAAAAATGAGTCAATAGAGGCAACAGAACTAGGAATGCAAACAGTTGAAACATTAGAAAAGTTCGCTCCAGAAATTCTTGATGAAAAAATTAACAAGACATTTTGAAATAGAAATGGAAAGAATAAGGGAGAAGAAATTAACAGAGGAAAAAGTTTTGAAAGAAGCGGAAAAAGCATTAATAAAAATACTTGAAAAATTTAAGAAAAATGAGAAAAGCATAGGAAAAGAAACTCACTCAAACTTATAAACAACATTTAGAAACAGAAAGTTATGTTGGAAAATGTCCAAAATGCGAACAAGGAACCTTAAAAATGATTTATTCTAGAAAATTAAAAAGGAAATTCATAGCATGTGATAATGAAGAATGCAAAACAATACTAAATATGCCAGGATATAAAATAAAAATCAACAGATAAAATTTGCGAACAATGTAAGTTTCCAATTGTAAAAGTACTAGCAGGTAAAAATACTAGAGAATTATGCATAAATCCAGAATGCCCAAGCAAGAAAACAAATGACAAAAAAGTTCTTAAAGAAATAAAAGCAATAGAAACTGGAAAAACAGAGGTTACTTGTCCAAAATGTGGGAAACCATTAGTGGTAAGAAAAAGCGTATATGGACAGTTTCTTGGATGTTCAGGTTTTCCAAAATGCAGGTATACTGAAAAGATACCAAAAGATGATGCAGAAAAAGCAGAGGTCGAAAAGAGAAGAGAATACTTTAGAAATTCAGAAAAGAAAAAAGAAGCAGACCTTAAATAATTTTAATCTCCACCATCATCAAATTCCATTTCTTCAAAATTAAATTCATCATCATCGAATCCTACATCTAATTCATCCCTGCCTAGATCGTAATCATCATCTTTCTTCTTTTCATCTAAAACAATTATATCATCCACATCATATTTTTCCTGTTTTTTAGCCATTTTACACCTTAATTCCGACCTTTATATTAATATTTTCTAACTTGTATATTTTCTATTATTAATACTTTAATAATTATTGTATAATTGTTACTTTTATATTATTAAATTAAAGCATTGTAATGCATATATTATTTATAAATCTTTTGCATAATTTTTTTCGTAATATTTAAATATTTGACAGGTTTTGCAAAGTCAAAGCTTTATATTATACTTTTTATGTTAAAAATACTTGATAACTGATGCTAATAAGAGAAGCTAATGGGGTTATGGGGTAACTTGGCTAGCCTTCGAGGTTTGGGACCTCGCGATTCCGGTTCAAATCCGGATAGCCCCATAGTATATGATATTAATATTTTATTCTATCATATTCTATGTTATTGTTATTACTGTTATTCTTATTACTCTTATTTTTATTACATTTTGGCTGTATATTAGATTTTCTTGGGCTAATTCTATGATTTAATTATTATTAATTTAATTATTATTAAGACAATTATACTGTGTGTAATTAATCTTCAATTTATATGAATTATTTTAATAACCAAAAAGTATATAAATTCAATATGCTGATTTTATTATTGAACTGTTTAAAATATGTTTTTAATGGTGAGGATGATGAAAAAAACTATAATAATAATTGTATTTCTATTAATATGTTTGTCCATGAATTTTGCTTATGCAATTCCTTTTTCTTATACTTATGAGAAAATAAATGATACAATATTAAATAATCAATCAGCATATTATCTTTTAAATATTTATAACAATAATGCTTATGAAGACAGATATCAAATCTATACAATAAGCGCATTTTGGGATATAAGTCCTTCAATAATTCAGTCCCTTCCATTGTCGAATAATACAGTTATTCTTGAGATAACTCCAATGGATCCTAAGCTTTATGGTCCACAATTAGTCCCTGTAACTATAAAGTCTTTGTCTGATGAATACTTTGTTGTTGAAAACTTTTATGTTTATATAAAGCCTTCAAATTATACTCCTAAAGAATATGTTCCTAGTGTTGCAATGGAAGTACGGCTCCCAGATTCTGTAGATCCTAGAGAGCCGGTAAGTTTAGAGGTTTACATTAGAAATAGGAATCCATTAAATCTTACGGAATTATTTATCATTGTAGATTCTGAATTATTTTCTAAAACATATGTTACATCATTAGGCCCATTAGAGGAAAAAACAAACCAGGTAGTATTTGTAGATATGAATCCATTACAAAAACCAGGAATTTATCCTATAAATATATTTTTAATCTATAACAACAAGACAATAAGCCAATCAAGCAAGCAATTAGTTATAAAAGAGTATGGCGATATAAAAATAGAGCAGACAAAGATAAAAGAATTATTTAGAACAAAAGAAAAAATAATATTATATAATGATGGAAATTCTGAAGTTATAAAACAAGTTAGGATTGAGAAGAATTATTTTCAAAGATTATTTACTAAAAGTTCTGCAAAGTATGAAAAAGAAAATTATAATGGAAAATCTTATATTGTGTGGAATGTTCCTTTGAAGCCTAGAGAAACTGTAAAAATAGAGGTAATAACTAATTATACTCCGCTAGTTTTGTTTATAATAATAGTTATTATTTTAGTAATAAGTTATTATATTTTCAGAAGCCCAGTAATATTGTTTAAAAGTGCAAAAATTGTTTCCTCATCAGAACATGGTGTTACTGATGTAAAAGTAAAACTTCACATAAAGAATAGATCAGGAAAGACAATAAGAAATATAAAATTAATAGACAAGTATCCTAAACTAATGACTTTAGAGGAAGAGTCAATGCTTGGAAGTTTGAAACCAACAAAAATGTTGTCAGGTGATAAGACACACAATTTATTAAATTGGAACATAGAGGTATTGGACCCTTACGAGGAAAGATTAATAGTTTATAAGATTAAATCTGGGTTGAATATTGTTGGTAATATATCTCTACCAGCATCAAAAATAAAGTTTCATACAGCATCAGGTGAAAGGAGTTATTTAAGTAACAAAGTAGTATTAACACATAAGAGTCATCAATCACTCTCTGAAGAATAATACTTATTTTATACTTTTACAATTGATTTAATATTTACTTATTACTTATTATATTCTATTTTATGTCTTATTTTATATCTTATATTATTTATGTCTTATTTTATATCTTATAATTACCTATTTTATATTATAATTAGAAAGTATATTCTATAATTGGATCCTTATTAGTATATTTTAAACTTTTTTTTAGAATTTTTGTTACTTTATTATTTGTAATCCCCTCACCCAGATTTTCGTCAAATAAATCTCGAACCGGGAACCTTTCGGTGACGGCTGAACATTTTTCATTCATTGCCAAAGGCATAGTCAAATGTTTTCTACAGCCGAACGCTCTAACCATTGAGCTATGAGGGGACATAATTGGAAAAAAGCAATTAATTTATAAATATTTTCTATTGTGTATACTAAAATAATGCTTAAATTCCGAAATGTTTTTAAATAAACCTTTTTTCCCATAACAATTGCTTAGTAATATAATGTTGCCTCTTATCTACGCATTAAAAATATTGAGACTGAGCATATGGCTCACGAGGAATATTCAAAATGCGATGCTATATCTGAATGTATGAAAAAATTCAATATAGTCATCAGAATGCATTCCTAAAAAGAATGTGTTTTTAAAATGCCTTGGTAGTGTAGCGGCCTATCATGAAGCCCTGTCGAGTCAATTTATCTGACATAGAAAGGCTTCGACCCGGGTTCAAATCCCGGCCAGGGCGTTTAAAAAAATAAAAGGTCAAAAAATAATTTGTGAAAGAATAGTTCGTAAAAATCGCAATAAATTACAGAATGACTTTAATCAAGTAATAAAATAATATAATAATTAAAGTTAATGGCCTTTTAGGTTAAATTTTTTGAATTATCGATTCTCTGGGTCGGTAGCTCAGCCTGGTAGAGCAATGCACTTTTAAGCATACGCTGGAGAGATGCATTGGCCGCGAGTTCGAATCTCGTCCGACCCGTAAGGATGAACAAGAGAAAAATTGTATCTCTTGTTCAGGTATTATATTTTTCATATGAGTATTAAAGGTGTGAAAATGGCAAGGAAAAAGAAAAAAAGTTCAGAAAAATTAGAAATAAAAAACCATATTCTTGTTCCAAAGCATGAAAAATGCTCCGAATCAGAAAAGAAGATGATACTGCAAAAGTATTCTTCAGATTTAAAAGATTTTCCAAAGATAAATATTAATGACGCAGCATTATATAATTTAGATGTAAAGCCGGGTGATTTGATAAAAATAACAAGAGAAAGTCCAACATCTGGCAAAGCTGTTTTTTACAGAGTAGTCATTGAAATATAAACAATGAGAAAAAACAGGATACAAACAAGGATAAAAAAGTCATAAAATAAAATTAAAAGATTAAAATAAGTACTAAAAAAGGCTAAAATAAAATTATATTATAAAGCATGAGGCAATAAAGTCAACAGGACAAGGTGAAAAAAATGACTGAGTATTCAAAATTATTAATAAGAAAATATTTTGAGGAACAAAGCATGATTGCTGCAGACATTAAGAGTTTTAATGATTTTATAGATGTTGAATTGCAGAGAATAATAGAGGAAAATAAGGTTATTGAACCAACAATAATACCTAGTAATGTAGAAGAATATAAGATAATATTAGACAAAATAAGCATAACAAGACCTGATAATAACAGAGGCAGATGGTGCGAAGAGATACATATTCCCTAACGAAGCAAGACTAAGAAAATTATCATATTCAGCACCAATATTCATAGAAATAAGTTCTCATATTAATGGTGTTCAAAGAGAATCGTTCAAAACACAAATAGGAAGCATACCAATAATGCTTAAATCAAAATATTGTCATTTATACGGCTTATCAAGAGAAGAACTTATAGAGCATGGCGAGGATGCCCGATGATCCAGGAGGATACTTCATAATTAATGGGACAGAAAAAGTACTCGTAAAAATAGAAGATTTGGCAGCAAACAAATTCATAGTAACAGATTCAACATCAGGAGTCACAAAGTATGAAGGAAAAATATTCTCAGAAAGGGGTTCTTACAAGATACCTCACTTAATAGAAAAACTAAAAGATGGAATGATATACTTATCATTCACTAGAGTAAAGAGGATACCAATAATAGTTATAATAAAAGCATTAGGTCTAGTAAAAGATGAAGAAATAATGCGATATGTAGATTTACATGAAAGTTCTGAATTATTCATAAACCTATACGAGTTTGTTGATATAAAGACTGAAGATGATGCAGTAGATTATATTGCAAAGAAAATAGGAATAATGCAGACAAAAGAGATAAGGATGGAGAGAACAAGAGAAATACTTGATAAATATCTTCTTCCGCATATAGGCCTAGAAAAAAAAGACAGAATAGCAAAGGCCCAAAATTTATGTAAATTCATGAAAAAATACGTCTTAGTATATAATGATGTTCTTCCTGTAGATGATAGGGATCATTATATGAATAAAAGGCTAAAAATGTCTGGAGACTTACTTGGAGACTTAGTAAGAGCAAATCTTAAGATATTAATTGGAGATATGTTATATAATTTTCAGAGAATAGTAAAAAGAGGAAAATTTCCTAATCTTAAGGTTATTATAAGAGATAAACTATTAACGCAAAGAATCTATAGTAGCATGGCAACAGGATCATGGGTTGGTGGTAGAAAAGGAATAAGTCAAAGGATGGAGAGACTAAATTTCTTAAATGTACAATCAACTCTTCAAAGAGTAGTAAGCCCTTTGAGTGCAAGTCAAGAAAATTTTGAGGCAAGAACACTGCATGCAACACAGCTTGGAAGATTATGCCCTGCAGAAACTCCTGAAGGAACAAATATTGGTTTAAGAAAAAATCTTGCACTATTAACTAGCATAACTCATGAGATAGATGAAACTGAATTATTAAAAAATCTCAAGGCCTTAGGCCTAGAAGTTCGCGAAGGGCCAATGAGGTGAAAAAAATGACTGATGTATTCATTGATAACAGATTTGTTGGAACGGTTAATGATGGAAAAAAATTCGCTGATAACATAATAAGTCAAAGGAGATCCGGTAAAATTCCATTAGAAGTAAATGTATTATATAATGATGAAACCGATGAAGTTTATGTTGAAACTTCAAAAGGAAGAACAATAAGACCATTAATAGTTGTTAAGGATGGAAAAAGTACATTAACTCAACAACACATAGAAAAGCTTCAGAAAAATGAACTATCATGGTCAGATCTTATAAAAGAGGGAATAATAGAATATCTTGATCCAACAGAAGAAGAGAATGCATACGTAGCTTTTTATGAAAATGAATTAACGGCCGATCATACACATTTAGAGATAAGTCCATTAGACATTTTAGGATTATGCACTAGTTTAATACCCTTTGGACAATATAATCAAGGAGTAAGACTATCCCAGGGTTCAAAAAATCAAAAACAGGCAGTAGGTTTCTATGCAGCAAATTATTTTGCAAGAATAGATATGGATGTCAATTTGCTTCACTATCCTCAAGTTCCTGTTGTTAAAACATTAATGCATGATGTTTCTGATTATCATTTGCATCCATCAGGACAAAATGTAGTTATTGCTATAATGCCTTACGAGGGATATAATATGGATGATGCAGTAGTTATAAATAGGGGTTCAATAGACAGGGGTTTAGGTAGAAGTACATATTATAGGCCAGTCATTTCTGAAGAATTAAGATATCCCGGTGGTTTAATGGATGAAATATGCATACCAAACAAGGACGTTAAAGGATATAGAACAGAAAAAGATTATAGATTCTTAGAAGAAGATGGTATAGTTTCTGCCGAATCAAAAGTTCAAGAGGGGGATGTAATTATTGGAAAAACCAGTCCTCCAAGATTTTTGAACAGTACAGATGAATATAATTTAACAGGAAATATAAGAAGAGAATCCTCAATGACATTAGAGCATGGAGAAAAAGGAATAGTAGACTTAGTACTATTATCAGAGAATGAGGAGGGAAATAGGTTAATACAAGTGAGATTAAGAGAGAATAGAATTCCAGAAATAGGAGATAAGTTTATATCAAGACATGGACAAAAAGGAGTTATTGGATTGGTTGTTCCAGAACAGGATATTCCTTTTTCAGAAACTGGAATGAGACCAGATATTTTGTTCAATCCTCACGGATTACCAAAAAGAATGACTGTTGCTCACTTAATAGAAATGCTTGCAGGAAAAGTTGGTGCATTAGAAGGAAGATATGTTGATGGAACTGCATTTGATTCAGAACCGGAAGAGGCATTAAGAAAAGCATTAGAGAATTTAGGTTTCAGAGAAGATGGTACAGAAATACTCTATAATCCAATAACAGGAAGACAATATTCCGTAAGGATTTACATTGGAAACATGTATTATCAAAGATTAAAGCATATGGTAGCAAATAAAATACATTCAAGGGCAAGAGGACCAATACAATTGCTTACAAGGCAACCTACTGAAGGAAGAGCAAAAGAAGGTGGCCTAAGACTTGGAGAGATGGAGAAGGACACTTTCATCGCACATGGTGCAAGCCTTCTTTTAAAGGAACGATTCGATTCAGATAAGACTGTTGTTCCTGTATGTGAGAAATGTGGACTAATAGCAATTTATGATTCAAGAAAAAACAAGTCGTATTGTCCAATATGTGGAGATAATGTAGAGATAAACAACATTGAACTAAGTTATGCATTCAAATTATTTATGGATGAACTAAGAAGTTTCGGGGTTTATCCAAGAATGGTTTTGAAATCAGAATACGAAAATGTATAATACAAAAAAATAATACAAAGAGAAGAGATTTAAGATTAATTAGAAAAAATTAACAAGAAAATAAGTTATATAATAAGCTATATGAGGGAATAAAAATGGATGAATACGTTCATAAAAAAATTGACAAAATAGAATTCGGGTTTATGAGTCCTAAAGCCATAAAAGAAATGGCTTCCGCAAAAATAGTTACGCCAGAATTGTATGATAAAGAAGGATACCCTGTAGATGGTGGATTAATGGATATAAGACTTGGAGTAATAGATCCAGGATTGAAATGTAAAACGTGTGGCGGAAAATTAAAAGAATGCCCCGGACATTTTGGATATATAGAATTGGCAAGACCAGTAATACACATAAAGTTTGTTTCCTTAATATACGATTTACTAAGATGTACTTGCAGGGATTGTGGACGTATATTAATACCTAAACAAAGGATAGATAAAGCATTAACTGATCTAGATCAAGCAGAAATAGAAGGAGGATTAGTTGCTAGAAGAGATAAAATCAAGGAAATGATTGTTGAATTAAAAACAATTAATCAATGTCCTTATTGTAAATCAAAACAATTCAAAATAACCTTGGAAAAACCATCAACATTTTTAGAGGATGAAAAAAAATTAAGTCCTATAGAGATAAGAATGAGACTTGAAAAAATCCCAGATGAGGATCTCAAAGTATTCGGTATAAATCCTAATGCATTAAGACCTGAGTGGACTATTTTAACAGTAATGCCCATTCCATCAGTAACAATGAGACCCTCAATAACTCTCGAATCAGGAGAGAGGAGCGAAGATGATTTAACTCATAAGCTTGGAGACATAGTGAGGATTAATCAAAGATTATTCGAGAATATAAATGCTGGAGCGCCAGAGATAATTATAGAGGATTTATGGGATTTATTACAATATCATATAACAACATTCTTTGATAATGAAGTAAGTCAATTGCCACCAGCAAGGCATAGAAGCGGTCAACCATTGAAAACATTAACCTCCAGAATAAAAAGTAAAGAGGGAAGGATAAGACATAATCTAGCCGGAAAGAGAGTGAATTTCTCAGCAAGAACAGTAATCAGTCCTGATCCTAGGTTAGAAATAAATGAAGTAGGAGTACCAAAAGTTATTGCGATGAAACTTACAGTTCCTGAAAGAGTAACTCAATGGAATATGGATTATTTGAAAGCATTTGTCACTAGGGGTCCGGATAATTATCCTGGGGCAAACTATGTCATAAGACCTGATGGAAAAAGAAAAAGGATAACAAATGAAACAAAAGAACAATTACTTGAAGAGATACAACCAGGATTTATAGTTGAGAGACACTTAATGGATGGCGATATTGCGGTTTTTAACAGGCAACCAAGCTTGCATAGAATGAGCATGATGTGTCATAAAGTACGAGTTCTTCCAGGATTAACATTTAGACTTAATCCATCAGTATGTGAACCATACAACGCAGATTTTGATGGAGATGAGATGAATCTTCATATTCCACAGACAGAAGAGGCAAGAGCAGAAGCAGAGATATTAATGCATGTACCAACACAAATAATTAGTCCAAGGTATGGATTGAGTATTATCGGATGTAGTAAAGATTCACAAACTGGAATGTATATATTGTCAGAGAAAAACTTTAAATTAACAAGAGAGGAAGCAATTGATTTGCTTTCGGCTATAGGAATAACTGATTATTCAAGACTTCCTGACAAGGAAATCGTTTCAGGAAGAGATGTTATATCCGTATTATTGCCTAAAGACTTTAATTTTATTGGATATAGTAAGATTTACAAGGAAAATAAAGAAGACCCAGACGCAGTAGTTAGGATAGAAAAGGGCGTTTTAAAATCAGGTGTTTTAGATAATGCTAATCTTGGAAAGGGACAAGGATTACTTTTAAGGAATATTTATAAACAGTATGGTCCGGATTTTGCATCTGATTTTCTAGGAAAAATATTCAAACTAGGAAACGCAGTATTATCTTATACTGGATTCACAACAGGAATTGCTGATATAGATATATCTCCAGAAACAAAGGCACAAGTTATGCAAATACTCGAACAAACGTATCAAGAGGTTGAACAATTAATAAAAGAGTATAATGAAGGAAGACTTGAAACACTTCCAGGAAGAAGCATGAAGGAAACATTAGAATTAAAGATTCTTGAAAAATTAAACAAGGCAAGAAATAAGTCTGGAAAGATCGCTGCAGACAATGCAAAGAAAGATTCAGAATTAATGTTAATGATAAAATCAGGAGGAGCAGGAAATCTTTTGAACCTTGCACAAATGAGCGCATGTGTAGGTCAGCAATCAATGAGAGGAGGCAGAATAAGTAAAGGATTCAGTAAAAGAACACTCTCTGTTTTCAAAAAGAACGACTTAGGACCAGCAGCAAGAGGATTCATAAAAGAAGGGTTTAAAGATGGTTTAAAACCTCACGAATTATTTTTCATGAGCATGACTGGAAGAGATAGCCTGATGGATACTGCATTAAGAACTCCAAAATCAGGATATTTATATAGAAGACTTGCAAATGCAATGCAGGATTTAAGAATAAGTAACGATTTTACAGTTAGAGACGCAAGTAATAAAATTATTCAATTTGTTTACGGGGAAGATGGTGTCGATGTAACAAAATCAGAGAATGGAAGAATAAATGTTAAGAGAATAATAGAATCAGTCATGTCAGAAAATTAAAAAGGAAGCAGTAATAAAAAGAGTTTATATTATTAATTAATAAGCTTATTATTAATTAATAAGCATTGCTGGCTAATATTAATAGCTATTAAAAGATAGTATTAATGTTTATTAATGTTTTAAAAATTAAAAAATCAATCAAAAAAATTAATTAAGGGGTAAAAAAATGGATAACAAAATATTCAAAGAATATGAGAACAAACTTCCTGAGAAAATATTACAGGATATAAAAGATAATCTTCCAGAAAAAGTATCTGATACAAAACTAAAAAAAATATTTGAAGCAGTATATGAGGAGTATATTAATTCATTGGCAGAACCAGGTGAATCAGTAGGATTGGTTGCGGCAGAATCAATTGGAGAACCATCAACACAGATGACTCTTAATACATTCCATTTTGCAGGAGTATCAGAAATGAATGTAACGACCGGATTACCAAGAATAATAGAGGTATTAGATGGGCGTGCAGACATAAGTACAAAAATGATGCATATTTATCTTAAAAAACCTTATAGTGAAGGAAAAGACATAAAGAAGATTGCTGAATCAATAAAAGAAACAACATTAAAAGAGTATATTAAAGAAATATCTATAGATGTTGCAGAATCTCAAATGACTGTTATCCTAGATGAAGTAAAACTTGATCGTATTAATATGAAAGTTTCTCAGATAATAAAAAATCTTGAGAAAACATTTTCAAAAGGATATACTTTTAAGCCAAGTAAGGAAGCAGAAAACATATTGTTAATAAAATCAACTAGTAAGGAAGATGATTTAAACAATATATATAAATTAAAAGAAAAATTACAGGATGTGTATATTAATGGTATAAAGGGCATACATCAAGTGCTTCCAGTAAAGAAGGGAGATGAATATATTATAGTAACTTCCGGTTCAAACCTTAAAGACATATTTAAGTTAGAATTTGTAAATCCAGACAAGACAATAACAAACGACATATTTGAAATAGAACAAGTTTTAGGAATAGAAGCAGCAAGAAATGCTATAATATCGGAAGTTGCAAAGGTTATTGATGAACAAGGTTTAAATGTTGATTTAAGGCATATACTGCTTATTGCAGACATAATGACTACTTCTGGGACTGTTCTAGGAGTTAATAGGTATGGTATTGTAAAAGAAAAACCATCTGTTTTAGCGAGAGCCTCATTTGAAACTCCAATAAAGCATATAATTAATGCTAGCATAAATGGTGAAGTTGATAATTTAAGATCAGTAATAGAAAACGTGATGATAAATCAGATTGTCCCAGTTGGTACTGGAATACCGAAACTAATAGTTAAACCTGTAAAAAAAGGTAAAAAATCAGAATAATATAAATTTAATAAAAGTAACATAATGAAATAAATGTAATTATGAAATAAATGTAATAAACTACATGTTGCTTAACAGTTTTAATTTGTGCAATAAAATCATAAAACAAAGGTAGGTAAAAATGTATGAAGAAGAGATAAGAAAAAATTTGGCGGCAGGAAAGATAATTATTGGAACGGATGAAACATTAAAGAATATAAGAAAAGGTCTTATAGCAAAAGTTTATGTTGCATCTAATTGCTCTGAAGATGTATTTAAGGATCTTAAAAAGTATTCCAAAATATCTGGATTTGAGATCCTTGAAACAAAATTACCAAATGATGAATTAGGAGCAATATGCAAGAAGCCTTTCAATATAGCAATGCTTGGGTTGTTAAAGTAGGAGAGTTAAGGTAGAAGAGTGTTAAATTATGCATTAATTTGCTTAAGCATTTAATAATTTAAATAATATTTAATAAGGTTATTCAGATGAACAAGCAAACTTATGATGTAGACCTCATAAAAACAATAAACTTATTTGAGAATATCACAAAAGCAAGAGTTAAGGATGCTTTTTACATGAAAGAACTGTTAACATTTATAGTTTTTGAAGGAGATATGTTTAAGGCTCTAGGGAAAAATCTTGAGAATTTAAAAAAAATAGAGTCAATGCTTAAAAAGAAGATAAAAATAGTTGAGTTCAGTAATGATTTGATAAAATTTATAACAAACTTATTATATCCCTACAGAGTTGATAGCGTAACTCTAGATGGAAAAATAGTGACAATAAAGGACGAGGATAAAAAGACTAAAGGATTAATAATTGGAGCGAAAGCTCAAAATCTTAGAATTTATGAGAGCATAGTTAAAAAGTATTTTGATATAGAAGAAATAAAAGTTGTTTAATTTTATATAACTATATATCAAAAAATGTTTTAAAATATAAATTATTTTTGGAGGAAAAAATGGCGAAAAAATCAACAGGATTGAATTCAGCAAAAAAATTGTCAAAAAGGAGAAAAAAATTTAGATATAATGATAAGTGGTTCGTAAAAAGAGTTACTCAATATAAGAAAAGATCAGATCCATTGGAAGGTGCATCACAAGCTTCTGGAATAGTTCTAGAGAAGACTCAAATAGAAGCAAAGCAACCAAATTCTGCAATGAGAAAATGTGTAAGAGTACAGTTAATTAAGAATGGAAAGCAAGTTACCGCATTCGCGCCTGGAGATGGTGCAATAAAACTTATTGATGAGCATGATGAAGTTGTTATAGAATGTATAGGTGGAAGGCAGGGAAAAACAAAGGGAGATTTATCAGGAATAAGATGGCAAGTAATAAAGGTTAATGGTCAGTCTTTAGACGCATTGTTGCGAGGAAAGATAGAGAAAGCGAGAAAGTAATTCTTGTCATATATCTATTATTTTAGATTTATTTTATTTATTTTAGATTTATTTTATCATTGAATATGTTATTTATTTTTATATTATTTATTTTTTTGATTAATAATTTTTTTAAGCGTTACATTTTGAGAATAAAGATATTTTTATGTTGTATTGTAATTTGACAATAAAAAAATTGTTAAATAGTATATACCTTAAATAGTGTATAAAAGGTGATAAATGATGAAAAAAAACGATAAAAATAATGAAGAAAAGAACAAAAAAGATAATGACACACCAGTAGTTGTTGAAGCAGGACATTTCATATCAGTAGAATATACTGGTTCATTAGATGATGGAGAAGAGTTTGATAGTTCAAAAAATAATGGCCCAATATCTTTTGTTGTAGGAAGTGGCCAAGTAATAAAAGGATTCGATGATGCAGTTATTGGAATGAAAATCAATGAATCAAAAAGATTTAAAGTTAAAAAAGAAGACGCTTATGGAGACATAAATCCTGACTTAATACATAAAGTTCCATTAGATAAGATTCCAGAAGATATGAGAAAACAAATAAAAGAAGGTGGATTTTTAATAATGCAGACACCAATAGGACAACAAATACCTGCTAAAGTACAATCTATTACCGATTCTGATATATTTCTAGATCTAAATCATCCTCTTGCTGGGAAAGATTTAACCTTTGACATTACTATAAAAGAAATATCTACTAATTATGATGATTATGAAGGCTCGCATAATCATCATGGGCATAATCATGAACATGATCATGAACACACTCATGAACATAATAATTCTGAACATACTCATGAGCATAATCATTACCTTGATCATAGGCATTCTCATAATAACTCAGAAGAGGATTGTGGTTGTGATGAAGATTGTGATTGTGACTGTGAAGACCAAACTTTTGAGGATGAGGGTTGCTGCGGCGGCGGTTGCAATTGCAAATAATTTTGAAATTGTATATTATTATTTTATATAATATTTTATATAATATTGAAAAAATAAATAAAATTTTTTAAACATTAAGTGCTAATTTAAATTATGTCTCACTTAATAATTTGTTTAGGAAAAGAAAACCAAGAAAAATTATATAATATAATCAGTCACTTCGATAATGTATATATCATAAGTGAACACGATTATACTATAGATGTCAATTTAATAAAGCCTGAACAGAAAGTTTCTTTATTATTGGTACCTTCTCTTGATTTGAAAAATTTGAGTATTGCGTTATTTAATGAATTAAAGTCGCAATTAGCAAAAGATAAAATAACAGATTTAGACATCGCTATTAATATTTATTTTGGGTCAGGAAAAATTCATATGGCCACTATCTCTGCGGTTATTAAATTAGGATATGGAATAAGATTCGTGGATGTAGATGAGAAAGGTAATATATTAGAATTATAAACTTATTTAAATAAAAAATTATGTAAATAAAATAAATTATACTTAATATTCATACTTAATGTTTATAATTAATATAGTTATAATTAATAATATATTCAATAAGTCATATTTAATAGGTCTTGTTGTAATAATTATTTTTTTAAACTAATATAAACTCTGAAACCAGCTTTTTTTACGAGTTCTCCAGCATTACCGAAAATTTCAATCATCTTCTTTTTCAGGCTTTCCCCTCCTTTATTATGTGGTGCGACTAATTCAAATAATCCGCCTTTGTTAAGGTGTTTAGAACTTTCTTCTATAAATTTAAAGCAAACCTTTTTTCCAGCACTAAATGGAGGATTTGTGATTATAGTATCAAAATTTTTATTTCTAAGTTGAGGATTGGAGAAAATATCTGATTTCAGTATTGTTGCTTCAACATTATTTGATTCGCAATTTTTTTTTGTTGCACTTATTGCCCTCTCATTAATATCTATCATAGTAATATTTATATCAGGATTCATCTTTTTAATTGCTATGCCTATTATTCCATAACCACATCCTAAATCAAGAACTTCTTTTCCATTAATTTTGGCATTCTCAATTAGTAACCGCGTCCCAAAGTCTATCTCCTTGACTGAGAAAATTCCAGAACTTGAATCTATTATTATATCATGATTCCTAATCCTTGTTTTAAACCTATGTTTTTTTGGAGTTGATGTGGGTTTTTCGCTGAAGTAATGTTCCATTTTATATTCTTTTTATAGTTAATTCGTTAATTATCCCAAGTATCCTGTAGGAGAAGGCATCTGCAACTCTTACTGTTTCGTTATAATCGTATGCATTTAGAATTATGCAGTTGTTTTTTGTTGTTATAGAATTTTCTCCTGTAACATTAATAATAATTATTATTCTATCAGGACGCGCATTTTCACATGTAGCAACAGGATATTGAGTAGAATTTGATTCATAAAAATAATGAGTGCCATATCTTACATCGAAATTGAATATATCATAATCTGTTCCTAATAATCTTTTTATTTCAAATGCTGCTACGGCAATTTTAGAATGTCCATTTGGATCTATTGATATGTACATAATTTTAGGATTTTTCCTTTTATTGAATAGTGCTAGAGTAGGGATTGTGTTGTTATCTATAGAAATGTTTTCAACATCAAAAGGTGTATAATAGAACGGTATTATATATGGCTTATTTTTAATTGATAAATCTAAATACCAAATATTGTCTTCTCTTTTATTAAATATGTAATAATTGTATATTACTTTTTTATCCCCATAAAGATATTGATCTGAATTTGTATCTGTTTTTTTTGCAATTTTTGGAAAAAATATTATGATTAAAATTATTAAAATTATTATTAGCAAAAGCATTATTATGTTTCGTATGGATCTATTCTTTTCTTTTTTGTCTTTTTTATTATTACTCATTTTTACAGGTTCTTGATCAACATTTTTTTATATCTATTTTTTTGTATCTATTTTTTTTATATTTATTTTTATTATTTAATTATTTATTTCATTATGCCCAGAATCTGATATGTTAGTCTCTCTTCAACAGAAAGTATTTCCCTTAGTTTAGCATTAAGAATAATACAATTTCCCTCATTTACTATTGATGTGTCAGTGCTTATATTGAAAAAAATAAAAGGTACTTCTGCTGTAGCATTATCACAACTAAGAACAGGAAGCAGGTATTTATCTGACTCAGTTGTTATTGCAAAATACACAGTTTTTCCTGACTTTTCCTGAAAATCAAATCTAGCATAATCTATATATGTTAAATCATCGAGCGTTGAATTTGGGTTAAAAAGCATTACTATAGCCATGCTGTTTGATAGAATATTTTTAGAATCTTGACTCATATTAATATTTTCAAGTTGTGTAGGATGAAATTGGAAGGTATAAATAGTTTTGTTTATTTTAAATTTATATCCTTCGTTAGTTATAATATATTTATAACCATTATATTTTTGTTGGGTGGATTGATTATCTATGACAATTGCGAAAATGCTCAGTATCATAGATAATGATATAAGCAAAGTAATAAATATTATACCCCATTTTTTCGATCTATTTTTTTTCATCTTAAATAGCAATAGTATTTAATATCTATTATTGTATATAAATCTATTATTGTATACCATTATTGTATAAATATTATTTTTTCATGTGTTATAGAAGTTTTTTAGTGCTTAAAGAACTTCTTCTATAGGCTTTTTCTTAGATTGAATCTTTTCTTCTTTCATTTGTTGAACCTCTTTTGTTAAATCAACCCCTAGTTGATTAAGCGCTGCGACATGCATTTGCATTAATTGTTCAACAATTTGCAATAATCTTGCTAATTCTGCTCTCTCCTTACTTAGTGTGCTTAATGCTCCTTTATGAAAACCTATTTGTTCTTCTTTACTTGATTCCATATTCTTTTTTTCATTAGAATTAGATTTTTCGGATTTTTTCTCAATATTTTTCTTAGACATAATCATCACCATACTTAGAACATAATCATATATTTAAATAGTTTATGATACAATATTATATGAATTTATTAATAATTGTTAGTATTTTCTGTTCAAATTTGCTCAAAATTTTATTATCAAAAATGATTGTATATTAAAGAGTTTAAAGCAATAATGTTTGCAACATTAAAAAGTGCAACATTAAAAGTGTATTTTATTATTAAAATTAAATGTGTGTTTTATTATTAAAGATATTACTTATTAACAATACTTTATTATGTTCAGAAAATACTGCGTAACTTTTATAAACATAATGCTTATTTTCTTATGATGCGGGCGGGTAGTTAAACCTGGTATAACGCTCCGTTGGCTATACTTTAGCTATACTGATTATAAGTATTGTAATATACCGGAATCGGAGAGGCTTCGGGTTCAAATCCCGACCCGTCCATTAAAAACAAATACTTTTTAAATAATTCTTTATATCACTAATTATATGAAAACAGATAAGGAATTAAAAAAAGAATTCAAAATAATAGCTAGTAAGAATCCCGAGAAATATTACGCAGTAAAAGCGTTAGATAGAGAAGGTTTTATAAGACAAACAATGTACTGTTTGTAAAAAATATTTCTGGTCAATAATTAAGAGAGATGTTTGTGGAGATTCAGAGTGCATGAGAGGAGTTACTTTATTTGAAAAGAATCCTAAAAGGAATAAAATGACATACATAGAAGTATGGAATAAATATAAGGAACATTTTGAGAAAAAGGGATATACAGTTGTAAATAGGTATCCAGTGGTCTCTAAGTGGAATCCAACAACAGATTTTACTATAGCATCAATAGCCGCATTTCAAACCTTTTGTAATATCTGGAGAGGTAGAACCTCCAGCAAAAAAAATTAGTGATACCTCAATTCTGCTTAAGATTTGGAGATATAGATAACGTCGGAATAACAGGAAGTCACTGTACAGGTTTTGTAATGATAGGACAGCATGCATTCGTTGAGCCTAATGAGTGGGATCAAGAGCAATTCTTTATGGACATTTACTCGTATGTCATAGATGTTGTAGGATTAGAAAAAAACGAGTTAATTCTGCACGAAGATGCATGGGCTGGTGGCGGAAATTATGGTCCCTGCATGGAATTCTTCAGTAATGGCATAGAATTATTTAATCAAGTATATATGATGTATGAACATAGAGAGGAAGGAGATAAAGAACTAAAAATAAAAGTATTAGACATGGGATTAGGAATGGAGCGAATAGCATGGTTTAGTCAGGGAACACCCACTTTATATGATGCTGTATTTCCAACAGTTATAGAATATCTCATAGATACTACTAAAACATTTTTTGACAAAGAATTGTTTTCAAAGTTTGCACCATATTCTTCAATGCTTAACTTAGATGAAACTTTGAATATAGAAAAATCATGGGAATTTATATCTGAAAAGGTTGGTATTTCATCAGAAGAATTAAAAAGCAAAATACTCCCAATGACTGGAATATATACTATAGCAGAGCATTCTAGAGCTTTGTTGTTTGCTATAACAGATGGAGGACTACCAAGTAATGTTGGCGGATTTTATAATTTGAGAGTTATATTCAGAAGAATGATGTCATTTATAGATAAATTCAACTGGAATATAGACATGAAAAAAGTTTTAAGACTTCATGCACAATATCTTGAACCTGTTTTTCCTGAATTGCAGGAATCAGTAAATGAAGTTTATGAGATAATAGATTATGAAAGGAAAAAGTATTATGAGAATAAAGAAAGGACAAAATCAATAATAAATAATATAATAAAAAAGAACGAAACCTTATCAAAAGAAAAACTAATAGAATTATACGATAGCAACGGAATAGATCCATTTGAACTATCACAGGAAGCAAAGTCTAGTGGTTTAGAAATAAAAGTTCCTGAAAATTTTTATGCATTAGTATCGGAGAAACACGAGCAGGAATCAAGTGTTGAGAAAATAAAAACTGCTACAAAAAAAGAGAAGCATTACGATGTTGATGGACTCACTACAGAAGCATTATATTTTGATCATTATGATTTAGTTGATTTTAAAGCAGTTGTTCTTAAAATAATACATGATTTAGAAGAAAATAATTATAAGGTTATTCTAGACAGGACCGCTTTTTATCCAACATCAGGTGGACAATTACATGATATAGGAACTCTAAACAAAAGTGAAGTAATAGATGTTTTTAAGCAGGGAACGGCGATAATACACGTTCTAAAAGAAGTAGATTTTAAGGAAAAACAAATAGTATATGGAAGAATAGATATAGATAGAAGAATACAGTTGGCACAGCATCATACAGCAACACACATATTGAATGGTGCAGCGAGAAAAATATTGGGTAATCACGTGTGGCAGGCGGGTGCTTCAAAAACATTGGAAAAAGCAAGATTAGACATAACTCATTATGAGAATTTAACTCCTAAACAAATATCTGAAATAGAGGAATTAGCGAATAAGATAGTTAAGGAAAATCTTCCAGTATATAAGACTTTTATGAAACGAAATGTTGCTGAATTAAAATATGGTTTTAGATTATATCAAGGAGGGGCAGTTCCTGGAAGAGAATTAAGAATAGTTGAGATAGTTGGATTTGATGTTGAAGCATGCGGTGGAACTCACTTAGATATAACCGGAGATGTTGGGCAGATAAAAATTTTAAGAACATCAAAAATACAAGATGGTGTAGTAAGAATAGAATTTACTGCTGGCCTTGCGGCTGAAAAAACGAAAAAAGATCAAGATAATACTTTAGAAAGAATTTCGTCTTTACTTAATTGTGAGAAAAAGCAGATACCTGGAAGAGTACAGGAATTATTTGATAAATGGAAGAAAATAGTTAAGAAAAACTCTGATGAGGTTTTTGTTTTGCAATCTAATGAAATTACCGAAGAGAATGATGAAAAGTTGTTGCAAAAAGCAGCAAATATTTTAAAGACTCAACCTGATAATGTTGTGAAAACAATAGAACGTTTTCTAAGAGAGATAGAGCAGAAGAAGAGTAAAAAATAATTTATAGTTAAGAATAGTGCTTTCAATTAGCATTAAATTCATTATTAATATTTTATTTTCTCAGTTTTATCTTTTTAGTTTTCTCAGTTTTATCTTTTATCTTTTTAGAATATCATTTGAATATTCTAATAATTCTTTAAAATTATTTATTCTAAAAAAATATTTTCCGGAATATGATTCTATTTCGTTTATTAGTTCATGTTTATATTTTACATCATCAAGGCTTAGGAGAGTAGTATCCTTAGGAGTTTTTTTATTCCACTCATGAGAGGGCATTATTATTGGAATATTTTTTTTAATTATCTTGAGGGCCGTTTCCAAATTGTCTTCGAAGAACAATTTCAATTCTAATGCTTTCGCAACATACTCTTTTTCTTTATCAAAAATCACATTATATTCGTGGAATTTTATTTTATTGAACCTAAGATTTTCTAAGGTTTTATTTTTAAAATCATCATAGAGTTGTTCGCTTCTTGAAGTAATTATAAAAAAATTGTCATAATTATTATCATGATATGTTATGAGTAAATCTATGATTTCATTTACGCCCTCATTAGTTGATAGTTTAGTGAATTCTGCTCTATTACCTATTTTTCTAAGCATAGCATAAACATCTTTTCTTGTGAATCCTTTATCTTTTATTGGAAGAATAGTATTAACATTGTAATTAACTATGTCCTCTTGGTTGAGATTTAAATTGAAATGTTCATTTATTCCGTTTCTGAAATAATTTTTAAATTTTAATATTACATCGTCTATGTCCATTCCGAATGGAATATTGTTTTTAGAAATGTCCTTTATAATCGATTCTAATTTATTATTGTAAGCAATCAAGTTTTTCATAGCTGAAAAATAATCGCTTTATTTATATATTTTTTTATTACTTAATAAAGAAAACACTTAAATAATCTTAATTTTTATGATTATCATGATTATTTTTTATATTGCTTTTATATATTAATTTTATATTAATTTTATAATATCTTATTTGTCTTTATATTATTTTTATATTTTTTTATAATATTTTATTTATCTTATTTTATCCATCAGACCATCAAATTTTTCTTTATCTGTTTTATCATATTTTACATATATAGATAAGATATGACTTTCTATTGTAGAAATATCCCTATCATAATTTCTTATAGATTGACCTAAAACAAGAATCATTATAACTGAAAATGTTGTTCCTAAAATTCCTAAAAATGTTAGAACAAAATCTATGAATGTTGATATCCAAGGTAAAAGATTAAAAATTTTCGTCAATCCTGATAATAATGATGCATAAAGTGCCAAGAAAAAAATAATCCTTAATATATTAAGTGTGTTTTTGCTTTTTATTAGTTTTTCTCTTATGGAATAAAGCTTGTTTATCTTATGAGAATCGACTTCATCTTCTATATTAAAATATTCTTTTAGTTCATCTATATATCTTTTTGATTTTGATATTATTCTTACCATTTTTTATATACGGTTTATATTATATTATAAGGGCATTCTTAAAGTAATTAATTTTTATTAAAGTATTTGATTCTGAAATACTTTTGTAATAACATTAATAATTATGTAATATTAACATATCATAATATAGTAATGTGTCAAAATATACTTATTTGGATAAAGCTATTATTTGCTATTTTTAAATTTTTTGTGAAGGTTTTTATAATTAAAATATATATAATTAAAATATGTATGATTAAAATATTTATTTTTTATAATAACATTTAAAAATAATTAAAACATTTAATCAGTATGCCACATGTTATAAGAGAAAGTCACCTTGAGGAAATATGTTCAAATTGTAAAAAGCCGCATGGAAACAATATAGAATTAATAAACCAAAGAAACATAGTTTATGAGAAGATTGTTTGTGAAAACTGCGGGTATATTATTATAAGAAGATTAGGAGAAAAGCAGTTCGAAGACAGGTTTAGGTTTATGTAGAGTTTTTATACAGGAATATTATACTTTATATAGGAATATTATAATTCATGTTTATATGTTCATTTTATATTTCTCATTTAAGAAAGTTTTATTCATCAATTAATGTTGTTATTACGGGTTTATCTCTAACAATAACAGTATGCTCTGTTTGGCTTACTATGCCTCTCTTCGATTCTATTAAAGGAGGATATTCATGTATTATACCATTAATTTTTAATTCGTTTAATCCCAGTTTTACTTTTCCTGGATTAATCTTTTTAGTAAGCCATCTTGTAGTAAAAGGAAGGTTTTCAAATTTTTTTATCTCAGAAAGAATTTCTCTTGCATAAGTGCTTCTTACTGGCCTGTTTTTAGAAAAGGAAAATAATGTAGGGTTTTTGCTTTCAAATACCATTCCATAACCGTTTGTTGCAAATGGTTCTATGGCAATAATTTGATTTTCTTTTAATTCAGTTTTATCATTAGTATTAAAGTTAGGTATTGTTGGATGTTCATGAACAGAATACTTTCCAAGCCCATGTCCAGAGAGATTTTTTATTGGACTTAAATCATAATTCGCAATTGTTTCCTGAATCATTAATCCTATTTCTCCAAGAGTGATGCCTGGTTTTATGATGTCTATCGCATTCTTTAATGCTTCCTCAGATGCCTTCTTTATTGTGTTCAATTCTTCATATTTATCATTGTCTTCCTTGAAAATTATCGTAATTGCATTATCGGCTATTATTCCATCAATGTGAACCCCTAAGTCTAGTTTAACCATGTCAGTTGATTTGATAATTGTTTCATCATCTTCTAATGGACAGAAGTGTGCAGCAAACTCATTGATAGAAATTTGCGCAGGAAATGCAATCTTACCATTATTCTGATGAATAAAATCTTCAATTTGGTCAAGAACATCAACAACCTTCACTCCTGGCTTGATTAGTTTTCTTCCATAAATGATCGCTTTACCTGCAATCTTCCCAGCGAGTTTAGCTTTGTCAATATCCTCATCATTCAATATCATGATATACTAGAAATATCTTATATTTATAAGTTTTATTTTAATGATATCCTAATGTGAATATTATTTTAATGCAAAGAAAAGTGTTGTCATTATGATTATGAAAACTATCACTAGATAGACTATTTGTGGTATGTCCTTTTTTCGTAATATGAAAGAATCCATAATATCACCTAATATACTATTGCTACTAAAACTCTCTTTATCTGGTTGAATCTTATCTTTCCAGGATCTGGTTGTGGGTTGTTGTCTCCTTTTGCTATGAAATAAACACCTTTTTCATCTATGTTTTTTTCTATCACCCTGTGTATTATTATTCCATCTGTGTATTCTGATTCATAACTTATTATGTCTCCTACTATTATGTCATCAGGTGATTTTGGTTTTATTTGAATTGCGTTTGCCCTGCTTGAAATTACTGGTTCCATACTATGTGTATCTGTAAATTTTGACCACTCAGCATTTTTTATATCAAATATTACTTGGTTACTATATACTAATATCTGATTTTCTTTAATCCAATCATTAGGACTTGGTTTTTCATCTGTCCTTCCATCATTTAAAGGTTGTTCTGATTGCGAGTGTGTAATAATATCTGCATAAATATTATTACTTAAGAACCCTAATAAAAATATTAATCCAGCAAGTAATAGCTTTGTAACGATTTTCATCTTACTTCATATATTGTGTATTGCCTATGTATGGTTGATTGCTAACATAATTTGCATTACTATTTCTGTTATATGTAATTGTATTTTCTATATGTTCATCAATACTATTATGGCATTTACACATATTAAACCCCCTAAGAACGATGTTAGATGTGCTTATTTATAAATATTTCGTTTTTTTGTTACTTTTAAGTAATAATTATATCTTTTTATTTATTAAACTTTCAAAATAATACCCTTGTAAATACAAAAGATATTATATAAATATATCTTATATTATATAAAGATAGATATTATATAAAGATAGATATTATATAAAGATAGATATTATATAAAGATAGATATTATATAAAGATAGATATTATATAAAGATAGATATTATATAAAGATAGATATTATATAAAGATAGATATTATCTTAATATTATGTAAAGATGTTAGATATTATCTATGTGTTAGATATTATATTGTGATATTAGAATAAACTATTAGTAGAATAAAATATTAGATACTTTGACTAACATCTTATTAGATTAAAATATTTAGATAATTTTTAAATTCGAATGTTATATTATGATTTTATGATTAATAAATTAGAATTCTATAGTTATTAATTGAAATTCTATAATTGTTTTATACACTCATATATTTATATATTATAATTGTTCATTAATAACAGTTTTATTATTCATGTCTTCTTTAATAGAATCATTAATAAGTTCAAAGTTAAATTCAGAAAGAACTTTTAATGCGGACTCTATAAATCTTTCCTCATAATCAGTGCTAATAACTGCTCCAGAGGCAAATGCATGACCACCAGAACTTCCATTACCTGATTCCTCAATAATCTTTTGAATAACATCTTTTAAATTAATATTTTCCGGCTTTCCAGATATTCTTAGTGAAACTTTTGTTGTATTATCATAGTTTCTTGCAAGGGAAAGTATAAATGTATTTTTTTCTATATCCTGGCTTTTTGATAAAATGCTCCCTAGAGTGCCTATCATAGTTGGAAGAACTTCTTCCTCTGCATTTATTATTAAAATATTCTTTTTACGAAATATTTTATCAGAATGTTCATTATCCTTATACCAATTGAGTGCATTGACTATCTCTCTTCTATATTGTGTTAGATTTTCTATAGCCATCTTTTTCATTTTAGGATCGTTAAGACACGCTCCTATTCCTATAGATGCTTTATTCAATCTTCCACAACTATTAAGAAGTGTAGCAAATTCTTTTGCATCCCTAAATGGGCTATCTTCTTTTTCTCCTATTAGCAAATAATTATTAGTGAAAATATCCTCTGGTTTTGAGTTATTGCTCTTCATAACAATTGCTGCGATAAGTCTTTTCTTTTCATCATCTGTTAATTCAGAAATTTTTTTCCATCCCTTCTTAGTTTGAGGATTTATACCAATTTGTTGAAGAAATTTTATTGCTCCAGATTCTGAACCAGTAACATCAGGTATTATTATTTCTGAACTATATTGGAGAAGTTTATGAATTGGTTTTGTTTGAACACCAAAAAACTTAAGGCCTTTCTTAACTTCAATTAATCTCTTGTTTATTGCAATATTTAGAATCTCAGAGTTGAGCTTTTTAAAACCATTATTTTCTTGGATATCTCCTATTGCACCAACTATTGCAATCCTTGACATTTCAGAGTTATCAACCAATTCTTGAGTAAATAAGAACACAACTCCTGCACCAGATATCTCATCTGAACCATCTATATTAAATAAATGAGGATTAATCTGCGTTATATTATTATATATTGTTGTAGATTGCGGATGATGATGGTCTAGTATGAAAATATTCTTTTCTGAAAGTATTCTTCCAATACTATCTAAACTTCCAGAACCTAAATCAACAAAAACAAAGTACTTTTCATTTTCTGATTTTAGTTGTTCTAACGATTCATCAGTTATAGTTGGCAAAATTGTTAATGTATATTTTCTATTTAGTTTAGTTAATGCGTTTATTATTATAGAAGATGCACAAATACCATCAGCATCTAAATGACCGATAATTCTTATTGTTTCTTTTTTTGGAATATTCAGAAACTTTTCTGCACCTTTTTTTAAATTCTCTTTAAAAGAATCATATTTTTCCATGGAAAAAAGCACTTATTATGTTATTTAAATATTTTTTGTTATGAATCAAAATTAAGAATATTTTGTTATAACGTTTTATTATATTATATTAATATTTTGTTATATTATATAATAATAGTTTGTTATAATGAGTAGTCTTGTAAAAATAGTTATTAATATTTTAGTGTTTATTGAAATATTGTGTTTATTGAAATATTTATTGAAATATAAAATATATTTAATAATAGTTTTTTTATATTATGTCTATGTTGTTTTTTATATTATGATTTTATTCTATCTTTATTTTTACTGTCCCTTTCAATATTTTGCATTGGCACATCAATCTTCTTGGTTTTATTAATCCTATGAATTCTTCGTTCTCACTTAATGGAGAAAGATTATCATATCCCTCTAGAACAGTAACTTCACATGTTCTACAAAATCCGTTTTTACAGCCGAACTCAACACCCAACTCTTCGCAAGCGTCTCTCAATTCAGAATCATCAGGGATATATTTCTCTTTATCCTCTAGAATTATTCTTGCCATTTTAAAAAAATAAAAAAATTTAAATGTATAGTTTTGCTTTATTTATATCATATTTCCAATCTTTTGGAAGTCTACCTGTTCTTTTATAATATTTTATTAGTCGCTGAATTTTTGATTCCGTAAGCTGAAGGCCTCTGAGAGCGACTTTATCTTGCTTGTTTTCCTCTAAATGTTTCTTTATTAGAACGAGTTTCTTAATTAAAGCCATCAAATCTTCAGGTATTGGGTCTAATGATCTTTTCTCTTTTAATATCGTGGTTATAGATTTTTTACATAATGTTTTTACATCTGGAATTCCATAAACATCTCTAAGATGTAATCCTATTTTTGAAGGTGAATGTCCTTCTTTATGAAGTTTTATTATGAGCATTTCAACTTCTTTAGGACTATACCTATTCCATGATGGAACTGTTTTTTTAATAGGTTTCTTTGAACCTGATTTTCCCTTTGCACCACTATATCTCCTTGCCATTTTAACCTCGTTTGTTTTTTATATTATTTTTTTTAAATATTCTATTGTTTTTTTATATTATTTTTTAAATATTCTATATTGTTTATTAAATCTATATGTTTTATTTTTTTATTATATTATTGTATATATTGTATTGTATATTGTATTATTGTGTAGGGAGAATTTTTTCTCCAGCATAAGCCTGCTTTCACAGTCTTATCTCGCATTGCAAGAAAACCATTCTGTTTTATAAATGTTTTTGTGATATTATTTTTTTTAGCTTTTTTAGTATATTTCTGATTAAATTTATAATATAAAATATATTTGCTTATTTTATGAATGAATATATTGGAAGAGTAAAAGAATTATTAGAAAAGAAAAACCTTGTTGTTATAGCAACAGAGTGCGAAGTATGGTATCATGGAAAAGTTGAAAGTTATCTTCCCCAAGGAGATAGAGTTATAGTTATAAAACAGGACAGGGTGTTGCTCGTCCATCAGCCAAGCGGCGTAAATCCTATTAATTATATGAAAGAAAATACTGAGCATAATATTGTTGAAAATTCGGAAGGCATATTTTTGAAATCAAAAAACACTCTTTTGAAAGATTACATGGAAATTAAGTTTCATAGAATTTATTTTGTTTCGAGCTTCTTATTGGAAGATTCAAAGGATATTATTGTTTCAGGTTCTGAAAAAGACATGTCTGATATGATATACTACAATCCTTATTTAATAGAAGATGGTTTTAAACCATTTAGTAGAGAGGAACATACACGGTTTGGTTTTATAGATGTTTTTGGGACGGATGCTAATGGCAAGATAGTAGTAATAGAGTGTAAGAGGGATTTTGCGGATTTTAAGGCAATAAGTCAACTTCATAGATATATACATAAATTAGTTAAGTCAAAAGGAATTCCTGAATCTTCTGTAAGAGGGATAATAGCTGCTCCGAGAATAAGCGACAATGCACTAATGATGTTGAAAGAATATGGTTACGAGTTCAAATCAATAAATCCACCTAAATATCTTGAAAAGTATGATAGTAATCAGAAGAGATTGTTTGAATACTGATGATTTTGATTTTTTGTTTTCATACTATTTTTGTTTACTTATGTGTTCTAAAACGAAATAATTAGTCGCTGCTTTTTGTAGTTACTATTTAATGATTACAAATAATAAAATTTATAAATACTACTAATTTTCTATACTTTATGGAATCAAGCAACAAAAATTATAACGAAATACATAGCAAGAAGGAACAAATAAAATTATATGATAGTTTAATAAAAACACTTTTAAAAGATAGGGAATTAGAGAAAGCATATAAAATTGCTATAGAAAAACACAGAATAACAAACACATATTCTGATCTAGAAACAATAGTTGAACTAAAAAAAACATATTGATTTAGCTGAAATTTATATAAACAATTATTTAGATGAAAAGAACTATAAAGCAGCTGCTGCAGTTGCTTTAAACAATGGATTATATTCTAGTTTCAGAAGAATAAATGATGAAGCAAAGCAATTCTATTTTAACAATTCTATGGCAGAATTCAAGAAATATAGTAGATTAGTTCGAAAACTCATAGAAAGAAACAACATTTCATTTTTAGATATTGATTGATTTTTTAGAAAACTTTAAATAATACCATTATATAGTAGGAATATGAATTCAAGTTTTAAAAGAACAATAATTCTATACACAGTAATGCTAATAATATTTGCTTTTATATTCTTTTTAGCATATGCGAGTTTAAATAAGAAAGTTAATTTATTCGGCATAAGAGGGCTTCCTGCAGAATTTGAGGATTGGTTGATAATGATACTCTCAATAGGAAGCATGATACGGATAATCTACGAACTATCAATATTAAGAAAACCAGCAGAAGAGTCCTGGTTAAATCATCAGTTTATGGATAATACTTTCTTTATATAGAATCTTATTTTATTCTATTTCTTTTATGTTTTATCTATTGTCATAATCGTTATTATCATTTTATATTTTTATTTTATTAAACTATAATATTAAAAACTATATATTAAGTATGCTATATATTAAGTATGGTGCAAACAATAATGCTAATAGGACTAGAATCCATATCCTTCCCTTAAGTATATTATAGTCTTCGAGAAGTTTTCCCCATGGGTGTTTCCAAACATAATGTCCGAATAAGAATTCAAAAACTATAGTTAATATGAGCCAAAAGAATCCTACAATCCATGATTCAAAAATATTAGTTATTTTAACCCATTTAACAAAAAAATATGTTACGAAGAAAATAATTCCTAAAAAGATTATTGTGCTCAATTGATGTGCTGTTAATTCGCCAAGTGTTTTTTTATAAAATTTATTTCTCAACCAGCCGTTAATAGATGCGATTATTGCTAGAATTATCCATGTGAAAAATGCATAAAGTATAACAAATAAATTTACATTAGCCATGATTTATACAATAATGCCCTACTATAAATATTTTATTGTTTATTATTTTTAATATTAAATAATTTATTTTTATTTTATTTATTAAATGATCTATTAATCTATTGTTTTTTAGTATAATTATTTTTACTTTTTTATCGCTCTTATTTTGCTTTTATTTTTACTTTTTATTGCTTTTTTTGCTTATTTTATTATTTAATTTTTTTTATTATATACTTATTAGTTTATTATTTACTTTTTATTATTTTTTCTAATAATCTTTTTAAATAGAGTAGAATAATTAATATTATGTTAAAACAAGTTATTTTAGTAAGAACAGACCTAAAATTGCCAAAAGGAAAACTCGCTTCCCAAGTCGCACATGCTAGTGTTGAGGGTGTTCTTAGTTCAAAACCTTCAATAGTTAAGAATTGGCGTTTTGCAGGAATGAAAAAAATCATTCTGAAGGTTAAGAATCTAGAAGAGCTTTTGCATTTTGAGAAAGAAGCAAAAAAAAGAGGTTTAACAACAGCTTTAATAACAGATGCGGGTTTAACTGTAGTAGAACCTGGAACTACTACTTGTTTAGCAATAGGACCAGATATAGAGGAAAAAATTGATGAACTGACCGGTAATTTAAAAATATTGTAAACGCTTATATATTATTGTAAATATTTATAGATAATTAACTCTTATAAGCGTATTTATATATTATCTTATATTATCTTATATGTTAAATTATTTGAGTAATAATTCATGAAAACAATAAAATTTAAATACTTGTTTATTGAATAATTTGTTTGTTTTTAGTTAAAATAATTTGAGGTTTAAACATGTATGGTTTTTATGGTCGTCGTCCCATGAGGTTTGAAAGAATAATCGGTTTCATAATTTTTGTTATGGGACTTTTTAGTATTTCTAAATTAGTAGGGATTTTGGATAGCGAGGCATTAATAGGCATGGATTACATGATTTGGTTTCTTACTTTTGTATGCTTAATAGGTGGTTTTGTAGTAATGACAATAAGGTATGATAACATTTAATTTTGTTGAACATTTTAGATTTAATTGGAAAATTAATATATTAAATTATTCAGAAATATCCTAGTATACTTTTTATAGTGTGGTTTTATTAATTCTGTTATATCTATTACAAGTAATATGATAGACAACAATAATATTTAAATATTTAGATTTACTTATAATAATGTCGTATGTGAAATTTTTATGAATGGGGAGTGAAACTTAAAATACTTTAGCAATTTTTATTATTGCGAATTATATTCTAGAAATTTGAGCGACTCCTTGAAATTACGTCTTCATTCGGAGCGTTACAATGGAGCGCAAAAATATCTCTAAAAAGAGCGTTTTACTTGATTATTTAGTTTATATGTTAATATTTATTGTTTTACTAATTAGTATGTTTTTTATTTTATATTAATCAATTATTATGTTGTGTAATTGTGTTTAATAAAACCATATATTCATAGTTTATGATTAGGTGAATAAAATGATAAGAGACTTTTGGACCGAAGAGGACTTGGACTGGGATGAATATACTGAACCAGTTCAGGAGGAAAATTGAGCTAATTATATAGTGTGATGTTGTTCGAGAAAGAGTGATTTACGACTGTCAATTTATATTAATGCGTTATGTTCAGAAAGTTTTGATCTTTTACCATTGCATCATTTATTATTGCATCATCAATCATTTTGTTAATAATTGATTATATCTTATTATATTTTTCATTATACTAATTCAGTATGATAATTTAATACTAATTCATTATGTATTATCATATCTTTGGGGGGTGTTTATAATGGAGAAAATATTTGATGAAGATATATTTGATGAAGAGCAAGATATTGAAAATTATAAAACTCATAAAAGAAAATCCGTTATAGCAGTTTTAAATAAAGAAAAACTAACAAAAGAAGAATTAGATGAATTATTTATATGTTAAATTAACTATTTATACTGTTTTAACTTATTTATATGTTAAAATAACTTTGTAGAATCTATTAAGCAGTATTATTATAAAGCAATATTATAAGTATAATATTATTATTCATAAATATACTATTATGATTCTTATTATTTTAATGTATATTTTTTTAATTATTTAATGTATTATATTAAATATCTTATTAATTATTACTTGTTAAAATATTTTTTTTATCATTCTTTTTTTCAATTATTATTCTATTTTATTTATTCCTTTATTTATTCCTGTTTGGTTTAATATACCGAAGCTTTATTAATATATTAGCTTAATATTATTAAATATCAAAACTTTTAAATATATGTATTAAAATCATTAAAATCATGAAAGATATTGTGGATGAAGAAAAAGAGTTAAATTATGTAAAAATTCGATTGGAAAAAGAAAATCATTTGATAGCAGAAAGGATAAGAAAGCTAGAAGAACTAAAGGAAAAGTATGTTTTTCCCTATCGTTTTGAGAAAAAGAATTCTAACAAAGAATTGCATGATAAATATGATTATTTGAAACCAGAAGAACATACAGAAGACATAGCAGTAACCGCAGGAAGAATTATGGCTTTAAGAAGAATGGGAAAAGTAACATTTATGCAAATATCAGATACTGATGATAAGATACAATTATATTTTAATGAAAAAGAATATCCAAACTATGAAGATCTGAAACTCTTAGATTTGGGTGACATTATAGGTGTAAGAGGAAAAATATTTAAAACAAGAACTGGAGAATTAACAATAAATGTTTTTGAATTAGAAGTTCTGTCAAAAGCAATAAGGCCTTTGCCGGAAAAATATCATGGACTGCAGGATACAGAAATAAAGTATCGTCAAAGATATCTTGATTTAATAATGGATGAATCCTCAAAAAAAAGATTTATGATGAGGACTAGAATAATTAAAGCAATAAGAGAGTTCTTAGATAATAAAGGTTTTATGGAAGTAGAAAATCCTATAATACAACCAATATATGGCGGTGCTGCAGCGAAACCATTCACAACGCATTATAATGATCTAAATATGAAGGCATATTTAAGAATTTCTTTAGAATTATATCTTAAAAGATTAATAGTTGGCGGTTATGAAAAAGTATACGAGATGGGAAAGGTCTTTAGGAACGAATCAATAGATACAAGTCATAATCCCGAGTTTACTCTTTTAGAAGCATACTGGGCTTATGCAGATTATAATGACATAATGGACTTAGTAGAAGATATTTATAATTATGTTGCATTAAAAGTCTTAGGAACAACTAAAATAGTTTATAACAATAAGGAGATAGATTTAAAAAAACCTTGGAAGAGAATAACCATGAACGATGCACTATTAGAATACTCAGGCATAGATGTTAATAAATTATCAAATGACGAGATAAAAAAGCTTCTTGAGGAAAACAAGATTAATTATAGACAAGACATGAGCAGGGGCTTATTAATAAATCAATTATTTAAGATAGTAGAAGACAAGTTAATACAACCAACATTTGTAATAGATCACCCAAAGGAAACGACTCCATTATGCAGATTACATAGGCAAAATCCAGAATTAATAGAACGATTTGAACCATACATAAATGGTTGGGAAATAGGAAATGCATATTCAGAATTGAACGATCCAATAAGACAGCGATATCTTCTTGAACAACAGGCAAAAGAATTAAGGGCCGGAATTCAAGATGCTAATCCTATGGATGAAGATTTTTGTAAGGCAATAGATTACGGTTTCCCGCCTACTGGAGGATTAGGTTTAGGTATTGATAGAATGATAATGTTATTTACTAATGCGTTATCAATAAGAGACGTAATACTTTTTCCAACAATGAAGTTGCACGAAGAGACACTCCAAAAAGGGGAAAAATGAAAAAGAATTAAAACCGCCCTGCGAGTTGTTACTGAAATGAAAGCAGAGAATCATCTTCCTTTTGAGAAACTTGACAGGGAACTAGTTGTCAAGAAAGATTATTCTTCATCAGGAAGATTTGGCAAACGTCCAGAGGAAAGAAGTACCGAAGAGTTACTTAATTATTCAATACTAAATATTGATAAACCTTCTGGGATAACAAGTCATCAAGTTTCAGCGCTAGTAAAGGATATCCTTGAGAGAGAAAAGGCGGGGCATTCTGGAACATTAGATCCAGGAGTAACAGGGGTTCTTCCTATAGGATTAAACAAAGCAACAAGAATAATGCAATGGTTATTAACTGCAGGAAAAGAATATGTTTGTTTAATGCATATACATGATGATGTTGATAGGAATAAGATCATATATGAGATGAAAAAATTTACTGGAAAACTTAAACAACTTCCGCCTGTTAAGTCAGCAGTAAAAAGAGAAATTAGAGAAAGGACTGTTTATTATGTTGATATAATAGATATTCAAGGAAGAGATGTTTTATTCAGAATAGGAACACAGGCAGGAACATATATAAGAAAGTGGGTTCATGATTTTGGATTATTACTAGGCACTAATGCGCACATGGTTGAATTAAGAAGAACAAAAGCCGGACCGTTTAATGAATCGAATCTAACGACATTAACTGATTTAAAGGATGCATATTATTATTATAAAAATGAGAATGACGATTCTTATTTGAGAAAAATACTAATGCCTCCCGAGACAGGTATAAATCATTTAAAGAAAATATATGTTATGGATACAACAGTAAATAGTTTATGTCATGGCGCATTTTTAAAAATACCCGGAATTGTACGTTTTGAAAGGTCAATTATCAAAGATGATGTTGTTGCAGTAATGACTCTTAAAGAAGAATTAATATTGGTTGGAAAATCGTTGATGAACGCGGAGCAAATATTAAGAGATGAAAAAGGAATAGTTGTAAAAACTGAACAAGTTTTTATGAATCCTGATTTATATCCTAGAATTGATAAAATTGATTATAATATTTAGTAAATAATATTTAGCAATTACAATGCTTACTGTTCAATTAATTAAAACAATGACGTGATTTAAATGAGAGAACTATTTGAGGTTTTACCACATAAAGGTATTTATGATTTATCAAATAATCAAGTATTATTAGATACTTGTTTTTTCATACATACTTTTCAAAATAAAAATGAGAAAAAATTAAGGGAGTTAATGATTTCTTGGAATGTTGCAATGACTAGTTTTAATGTTCAAGAGTTTCTATTTAAGGAACATTCTATTGATGAGAGAGTAAGAGAGTATGCGAGAAAATTTTTGAAAAGATATCCTATAACAATAATAGATGTAAATGTAACTCCGGGGGAATTAGATAAAGAGAGGTCTTTTATATTTGATACAGACCCTGAACTTTTAAATGATGTAAAAGATATGTCTGATGGTGTTTTGATAGCAACGGCAATACGTACTCGTTCAATAGTTTTGACCAAGGACAAGCATCACTTATTTACTGTTAAATTGGAAGAATATTTGAAAAAATATGGGATCTCTGTTTATAAGGAATTTCATGAGTTATTATCTATTAATTAAATTTGATTTATTAAATGATTGTATTTTAACATTTATATTAAATTATTAGTTATTATTACATTATTAGTTTTTATTAAATTATTTCTTATTATATATACTATTAATGTTCATTATTAAAGATATTTTATTATTGAAATTCTTTTATTAGCGATTCCACATCTGAAATATTTATTATTGTTTTTTCGCTTCTTGAGAAATCATCATGACCAATTCTAGAACAGGCAACATTAATGTATATATCTATAAAATTAAAGTTTTCAAGTTCAGAGAAATTTATCTCATTTGCGTAGAATAAGAATATCTTCTTATCAGGCCATTTTTGCATTATTTTCTCTTTTAACATCATTGCTCTCTTAGGGCTTCCTTGTCCTATTTTTGTTGTCATTAATATTCCGATGTTTTTTGAATTCAAAAATTTTAGTTTGGAACCTTTTATTCTTTTTGAATATTCTAAATGTATTTTTTTATCAAGGACAGATAATTTTTCTATCTTAGGATCGTAACAGTATACATTTTTTTCATTGTTTACAAGAAGGGCTTTTGGATGAAAGACACCGTCGCCTATGTAAAGAAATGCATCAAATTCTACTTTTGCTGTAAATTTTTCCATATTACATCCAAGAAGCTGTCCTTTATCTGTTATTAATCCTTCATATAGGTAGTTTCTTGACTTAGATGTAATTATCGTTTTGCCTTGTGATTCCAATTGTTTTTGTATATCTGATAATTGATGTAGAAATTGTATTGAAGAAAAAAGCATTAGCTTATTAGGCAATTCTTTTAGTATTTTACTAGGGATTATTATTCTTTTTTTATATTTTCCAGGTATTAATAAAACATCATATTTTTTGTCATTCATATATTCTCGTATTGTTTTTTTATTTAAAAATTATTTGATTTATATGTAATTGATTTTTTTATATTTGTTTTTTTGTATTTTTTAGTGTTTTTTATTAGAAGAATTATTGTGTCAGTATAGTGAAGTCTATTTTTCAAATAGCACGTTTCTTGAAAAAACTCAGATTTGGCTGCAAAGCTTTTTCAACACCCCTTCAACATACCTCATATCATTAAAAATATTTATAAATGAATAGTGTATTATTTGTAATATGTTTGATGATTTTTTATTAAGTTACTATTTTTTATCATTCATAATATCTTGGATTATGTCTGTGTTAATTAAGAGTTTTTTGTTTTATTTTAAATCAAGAACTTTCAGTTTTAAAGAAGGTTTAAAGAACGGAGGGATGCCTTCGAGTCATAGTGCTGTGGTTTCTGCAATAACATTTTCAGTTTATTTTAAGGAGGGATTTTCAAGTGCTTTTTTTGTAAGTATGGTTTTTTCTTTAATAATTGTATCTGACGCATTTATTCTTAGACGGAATGTAGGTATTCAAGCTGAAAAATTAAATATTCTGCTTGAGAAATCAAATCAACAAACCATAGAAGTAGTTAATGGGCATACTTTTAAGCAGGTTATTGCGGGTATAGTTCTAGGTTTTATTGTTTCTTATTCATTATTGTTTTTGATTTAGTTTTATTTCTTTTTTACAGATTTACTTAGAAGAAATAACACCAGTTTTTATCTTGTTTTCTATAATATAATTTTATGATGAAAAACTTATTAGTAAAATTGACAATAATATCAGCAAGAGTAATACGACCAGTATTCTAACAAACTTTTTAGTTTGTAAGCTGTGCTCTTTTAGATTTCTAAATAATCTGTATTGTTCTGCAAGTTTTTCTTCGAATATCTTATCATAATCTGTTGCTGGCGTCTTTTCAAATAATCGTTTGTCAAATAGTGCTTTTGTTTCTTGCTTACTAGTTGGCTTAGACTTATTTTCTTTAAGTTTTTTCTTTTTAAATGATTTATTTGTTGTTTTCTTTGTTATTTTTTTTATTGTTTTTTGAGCCATATCATTATTATTTAATCAATCATATTAAAATATTTATTACTACTATTAAAATAATACTAATATTTTTATTATGAGTTGTTGTTTTTAAATTAATTTATAATGAATTAAAATTAAAAATAGAATGGCAGAATTAAAGAGGAATCTAGGATTTTGGACTGTTTTTTCTATAACAATAACGGCAATGATAGGTACAGGATTATTCTTCGGAATATCTATTGCTGCACAAATAGCAGGTAATGCATCAATATTATCATGGATAATACTTTCATTATTAACAATTTATGTAGGTTCATGCTTCGGAGAACTAACAAGTATGTATCCTAGCGCAGGAGGAATATATGAGTTTACCAAACAGGCTTATGGTAAGGGATTAATAAGTTTTTTAATAGGATGGACATCTTGGATTGTTATAAACATAATGAATTCTTTATTAATAGTTGCTGCGTTAGATTATGTATTACCCACAACAGTTGGGTCAGATATAAAAATTTTTTTATCAATTGGAATAATACTTCTACTTAATTATTTCGCTTATTTGGGAACAAATAGGATTGCAGCAATGCTTGGAATATTTGCTACAATAATAATAGTGTTATTATTAAGTTTTATAATATTCGGCTTAACAAAGTTAAATGTTGATAACTATATTCCTTTCTTTTCAACTCCAAAAATTATGATACTAGTTGCGATATTCTTTATAGTTGAGACGTTTTTTGGATGGGAAAATGCAACGTTCATGGCTGAGGAAACGAAGAATCCGGAAAAGATAATACCTAAAGCATTACTTTTTAGCAGTGTTTTTGTGAGCATATTCGGAATATTGTTAGCTACAATAATGCTTGGAGTGATCCCTTGGCAAGAATTATCTTCAATAAGCACACCAATATCAGAATTTACATCTAGACTTTTCAATAGCCAGATTTCAGGAATCGTAAGCATAGGAATAGCATTAGCATTAATAGGTTCGGCGGCCGGAGGATTGATTGGTAGTCCAAGACTATTATTAGGATTAGCCAGGGATAAATTTTTTATAGAGCAATTATCAGAGATACATCCAAAATATCAGACACCTTACAAGGCTATACTCTTTCAATCATTAGTAAGTATTGGAGTGATAATTATCGGTTTTGGAAGTTACACTTATTTATTGAGCCTATTGGTTCCACTGGCGCTTCTAATGTATATAACTGTTATTATGTCTGTCACTGTATTGAGATTTAAGAATCCTAATCACCCGCGTCCATTTAAGGTGTGGTTTGGAAAAATAGGTCCTGTTATTGTTTCTTTAATATATATCTCTGTCGTTGTGTTGTGGTCATTAAACAATTATAATAGCATTAACCTATTAAAAGTAGGATTAAGTTTGATATTGTTTGGTATACCTATATTTTTAATACTAATAGTTTATTATGATCCTGAAAGTGTTAATAAAATAGCAGATTTCTTTTCAAACTTAGAATTGCTTTTTGAAAATTTTAACTTTCCAAAAAAGTTTCGCAGAGAATTATTGTCATACTTTGAGGATATGGAAGATAAAATAATTCTTGAATATGGCTCTGGAGTAGGTACTTTAACGTTGCACTTGGCAGAAGCGGTAGGTCCAAGAGGGAAAGTAATTGCAACAGATTTTAGCAGAAATAATATCGAAATACTTAAGAAAAGACTTAGAAGAAGAAAATTTGAAAATGTGGAAATAATACATGATGAGCATCAAGTTAATAGGATACACCCTAGTATAAAGAATGTAGATATGGTGTTCTCGGTTGGAATGTTAAGTTATGTTCAAGATATAAAAAAGGTTTTGAAGGAGATAAATAAAATTCTTCCGAGGCATGGAAAGATATGTATGGTAGAATATGTTGATTTTTTCTGGTTCATTCCAAACGTTAAATGGTTAAGCGATAATAAGGAAATAGAAAAAATATTTAGAAGTGCAGGATTTTCAGTACATGTTCTAAGAAAGAGAAGATTTTTATGGAATTATGTGATTATTTATGGTATAAAATCCGATGAGGATGTACCATATATATAGATTATTTTATTATAGGTATATTTTATTATATGTAGAATTTTAATTTTTTATTATCTTTTAAGTATTTAATATTTTTATTTTATATATTTTGTTTTATATATTTTATTTCTATATTGACTTATCTTCTATATTTTTTATCTTCTAATCTTTTTTAGATGTCCAAGATTAGAGAAGTGTTCTAATGCACATTTTTTACAATAGTAATCGTTTGTTCCTTTAAGATAATAATCTGATTCTTCCATACATATTATACATTTGTATTTTTTTTCTTTCTTTATTTTTGTTAATTCCTTTTTTACCTCTCTCTTTAAATTAATCTTTTCTTTTATTTCTAATTCTTTCAATGAATCTTTTAATGTCATTTGCGCTTTTATTTTAAATTTTTTAATTTTTCCTTAAGAGGTTATTTTTTTAATATTGTATAGGTTATTGCTTTTGTTTTAAAACATGTTTAACTGAAAGTATTCAATCATATTTTTATTAAATTGTTATTACTTTTTTACTAAGTTGTTATTTTTATTCCATCGTTTTTTATTAATGACTGCCCTATTCCCTGACCAATGTAAAAAGAATTCTTGTTCATTGCTTCCATTAATCGTTCTATAAAAGATTTTTTTGTTGAAATAGTCTTAGTTATTGCTTTTTCCTTTATTATTGATTCAACATATTTTAGAACTTCTTTTTCTGAGCCTAATTCATCAACTAGTTTATTATCTATAGCTTCTGCTCCTAAGAATATTTCTCCCGTAGCAAGAAGTTTCACTTCTGAGTAACTCATATTCCTGTTTTCTGCCACTGCTCTTATGAAATAATCATGTAACTTATCAAGTTTTGTTTGAATGTATAGTTCTTCTTTTTCACTCAACGGCCTATAAGGTATGCCTGTGTCCTTATATTCTCCTGCTACAAGTCTTTTATAAGTTACATTATATTTATTCATTAAACCATACCATTCTATATATGAACCAAAAACACCAATAGAACCAACAACGCTCATTCTATTAGCAACTATATGTTCAGTGGCGCTTGCAATCCAATATGCACCAGAAAGGCCTGATTCTCTAACCCATGCAACAGTTGTTATATTCTTTTCTTTTAATTCTTTTATCTTTGTCGCTATTTCATCAGTTGCTACAGGTGAACCGCCAGGACTGTTTATCTCAAATATTATTGCTTTAACGTTTGGGTTTTTTGTCGTTTTATCTATGAGACCAATAACCTCTGTTGAACTTGTTGTAGTTTCAGAAAATAATCCTGAATCAGGATCTATCGTTATGGGGCCTCTTATTGATATTATTGCTGTATTATATTGATAAATGTCATCGTCAGAGTCTATTACTCTTGATATTATCATACTAAAAAATAACAAAGACGCTAATATTGTGAACATAATCAATAGTTTTTTTTTATCCTGTTTCATAGTTTCACCTTTTAATAATTAGTTTTCATGTTGTAAATTATTCAACTTTTTTTAGATTATATTTAATATTATGATGTATATTGATAGTCTTTGTACCAGTCCATTTTTCAAGCAATCTTTGATTGTAAAATGCTAAATATAATGGTTCAATAATCCAAAGAATGTAAAAAGGAAAAAAAGGTAGTATAAATATATTTCTGAACAATGCTTTCCAAAAAGTCATCTTTCCATCAATAGAAATACTTTTTATGTTCATCATGATTTGACCCGGAGTTTGTTCAATGTAGTATTCTAGAAATGTAAAATAAAGCAATGCTAACAGGAATATAATTATTATAGTTAGATATAATTTAGCTGGAATTATTGAATCAATGGATATATCCGTGAGAGCGTATTTCATAAATATTGATTGGAATGGCCAAGCAATAATAATATTGATTATCATTATGTCAAATAAGAAAGCTAAAGTTCTTTTCCAAAAACTTGCTTCTTCTTTACTAATAGGAATTGAATAATCCAAAGTATTATTATTTTTTCTTTTCATCATGTTTTAGGATAATTTCTTTATTTAAAAATATTAGTTTTTTAATATTATTAATTTTCTAATATTATTGAATATACTATTATTAAATTTAATCGCTTAATTCTCTGCTAAATTGTGAGGAGTCGTGATAAATTTTAATGAATCTTAATATAATTAATTGTATTTAATAATAAAGTTTTTAAAGTATTCGACATTTTCCAGAGCGATGGCATTTGAAGATGATATTGAAAAAGAGAATAATAACGAAGAGAACAATGAAGAGGAGTTTGTAAGAGTTAGAGTTCCAAAAGGAAGAGAGGTTATAGGAATATTAGAGCAAAGGTTAGGTGGAAGTAGATGCAAGGTGAGATGTCTAGATGGTAAAACCCGAAATTGCAGGATACCCGGTAGATTGAAAAGAAAACTATGGGTTAGGGAAAACGATGTTTTATTGATAGAACCATGGGAATTTGATGGTGATGAAAAAGGAGATATTGTTTTTAAATATAGACCAACACAGGTCAATTGGCTTAAAAATAACGGTTATCTCGACAATCTTCAAGATTTAGAGGAATTCTGAACATTTAATTATGTTATTCTGAAAATTTATTATATTATTCTGAAAATTAATATGTTATTCTGAATATTTAATTGATTTATTTTTGTTCCCTTAACTTTTAAGATTATTTAGTTATGGTTCCTATTATTTATGATTCCAGAAGTATTAATTATCTTTTAGAAGTATTAATTATTTTTTACCTTTTTTTAGATTTTTTGTTTTTTTTGTTTGATCTATCATTAATTATCCAATATATTATTGTATAAAAAACCCCTATGAATATTAAAGAATCAGCCATATTAAATACCGGCCAAAATTTTAAATTAATAAAATCTATAACATACCCATATAATATTCTATCAATAAGGTTCCCTATTATTCCAGATAATATCATTAAGAAACCAGCTTTTGGAAATTTATCATAGAAATATATTAATAGGCCTATTGCAATAACCGCTATCCATGATAACAATGTGTTTTGATTTTCTAAAATGCTAAACCCTGCTCCTGTGTTAGTTATATAAATAAACTCAACTATTCCGATATCAATTTTTTTATTTCCAGAGAGCGTTATTGCCCATATTTTTGTTATTCTGTCTAATATTATTAATATAAGAAATATGATTATATAATAGTAACCAGAAATAGTCGGATATTCTATAAGATTTTCCTTAGAAATTGTTGTATTATTTTTTGTTGTCTTCTTATTTTTTATATTATTTTTTTTAAGATTGTTGTTTTTTTTATTTTTTAATACCATTTTTTCATTTGCTGAGATTGTTCTTTCTCTGCTATCGACTCTATATTTTTTATCCTTTGATTTATACTATCAAGCTCTGCTTTGATAGCATCTAATTTTAATGAGAGTATTTGTATGTCTTTTTGTAAATCTCCCGGGTTTTGAAATGATTGTGACATTGAGTTGGATGTTTGGTTTAATATCGGTTGTTCTTGAAAGGTTTGTCCAAAACCACCATATCCTTGATTATCAAAACTTTTAGAAGGGTTATTCATTAAATTTGATTCTGGCATTTCAAATGGGTGTTGAGTGTTTAATCCTAATGTTGAATCTATATCCATTTCAGGTTCTTTCTTTTTAAATAGATTAAATATACCCATGCATCACCTCTTTTTTATAAAATTATGAAAAAACGGTATTGTTGCCTTTTTTTATTATATCATTGACAAATATTTCTGGAATAAACCTTATGCTTTTAAAAAATATTGTGTTTTCATATACCAATATGTTGTCTGCTTTTATATTAGCGATTAATATTTTAATATTTTTAGGATAAAATAATTCAGTAATTAAGTAGCTAAAAAGATATTCTTTGAATTCCTCATCAGATAAATCAATGTCTCTGTTATTTATATTTTTCATAGTATTGCTTTTGTCATTGCGTATTCTTGTTTCATATTCTTTTATAATTTGTTTATATTCATTTATAGGCGTATCACTTTCTAGTATTCTTTTTAATTCTTGACCAGTGAGCGTTGTTTCTATTTCCTGAAGTTTAATACTATTTAAATAATCAAGAGCGGAAGTTTTTATTAAGAATATTTTATAATAATCATCATCTATGTTGCTAAATTCATACTTTTTATAACTGTCTCTTATGAAATTTAAATCTTTTACTTGTTGATATGTTTTATTGTTTACCTCAAATGCAACAGTTATTTCTTGTGTTTTTTCATTAAACAATGCAATAATGTTTTTTTCTTCTAAAAAATTTTTTCTAAAATCATTAGCATCTTTTATAATATAGTAGGTAGCTATTATTAGTATAATGAGAAGCGCGATTGTTATAATGGATAATAGTTTGAATGCTATTTTAAAAATTATTATCCCTTTAAGAACTTTTAATATTAGTAATACACATAAAACAATAATTAATAATGATATAATTGTTCCTATCATAGGTTATTTTATTGTTATTGTATTTAAATGTTTTTTCATATTTTTATATGCATTATATATTGTGATAATTTGTTTTTTTTATTGCTTCTATATAATCTATATTATTGCTTCTATATAATAAATATTAATACATATAATATTCTATATATAATAAATATTATAATAAATATATACTAAAACTAATTTATATTAAGCAATTTCTATAATATATACTGAATAATTTTTTAATATATACTAAATAATTTCTCTATATTCGAAATATTTATAAAGAAATTGACTTTCTCTTTCAAAAGCGAGGCAAGAGGAGATTTTGGTATATGTGCTATACCAGTTCTGGCATTTTACCAAAAAAACAAGATGAATCAGAAAAAACAAAAAACGCTTCTGCCAACACTTAAAGAAAGGCAAAGGTATGTCGTTTATGAGCTAAAGGCAGATAAAAAAATTAATCATGTCTGGGATAAAATTATCGAAGAATGTAATAACTTATTAGGTGTTTTTGAAGCAGGAAAAGCTGGAATTATGAATGTAGTGTATAATGAAAAAAACAATAAAGGAATAATTAGAGTAAATAATAAGTATGTTGATAAAATCAAAGTATGTTTAGGCATGATTATAAGTATAGAAAATATAAATGTTAATATTAATTGTATATATGTTTCAGGAATGATCAATAAAGCAAAGGATAAAATAATAAATTAGCTATAAATATAGAAATAATAACTATAGAAATGAGATACATTTTTTAGAAAAATATCTGTTTTTTACGAGGTGCAAAAATGAGTGAAGTACAACCACTACAACATCAAATGATGGGATATGATAGGGCAATAACTATGTTTAGTCCAGATGGACGTTTGTTACAGGTAGAGTATGCAAAGAAGACAGTACGGCAAGGATCTACGGCAATAGGAATGATATGCAAAGATGGGGTTTTATTACTTACAGATAAAAGGATAGTTGATAAATTAATAGTCGCTGAATCAGTTGAAAAGATATGGCAGGTAGATGATCATATAGCAATGACTGGTGCGGGAATATTAAGCGATGCAAGAATATTAGTAGAAAGAGCACAAATAAAAGCACAAGAGCACAAGGTTACTTTTGATAGTCCAATTGATGTATTAACAATAGTACGAGATATTGCAAATCTAAAGCAAATGTGCACTCAATCAGGTGGTTTGAGACCTTTTGGAGTTTCTTTATTAATAGCAGGTGTTGATGAGACGGGAGTTAAGCTTTTCGAAACCGATCCTACAGGGATATATTTTCAGTATAAAGCCACAGCAATAGGAGAGGGAGAGGTAGAAGTAAAGAATATATTAACAAAAGAATATAAGGAAACGTTGACTTTAGAGGATGGAATGAAATTAGCATTATATGCGTTGAAGAAAAGTGTAAGTGATGGTTTTGATGCTGAAAGAATTGATTGTGTATTTATAACAGTTGATAAAAGGGAGTATCAAAAGATTCCTAAAGATAAAATTGCTAAGATGTTAGCATCAATGGAATCTGGAAGTAAGGAGGGTTCAAAAAAGAAGCAATAAGAATACAATAAGGCATAGTCCGTATGAAAAATAGTCATTACGTATATTCAGTATCAAAATACCCATTATTAAATATTTAGTTTTAAAATAATCAATGACATTAATTTTAATTATTGAATACTTATGATTCGCGTGGTGATAAAATGAAAGGATTCGGAGGGATGAGATTTAACAAGAAGTTAGCCCCAGAACAGATTCATATTAATGTAGCTCGTTTAAAGAAGAATGGAAGGAGTTTTGAAGTAGTAGTAGATCCTGATAAAGCAGTAGCATTTAGGCAAGGTTTACTAACGGATGTTAGAGAAGTATTAATGGCAGAACATATTTTTGAGGATGCAAAAAAAGGGTTATTTAGTTCAAAGACTGATCTGAAAATGACTTTTGGAACCTTAGACGAAGAAGAAATAGCTGAATTTATTATCAGAAAGGGAGAACTTCAATTTAGCTCAAAGTATAGGCATCAACAACAAGAAGAAAAGAAACGTAAAATTTTGGAAATAATACATAGAACAACGATAAATCCAATGAATAATCTTCCACATCCAATAATAAGACTTGAAAATGCTCTTGAGGAGGGTAAAATAAAAATTAATGATAAACTTTCTGCAGAGGATCAAGTTCAAGACATTTTAAAAAAGTTAAAAAAGATTATTCCAATAAAACAAGAAAACAAGTATTTGCATATTCATTTGTTAGAAAAGTATGCAAAAAAGTATTTTAAAACCATACACAATTATGGTCGAGTAATGAAAGAAGAATGGTTAAGCGATGGATGTTACTCATGCATTATTGAAATACCTGCAGGATTATATATTGACTTAGTTGATGATTTAAGTAAAAAAACACACGGCGGAGTAGAAATAAAAGTATTATCAGATAAGGATATTAAGTTTTATTAGTTCATTATGTGACATTAATAATAACTTAATAATACTATTTGAATTAATAAGGATATTTTTATATTTAGCATTAATAGAATATTTAGCATTAATAGAAAATTTAAGGTGATATAAAATGGTATTATTAGTAGAAGATAAAGCAGTAGTAGTGCCTGGTGAAATACTAGCTGATGACTTAGGTTTTATACCCGGGCAAGGAACATATAGGTTAAATCACAAGATTTTAGCATCGAGGTTGGGTCTTGTGCATATAGATGGGAAGGTAGTCAAAACGATTCCACTTGCGGGAAGATATCTTCCAAAAAGAAACGATGTAGTTATAGGAAGAGTTATAGATATATTAGTTTCTGGTTGGAGAATTGATATAAACAGCCCATATACTGCTGTCCTCTCAAGTAAAGAGACACCGGAATTTATAGAAAAAAACGAGGATTTAACAAGATATTTTGATCTTGACGATTATGTTGTTGCCAAAATAACAAATGTGACAAGCCAAAACCTCGTAGATTTAACAGTTAGAGATCAAGGTTTAAGAAAGATAAAAGGTGGGCGAATTATTTCTGTGAATACACATAAGGTTCCTAGAATTATAGGAAAGAAGGGTTCTATGGTTACAATGATAAAACAAGCAACAGATTGCAGGATTATTGTTGGGCAAAATGGATGGATTTGGGTTGATGGAGAACCTGAAAAAGAGAACATAGCCGTTCAGGCAATAAGAAAGATAGAAAATGAAAGTCATTTATCAGGATTAACAGAGAGAATTAAAGAATTCCTTGAAAAGGAAACAGGAAAAAAATTAACTATTGAAGATAAGGGTGATTATAATGGTTTACAGTAAGAGAATAGATGGGAGGGGATTTGATGAGCTTAGACCTATTGAGGCAAAAGCAGGTGTTATAAAGAATGCCGATGGTTCTGCTTACTTTAGAATGGGAAAAACAATAGCGTATGCTGCTGTTTATGGTCCAAGAGAAATGTTTCCAAAATTTCAGCAAGATCCAAAAAAAGGTGTTTTAAGATGTAATTATAATATGATGCCTTTTTCTGGGGCTGGAGAGAGAGTTAGGCCTGGTGCCTCTAGGAGGAGTAAAGAAATATCTATGGTTACAGAAAAAGCATTATTGCCGGTTGTTGATCTTAATGACTTTCCAAACGCAGTTGTTGATGTTTTCATAGAATTGCCACAAACGGATGCGGGTTCTAGATGTTGTGGAATAAATGCAGCAGCGATGGCTCTTGCAGATGCAGGCATACCAATGAAAGATATTGTAGCAGCCGTTGCTGTTGGAAGAGCAGATGGTCAAATAATAGTTGATTTGAACTATGAAGAAGAACATCTTCCAGAGTTTATTGAGGTAGAATCAAGAGAGGTTGCTGATATACCTGTTGCAGTGATACCAAGCACTAATGAAATTACGCTTTTACAAATGGATGGTATAATATCAAAGGAAGATTTAATGATAGCATTAGGAAAAGCAAAGGAAGTCATAAAGAAAATCTCTGAAATTCAACGTAACGCACTAAAAGATAAGTATGCTGATATTTCAGAAATTGACATTGAAACCGATAATGGGAGATATAATAGTAGAGAAAATGATAAAACTGAAAACAGTAAAAATCATAAATCTATAATAGATTGAGATATTGAAAAAAAGGTGATATTGAAAAAATTATCAAAAAAATCAAAAAATAATTATAAAAAAATAATTGTTAAAAGATTGATTATTAAAGACGAGGATGGTTAAAATGGATTATGATACAAAGAAACATATTATTGAATGCCTCGATAAAGGCATAAGATATGATAATAGGTCGAAAGAAGAGTTTAGAGACATAGAGATAAAAACAGGTATTATAGAAACAGCAGAAGGTTCAGCATATGTAAGATGTGGCAATACAGAAGTTATTGCAGGGGTTAAAATGTCTGTCGATAAACCTTTTCCAGACACTCCTGATGAAGGAATATTAATGGTTGGTGCTGAGCTTTATCCTTTAAGTAACCCAAAATATGAAGCGGGCCCTCCCGATAATACTGCGATAGAAGTTGCAAGAGTAATAGATAGAGGCATAAGAGAGAGTAAAAGCATTGATAATACTAAATTGTGTATCTCTTCTGGGGAGAAAGTTTGGGCCATAAATGTGGATATTGCTCCATTAAATGATGATGGTAATCTTATAGATGTAGGTTCTATCGCGGCTGTTGCAGCAATATTAAATGCGCGATTTCCAAAATATGAGAATGAAAAAGTAAATTATAAGATAAAAACAGATGAGAGAATACCTTTCAGTAAAATACCTGTTGCAGTAACTGTTTTAAAACTCGGTAATAATTATATTGTTGATCCTACGGAATTGGAGCAGGAAGCTGCGGATTCTAGATTAACAGTTACTTCTCTTGAAGATGGATCATTATGTGCGCTTCAAAAAGGCGGCGATAATCCCTTAACAACCGAAGATATAGATAAAATGATTAGTATAGCAATCAATAAGGCTTCTGAAATAAGAAAACTTATAAAGAACTCTTAAATCCGGGTGAGTACTATGGTAGAATTAAAACTTGAAAAGGACAGGCTTACAAAATATGAGAAAGCAAGAATTATAGGTGCTAGAAGTATGCAAATAAGCATGGGTGCGCCTATACTTATTAAATTGACCCCTAAAAAATTAGAAGAGTTAAAATATGATCCTTTAGAGATTGCTAAGTTGGAGTTTGAAGCAGGCGTTATACCTTTAAGCGTTAAAAGGGCAGAAGATAAATAAAGAAGATAAATAATTTAGAAATACAAAATACTTTGATATTAATTATTTTTTAACTATACTTAAATTTTTTTAATTATAATTAATTATTTTTTTAAGTATACTTAATTATTAATTCTATTTGATTATTTTAATTCCAATTTTTTATCTATGTTTTTCGCTATGTTCTTGAGATTTTCCAATGTTTTAAGTATATTCTTTTTTGCTAATTCAACAAGTTCTTCTATATTATCTACTGCTAGCATATAGTAATTTTTTTGGCTTACAACTATTCCGGCATCCATTAGCCTTGTTAAATGGTGAATTACCGTTCCTCTGCTTAGATTTGTTTGTTCTGCTATTTCATCGCTTGTTAGTTTAGTTTGTGTTTTTAATGCTTTTACAAGAACAATGAATATTCTAAAACAACTCTTATCCTTATCTCTTTCTGAGAATAATCCTAATGATTCTCCTAGGTATTGTAACTCCTTATTAAGATTGTCTCTTTCCGGTTTTTCAGCGCTTATTATGGTTATTCTTACAAATCTCATATAAATTAAATATGTTCTCTGTTTTAAATATTTTGTTAAATTAGTAAGATTAAATATTTTAAAAATGATTTGTTAATATAAATAGGTTATTTGGTAATATGAGAATCATTAATAATAACATTAGTATGTATTGATAACAAATTTTGAATGAAAAGCAAAAATAGAATTATTGTTTTTGTATTAAAATAGCATTTATTATTCCATCTTGACCCGGCCTGTTTGTTATTTTTGCATTGCCCATAGATGTTTCTATTATTGCGCCTTTTGTCATTATTTTTCTTCTTATGAAGTTCTTATCTGCAGTATTATCAATAACATTCTTTATTTCTGCAACATAATGCTTTTTTGTTGTTGGATCATAGAGGTTGACCTTATTAATTAATAACGCCCTATTTTTTTGCCCGCCGCCTCTTGTTCTTATTTTTTGTATTCTTTTTTCTCCGATTTTTGTATATGCTGGTTGTCTTCCAATTAATGATTGTCTTTTTTTTATTATTTTAGCTTTATATCTTGCTCCTGAAGGTTTTCTTTTTGATTTACTTTGAATAATAACCATTTTTTTTACCTCTTACTTGGTCTCTTCCAGTTATATGATCTTAATTTTGTGCTTTTACCATAACCACATGAACTACATACTTTAGTGCTTATATTCATTGAATGCTTGCCACATCTTCTGCAATAGATATGGTTTTTACCACCAGATTTTTTACCCATTGATGCTGTTCCTTTTGTCATTTTTTACCTTAAATGTATTTATTGTTTTTTTATTCGTCCTTTTTATTATTAGATTTTTTATTTGCTTATTTATTTTTTTGTTGGATATTATTTACCTTTTATAATATGTTGCATTTCCTTTTATAATAATTGTATTTTATTCTGTTGTTAATATTGTTATTGTATCCCCTCTTATAAATATTGAACCCACTTTTCTTTTTACTTCTCCATCAACTCTTTCTTCCGCATTTTCAAGAACGCAGTTTATATGTATGTCAAATGCTTTTAGTGTTCCTACATATTGTCTGCCATTTTTTAATTCTATTATTACTTTCTTGTTTCTTGCACTGTTTAATGCATCTATCGGTCTTGTTGGGTCCATTTTATTCCTCCGTTTAAAACAACAATCAAATATTCTATGGGGATTAAATAAGTGTTTATAAATATTTTGTTTATTATTTTATCTTTTTTTGAATTTATCGTATTATTTCTATGAGTAATTTATTATTTAGTAATTTATTATTTTTTTTATTGCTTTTCTGTTTTCTTATAAATGTTTTTTCTTCTTTTTAAAATCTATTAATCATGCGGGGAGTAGGATTCGAACCCACGAACCCACTAAGGGAACAGGTCCTAAGCCTGCCGCATTTGACCACTCTGCCATCCCCGCAGTAGAACTAGAGTTTTATTTTTTATTATTTAAATGTTTGTTTTATATATGCTTATCTAACTTCTATTTAAATTAATTTAACATTTAAATTATTTATTTAAATTATTTTGTTTTCGTTTGGTTAAACTTTAGTTTAAACTATTTTTTATACTGTTGTTTTTTGTAATGTTGAGTTTATGATATTATATATGTTATCTGGTATCATAATATTCCATTTTTTATAATACTTATACCTTGGTCTTATTAGCTTTATTCCTTTTTCTCTTGCGTAGAATATTTTTTTGCTTAATTTCTTTCTTATTACTTCTGTATCTTCTTCTTTTGCTTTGATGTATGGCTTTGTTATGTCTAGTATTAAGCCTATTTTATTATATAGTATTGGTTTCTTGTATTTTTCAAGATAGTTTATTATTTTTGTTACTTCTATGGTTATTTTAGGATTTTTTAGTATGTTTATCATTTGTTCTATGGTTATGGTTCTTGTTCTTATGCAGTCTATTATTGTTCTTTCAAAATCTGTTATGCTTATTTCTATATTCATGTATCCTGTGTTGTATTCTATTTTTTTTATTCCAAAATTGTATTTATTTTTAATTATATTGTAGGTTATTTTGTTTATTATTATTTTTGCATTATGCTTTGAGTAAAATGTTACATTTTTATCTTCTAGTGGTATTCCTTGTATTTGTAATGCAGAAGCGTTGCATATTATTGCATCGTTTCTTAGTTTTGTTGCTATGTGTATCTTATCAGGTTCAAATTCCGGATTATCTAATGGCATTATATAATATAGGTTTTTTCGTAATCTTTTTATAAGGTTTTGTGCTATTAACCTATTTAATGTGTTTTTGCATACTTGCCTGTTTTTTATTATTTTGTTTGCTTCATTAAGGGTAAATGCCTTTTGGATGTACATTTTTCGATAGATTTTGTTCATTTTATTTGAAAAGCATCCTTTATTTATATTTTTTTTGATTAATAACTATTTATGATTACTATTTAATTTAATTTGGTATAAAATTTTAATGATTTTTATCATTTTAGAGATTAATCATTATTGAGTTATGAAATCCTGAAAGTGTTGAATTTTATGTTTATAGGGCTTAAAACTCAGAATCATTGTTTTATGTTTATCAAGGCTATCAAAAAATTTATAAATAATTTAATTTACTATATGTAAAATTGTATTTTGTCATATGTAAGGGCATAAAATATATTACTAGCAATGGTAATATAGCGTAAACTTTACATATGAAAGAAAACAAAATGCAAGCTTAGAAAACACATGGAGGTGTTTTAAGAATGAATAAAACAATAAAGAAAATAGTGGCATTAGGTGTTGGCGCAACAATGCTTTTAGGAACAGGCGCAGCAGCTTATGCAGCAACATTGGCAGACTATCCAGCACCATTTGTACAAAATGGAGTATTTGTTGGAAAGATAGTCATAGGAGAGAACTCACAAGCAATTGATACATTAGGAGCAATGGATATTGCAGCATCATTGCAAAGAGTATCAAGCGTTCCAGTAAGCACAACAACTGGCGGAAGCAGTGCAGTAGCAGAAGATGGTTATAAGTTCGCAGAAAGTAAAGATTTAGTTCTAGGATCTACTTTAGGAGATGTTAATCCTGTAGTTGATGATGGAGATTTGCCAGAATTGTTAAAGTCAGGAACAGTTGAAGCAGATGATGGTTCAGAATATAATTATGATGTAGAGATAAGATTGCCAACAGGAACAGGTACGCCAACGGTTTCAGCAAATGTAAATAACAATGATTTGAATGATGAATATAGCAAACCAATAGTTTACTATAATTTAGGAGATGGAGTAACAACTCACTTCTATGATGTATATGTTGACTTCGAAGATACATGGAGTGCAGAAGATTTTGTTAATGGTGAAACAATAGAATTGCTTGGAAGAGTATTTACATTTGATCAGAAAAACAAAAATAGCGATGATGTATTAGTATTGTATGGTTCAGATACAACTTTAGTGATTGGAAAAGGAGAAACAAAAACAATCAGCTATAATGGAATGGACTATACAGTTGAAGTATTAGGAGGAAACTCTGATCAATCAACAGCAATATTGAGAATAGGTTCAGATACAAGAACTGTTAAGGAAGGAGACTCAAAGACAATCGGAGGCTTACCAGTATATATTAAAGATGTATTTGTAAGCAACATTGGCGGAGATGATGTAAAGGTTCAATTGTTCATTGGAAGCAACAAATTAGAATTAGATACAGTTACTGGAGAGGTTAAATTATCAGGAAAGGTATTGGATGAAGTAGAAGTATCAACTAACAATAACAATAATTGGACTAATATTGATTATATACAATTTAGAGTAACTCCAAGAGATGCAGATAATGAAGTAGAATACATCCTTCCAGGAAAGGACTATGTAGATCCATTGTTTGGTTCTTTCAAGTTCCACTTTGTAGGAGCTGAAGATTTAATGGAAGGAAAGGAATTAATAGAATTGACGCAATCAGGAAAGAAGCTTGATTTAGTATTTACTCCAAGAGGAGCAAGCAAGGAATCAACTTTTACACTAGTTGAGAATAATGGAACTTCAGCAACAGACTTGTTTGAGGGAGCAACATTAACTAACTTGCAAAAGGATGACATATTCTTGTATACTGAATATGATGGTGACCCAGATAAGGCAGTAACTCATGTATTGCAAGTAGTAAGAGTAAAGGATGGTAATAATGTTGCAAGTGATAACTTTGAAGTATCTGTGAAGGATTTATCATTCGATAGAACATATACAGTGACTAAGTGTAAGGTTCTTGACAGCAAGGTTGCATTGTATCCAGTACAAACAAGTGATTCATCAAATGTATCATTCAGTTTAGATGATAATAGTGGAACTTGTGTTGGTTCAAGCGTAGCAAATAATAATGCGACAAGAATCTACACTAATGCAGGCGCACAATTAACATTGCAATATTGGAATGGTAGTGCCTATGTGAATGCAGGTAATTATAGTGCATTAACTGCAGATACAGGAAGATTCCTTGTGGATGAAGATGCACAAGATGACGACGATTCAAGCACAGCAACAACATTCTATATGCAATATACTTGGGTAGGAGGAAGCGATAACGCATATAGCGTTACTGCATCAGGAGCAGGATCAGATCTTGGTGATGACGACGATACAGATTACTACTTAACACAATTCGGAACATATGTAGTAGCAGACCAAAACGATGCACCATACAAGTATGTAAGAGCATATGTCCCAGCAGAAGAAGTAACATATGATATGTTCTTGATGCCAGTAGATAGTACAGTGACAGTAACATCAACAAGTGGTGGAAGTGCAGTTGCATTGAATCCAATAAGCGTAGGAATGGCAATATTGGACAGTGAAGCAACACTTGGATCAAAGCCATACATTGTAGTAGGTGGACCATGTGCAAACACAATCGCAGCACAATTAATGGGTAATCCACAAGATTGTGCAGCAGGATTCACTGAAGGAAAGGCAATGATCAAGTTGTTCAGCGACAAGAACGCATTGTTGGTTGCAGGTTACTCAGGTAAAGATACACAAGGTGCATCAAGAGTCCTAGCAAATTATAAGGACTATGCATTCAGTGGAACTGAGCTTGAAGTAATAACAACAAACTTGAACAGCTTGTCCGTAACAAGAATAAACTAAGTTAAATAATTTTTTTTAACTTTTTTTTCTACTTTCTTTTTAGAATACGACTTGAAATGGATTATGTGATTGTTTCTATAAACAAATAGTATTTACTAATTATTAAATCTCTCTTGTAAACAAAAAATTTATTAATTATATGTATTAAATAAATATTATGCAAAAATATTTTAATTTTTTATCTATTACTTTTGTATCTATTAAGATATTTTTTTTATTAATCATCTTAAATTCCTATTTAGTTTATTCTTTAGACCCGATAATAAGCGGAGAATATTTTACTGGAGATAATATAACAATAAACAATAAAACCTTATTTATAATAGGAACAGATTCAGACGGCAGTTATTGGAATAATTATTCGGCAGTAATATTTCAAGGGAATAATGTGTTGTTTAAAGTTAATAAGGGCAAATGCAAAAAAATAGATTATTACGAATATTGTTTCGAAGACAGTTATTATAATTGGGAAAAAAATTTTACCTGGATAGGAAGAGTATTAGAACCTTCAATGATTATTAAAATATATTATTATACTCCAGAAATAGTGTTTGAAAGAAACGAATCAATAGAATTAGAATACAATAGGCCAAAAGTAATAGATTTAAGATTTAAGAACAATGGAAACAGGGAAACAGTGGTTAAGTATCAGGAAGTATTACCTTATGATTTCTTAATTAGTAATTGCGTAGATTGTACAATAAGTATAAATAAAATAAATGCTAATATAAAATTAAAAGCTGGAGAAGAAAAGACAATATATTATACAATAACATATCTAGGATATAAAAATTTTAGTTGGAATATGAATTATACTTACACCTATGATAATAATGTAATAAAAGAGTTTAAGACCATAACTTCTTCAGTAAAAATCCCTTATGAATTAACAGAATCTTTATCTCAGTCAACATCAAGCACTCTAGGGGAAATATCTACCTATACTGTCAGTGTGGCAAACCTTTATGAAACTCCTTTAAAAGTTAATATTTCAATAATGAATGAACAGGTTAAGGATTATTATGGTCTGGTTAAGTATGAAAATAAAATTCAAGAAAATAACAATGCGCAGGGAAACTATCAATATTCATATGTTTATAAGTATGATGGATTAATTGGCCCATTAGAAACTAAGAATTTTAGCATATCAATTGAAAGTTCTAAAATAGGGGTTTTTCCAATAATACTGGATGCCACAATAATTGCTAATAATAATATCTTTACGCATAGAAGTAATAAAACATATAATGTTTCTTTAAATCCTTTGGTGCCTTTTTTAATAACTGATAAGGAAGTTGCTGATCCAAATGATACGATATCATTGATTGCTTATTTAAAAAATACTGATGAAAAGCAACAGTATCTGTATGTTTATGCTCATTTGCTTCCTTTAGATAATTATTGGACCTTTAACAGTATATCTCCCGGAAAGGAAATACTGCTCTACAACGATACTTTTAGAATACCTGATGGGGATGATGACTTATACATTATACTTTCAGGAGTTTATCGGACCACGAATTTCCAAGAACAAAAATTTACTTTAAAAAAGATAATAGATATACGTGGAAGAGAACCTAAAACAATCCATAATTCTAATGCTGAAAATAATACACAGAGCAACGAAACATCAGCAGATCAAAGTATAGAGCAAAAAAATAACATAACTAATGAGCAATATTCAGATGAAAATAGTCAGCTTCCTCAAGAAACACCTCCTGGTTTAAGTCAAAATTTGGAAGATACTCAAAATTCTAAAGGAAAAGAGAAAAAAGAAGATTTTTTAGAAAAAATAATCAAATCAATAGATTCATTTATAAAGAGATTATTTGGGAAAAAGTAATATCATAAAAGTAATTATATGTAGATAGTATATGCTTCAATATGTTATTATTAAACTTATTTTGATTAAATATGTTATTATTTAAATTGTTAATATTGAATTGTTAATATTAAATTGTTATCTATTATCTAACTTATTTATTTTGTTTATTTTTTATTTTGTTTATTTTTAAAATTTAGCAACATTTATAAAATTATTAATAATTTCTATCAAAGGGGTTAAAATGTCTGATTTAGCAATTAGTTATGATTTATTATTCGATATATTAAGATATGAAAAGAGCAGAGAAGAATTACAGGCATTAGAAAAGGATTTTTATAAGAAAGTAGTAGAATATTTGAAACAGAAAGACGCTATTATATTAGGGGTCAACACTCCTCCCTCAGAGAGAGAATTTACCAGAATACAGGTAAATAATATAAAAAGGATACTACAAGAAATATATGAACGAAGAGAACGAAAGATAATAAACTTAGCGCTTTACAAAGTAAAAACTGGTTCCGATATTATTAATACAAGCATATTATTGGATGAAGAAAAAATAATGTTTGAAAATTTAGTTCTTCTATTTTCAAAATACAAGGCAAGCATATTGGAAAATGTCTTAAATCATAAGCCTCCATTCGCAGAAAAAAATAGATTTCTCAAAAAGAGAGGAGAAACAAAAAACTATTGACCCGGAAAAAATTGTTTCAATAAGAATATTAAAACCTGTTCCTAGATTTTTAGGACCAGAACTAGATACTTATGGTCCTTTTGATGAACAAGATATTGCTTCTATGCCATATTATCTTGCAAGAATATTGATAGAAAAGAATTATGCAGAGGGAAATGAGAACAGAGCAAAATTAATAATATTAATTAATAAAGCATAATGTTATTGTTTCATTAAAAAATAACACTTATCATTTTTTAGAATAATAATCATAATTTCTCTAGAATAATATTTATTTTTTTAATATTTCTTTGCCTTAACATTATTAATAATTTTATCTTCCCTAATCGTTCGTTTAATATTATTTTTCACGCGATATTTCATGTTATTCATTTTTAAAGCCATACTTTCAATCCTTTTTTCTAACCGATTAGCAAGATTATTATTTTTTCTTAAGTAATATTTCCAAGCAAGTATAGGTCCTGCTCCATAATTGATTGCTTGCATGCTCACTTCGAGAGCCTTTTTTATTATATGTTTATTTTTTAACCAACCAGAGGTTACTTCATTTGCTATAATATCAATTGGTCTTATACCAATAGATGATCTGAATATTTTATCTTTTTGAGGATTATTATTTGATTTGAATATGTTTCTTATCATTAAACTTGCTTCTTTTACAGCTGTAAATGCGTTTATATCGCTTCTAACCACATACATTTGTCTTTCTTTTATGTTACTCCAAAATTCTTTGAAATTTTTTCCTTCTGCTATAACATATGCTGTTCCCGGATTTCCTGTATGAGAATCAGATGAAGCAACTATTCCTTTATCAAATTTTTGTGCGAGATTAATTGTTAAGTTATTGATGCTTTTCGTCATACTTGCATTTAATTCTATAACATCAAAATAGTTTTTAATTAATCCAGGAATTGCTCTCCAGATTAATTTTTCTTTTTTCTCATGCCAGAAAGGATGATTATATGTCCATTCTAAGTCTTCCTGTTTTAAGAATTCAATAAATAAGTCGAGATCTTTTTTTACATTCGCAATATTGTTTAATATTTCATATTGTTCTTTATTTAAGCCATAAACGTTTATATGTAACGTATTTGGTTTGTAATCGAGTAATTTTGCCTTTTCAGGTTTTATTCTAATTTCTACTGCTGGAACTATATTGTTAAATTTTCTCCTAGCATCGAGGTATCCTTTTAGTGTATCATGATCTGTTATTACCGGAATTAATCTCTTGTTTTTCTGCTTTCTTACAACTTGTTCCGGAGAGGTTTCTTTAACATCAGGGACATCATAAGAAAAAGAAGTATGACAATGAGGATCCATTGCCAAGTATCCTTGCGTCATAAGATTTTTTGCTTCTTCTTCATTTATTACTCTTTTTAAATAGTCCATATTTCTTAAACCTTTTTTGTTATTTTTAATAGGTTTTTTGTAAATCCATAGATTTATAATTATTGTTACTAATTAATACTTATCTTCACTAATTATTTGATACTTATTATTACTAATGATTACTTTTAAATATTTTATTAATTTTTATTTCTTATACTTATTTGCTTTTTTAGATTGCTTTTTTAGTGTTTTTATTTTTTTATTATTAGTTATCTTGTTTTTCAAATTAAACAAAATATTTATAAATACCCCTTATTTTCTCCGAGAATAACTATTTTCGTGTAATGTTAGTGCATAATTATTAATATCATTTTTAGAGGAAAGGTGTAAAAAATGAAACTTCCAAAAGCCGTAAAGAGACATTGTCCGTATTGTAAGAAACATACAGAGCATACTGTTACACAGTCAAAAAAGAAAGGGCAAGGTTCTGTTCATACTCAGTCCAGATCTTCAAAAATTAGGTTAAGATTAAGGGGTTCTTGGAGGGGGCATGGTAATCAAGGAAGATTTTCAAGACCTCCAATAGGCTCAAGAAAGATGTCTGGAAAGAAGCTTACTAAAAAAACAGATTTAAGATATACTTGTAAAGTTTGTGGCAAACAGCATAATCAGAGTAAAGGCAAAAGAGCTAAAAAAGTAGAATTAATATAACCTAACAAGAAATATAAATTAATCCATTAATTATTAAATTAACAATTTATTAATAATATTATTATTAGAATAATATTTTGCAGCGTATATGTATATTATATTGTGCATATATATTATGTTTTATACTGTGATTTTAAATTTGCTTAGTACTTTATTTGAGTAGCGTATTTAGTATTTTTATAAGATTTTTTTGAAATGTAAAATTAAGAGGATAAAATGGCAAAGATAAGGGAAACAACTTCAAAGTTTATTAAAGTAAGATGTCCAAAATGCAAGAATGAGCAGATATTATTTGGAAAATCAGCTTCTCAAGTTCCATGCCTGGTTTGTGGAAGATTACTTGCTAGTCCTACGGGCGGCAAGGCAAAAATAAGGGCAAGAGTGCTTGAGGTGCTTGAATAATGCTTATAACTCGTGATGGATATCCTGAACCTTCAGATTTGGTAATGTGTACTGTAACGAACATACAGCATAATTCTATTTTTGTTAATATTCATGAGTATAATAAGCAGGGTATGATAACAATTTCTGAAATTGCCCCTGGAAGGATAAGAAATATAAGAGATTATGTTGTAGAAGGAAAAGTCATAATATGTAAGGTTCTTAATGTTAACAAGGAAAGAGGGTATATTGATTTGTCTTTAAGAAGGGTTACTGAAGGTCAGAGGAGGCAAAAATCTGATGAAGTAAAACAGGAGACTAGGGCTGAAAAAATAATAGAATTGACAGCACACGAATTAAAGATTCCAGTAGAGCAGCTATACCATGATGTTGCTGATAAATTATTAACACAATATTTTTATTTGTATCAAGCGTTTGATGACGTTATAAATGGTAATCTCGAACTTAAATCCGTTATTGATGAAAAAATAGCGTCCGTTCTAGAAAAAAATATAAGAGAGAAAATAAAACCAAAGCAAATAGTTGTTGCTGGTGATGTTCTAATCTCTGTTTGGGATGAGAATGGTATAGAATTGATTAAGAATACTTTGATAAATTCTATTTCTGGTAGTGATACTAAAATAATATATTTAGGTGGTGGGAAATATAGGATACTTGTTAAAGGAACTGATTATAAGGTTGTTGAAAAGAATCTTAAAGATACCTCTGATAAGATACTTGCCTCAATAAAAAAAGTAAAAGGAAAAGCAGAATATGCTCGTGTTAAGAATATTTCATTAGAGTCAGAGCAATAATCTCTATTATCATAAGAGGTGTTTTAATGAAGCATATATTGAAGTGTATTTCTTGTGGGAGTTATGGTTTATCTGATGTTTGTGATTGTGGTTCTAAACGAATAGAGTGTAATCCTCCTAAGATTTCCTTAGAGGATAGGTATGGGAAGTATCGTAGAGAAGCAAAGAAGTTGTTGAAGTGAGCAATTAGTTTATTTTTATAAATAGTTTTTTATGTTCTGATTATTTATGTTTATGTTCTCATTATTTTTGTTTATATTCTTATTATGTTCTCATTATTTTTGTTTATATTCTTTTTATTAGTTTTTTATTTGTTATTTATTGGTATTTTTTTGTCATTTATTGTTTATATATATTTTATATATTTTTAGAATTCTTTATTCTATGATTAGATTCTTTATTCTATGATTTGGGTTTCACTATTTTATGATTTTACTATTTTATTATAGTTACTATATTTTATATATGTTTTAGAGATATATTCCATTGTTGATAGGAGCGGCGATATGTTTAAAAGAAGATCACAAATTAGTATGGAGTATATTCTAATAACTGCATTTAGTTTATTAGTTGCTATGCCTTTAGTGATACTGTTTTTTAATTATAGTCAAAATTATAATAATGAATTATCTTTAAGCCAAACAAATAAAGTTATGGATGAGATATTAAATTCTGCAGAAACAGTTTATTATCTTGGAGAACCCTCTCAAAAAAACAATTATCGTGTATTTTCCTAAAAAAATAACCAACATAGTCTTTGGCGACGGGTATTTTTCTTTTACTATAGAAGATGGCGAAAACTCTTACACCTTATACAGAACTGCTCCAATAAATTTTACAGGAAACATATCCACAAGTCCTGGCGCTAAAAAAATTAAAATTAAAGCATTAAATAATACAATACACATTAATACCTAAGATTAGATGTGCTTCAAATTTATCAATTATAAATTTAGTATTAACAGTAATTTGTTTTAATTAATAATTTGCTTTTATATATAATACGTTTGTTAGGGTATCTGTTACTTATTAATTATTGTTTGTTTTTAGTATTGTTTATTTTTAAAATATCATTAAGATTATTGTAAAATATTATTAAGAGTATTGAAGTTAAACATGATTGGCAAAAAAAAATCTGAAAAAAAATCACAAATGGCACTTGAGTTTGTATTACTTTTTGGAATAGCAATTATAATTATGATTATTTTGCTTACAACAATATATGAGCTTAATAGAAGTAAGATAGATGAAAAAATTTACTATAAAATGAACGATTTTTCATATATTGTACAGTCAGAATTTGTGTTGGCATCAGAAATGAATGATGGTTATTCCAGAATTATTTTTATTCCTGAAAAACTTGAAGGTATGGAATATAATATATCTATTTCAGGGGATAGTATTGTTTTTTCATATAATGATCTGGTTTTTTACAGAAAAATTCCTCAAACTTCAGGTGAATTAAAGAAGGGATCAAATATCATTAGAAAAATAAATAGCACTATTTACATCGAAAATTAAATATTTACATAGAATATTAATAATTTACAAAAGTATTAATCATTTAAAATAAAAAAATGAGTAAAAAATCACAAGTATGGACAATAGAATTCATTTTATCATTTATTATATTTGTAGCTGCTATGCTGTTGAGTGTTAAAAGTATATTTAATGTTTATACGAGCGAAGATTTTAACGAAATTCAACGTGAAACAGAATTTTTATCACAATATCTGTTATCAGAGGGTTTCCCATATGACTGGAATAATGAGACTGTAATAAGGATAGGTTTAACAACTTCAAAAAAGCTTAATTCTACAAAAATGATTGAATTATATAATATGGATTATGAGAGAGTTAAATATTTATTTGGAATAAGAAGCAATTTTTTCATATACTTTTCCAATGCTTCAGGAAATATTCCACTATTTTATTTGATTAATAATAATATCACAGAATCAGAAGGTTGTGGTTATGGTCATTCATCCGTAACGAAGTATTATAATGGTGAATGTATAATAGAATTTAACTCTTACAACGATCTTACAAAAATAACTCGTTTAGTAAGCTTTAACAGTTCAATAGTCCAGTTAAACCTTGTTATTTGGAGATAAATAACTAATATTTCATATTTTATAATGTAATAGGTAATTTAATATGTAATATTTTAATTTTAGATATATTAAGAAGGTTTATTTTATTGAAAAGTTATTGAAAAGTTAAATTTTAATTTTGAGAAAGTAAATTTAATAAATTAAAGAATTAATGAAATAATTAATGAAAAATTAATGTACTGAGTTATGTTTTTCGAAGAGATACATTAAGTGTTTTTCGAATTAACTTTAGTATTGGCTTTCGAATTGGCTTTAGAATTAATTTTCGAATCAATTTTCGAATTAATTTCCGAATGAATATTTTGAATGAATATTTTGAATGAATACGTATATGGCAATTCATAAAAGGAGAAAAAGAGGGTATTATTTCATAATAGATGCTATATTAGCATCTTTGCTACTAATAACAGGTTTAATTATTTTAAGTGAATATACAAATAAAAAGGAAGTACTTCAAGAATCTGAATATTTTAGCCAAGACTTATTAACTGTTTTGAGTTCAATAAAAATATACGAACTAAATCAAACAAACAACAGTTTTATAGTTTCTGAAATAAACAACGGAAGTATTGTTAACATGGAAAATTCTATTCTCGAACAAGTTGGAGAGTATTGGGCTAGAGGAGAATCTGATAAGGCCAGGACGCTTCTTGAAATATTGTTCTCTCAAATAAATGTGAGCAAGAATTTTGAGATAATAGCAAGCAACGCCTATAGAACAGAGTATGATATACTATATAATAAAACAATTAATCCGGTTACAGATGTAAATAGCATAACTGCTTCAAGACGTATGATTTCTGGAATTGAGAGGGGTCTCCCGCTTTCAGGATATAGTTCAACAGCATATCTAAAAAAAATATCTGGTAAGAGAACAAGTTCTTATGTATATTTTGGTGGTTTCGTAGGTCAAGGAGAAATAGATGTTGAATTAACGCTTCCAGAGGATTTTAACAGCTCAAGATTAATAGATGCAATGCTTAAAATTGAGACCATAGGAATTTTTAATCTTTCAATTAATGGAATCAGATGCGGCTCCACGTATTACGGTAATCCTTATGGTGTATCAGTTTGGAATATCGCCGAATGTAATTCTTCATTCTCTCCAGGGATTAACAATATAACGATAAAGTTCATATCAAATTTTAATGAGTCTTACATATCAGGAGGATTTCTAAAGGTAGTTTACACAACAAATATAATGACTGAGAATCAACCATCCGGCTACAAGAGATATTATTTTCCAGGAATAAACGGTTTTGTAAATCTTTACGATTCATTTTCCGTTCAGGGAATAATAAGAAATTGGACTTTAAATATTACGTTTGATAGCTTATATAATGTATTCTTAAAAATTGGTAATGAGACTATTTTCAATGTTAATGGTAAAAATCAGACTCAAAACATAATTATAACACAATCAGATCTTAATTTAGCATTTCAGACAGTTCCTTTACGTCTTTCAATAACTAATTTATCAAATATTACTTTGTTAAATGAGGGAAAACCTGCTGATTCAATATTAATAACCGATGTTTCTGGAAGTATGAATGATTGTAGTGGTGTTTATGTTAATCAAACTATGTGTACTTACGAATATAAGAGCAGATCTTGGTGGTGGTGGTGGAATACTGCTCAATGTGCGTATAATGGTTCATGCAGTAATAATGAGTGTAATATTTATCCAATATATACTACTAGAAATTATCGGGTTGTAAATATGAGTGTATGTTTGTCTTTGCTCGATATTGCCAAAAGTGCTGACAAACTTTTCGTAGATTCAATATTAAATGAATCGTTATTGCATTCTATAGGACTGGTTGATTTTTCAAATAATGCAGCATATTTTCCATTATCTAATGTTGCAGCTTCTCTTAAGAGCAAGATTGATTCCTATAATGCAAATGGAGGCACTTGTACATGTTGTGGTCTAAATTATGCTCGAAATATGATTATTAATTCAAGTAAAAATAAATTTATAATACTTTTAAGCGATGGGGAGCCAAATTATTATTGTGACAATTATAATGATTATACAGGAACGAGTGATAATAGTCCATATACTAGAGCAATAGAATCGGCAATAAATGCAAGTCGATTAGCCTGTCAGAATAACATAACTGTTTATACTATAGGCTTTGGAAGTGCAATGAGCGAATCAGGTCATAATATTATGAGGCAAATTGCTTGCAATTCCTCATTATATTATGATGCTACTAACGCTTCAGATTTGTTGAATATTTATAAGAATATCACCGAACAGATATTGTTATCAGCGAATTTCTCATCTCAAACAGTGACAGTTATAGGAAACTTTTATGAAACAAAAATCCATCCAAACTCATATATAGATATATACTATGATGATGTTTCAAACATAAGTCTTCAAGGGAAGATCTCAGTAAAGAGAGAATCTGAACAATTCAATGGCTGTTCTGCGCTCGTATATATTCCAGAAGAAGTTACTGTTTTAGATGCTTATGTAACTTCTTATTCTGGTCCTTATTGGACGGATAGTTTATATGTTAATGATAATATAATATTTAATCTTTCTCAATATGGAAACGATTATAGTTCATTAGGAGATCCTTTCATAATAACAGTTCCTTCTTTGCTTCTTAATTCCGGAGCATGGAATAATATAACATTAAAAGTGGGAGATATTAATAATTTTACAAATTGTTCATATAACAATACTTTAATATATGATGCTCTAATAAATGTTTCTATACCAAGAAGTCAAGTACTTCAAGATTCTAATGGTTGCTTATGGAATATTTGGTTTGAGGATGGGCAAGCATCTTCTATACCGATACCTTCATATTATTCAGGAGTAAATACCTGCTATTATAATAGTACGAATATATCTTACAATAATAATGATGCATACGATGTTTCTGTTTATAATATTTTAAGGACGCTTGATTTTGATGATGACGGATTGGTTGATGTTAATCTGAATGCCGAAGATTTAGAAATAATTGTCACTTCAATAGATGCTGTACCTTACTTATGGGGTCCATCAATAATAGAAGTAAGAACATGGAGATGACTGTTAAATGTTAATCATTTTTAAATATTAATGATTATTAAAAATTTATGATTGTTAAGGATTTATGATTGTTAAATTTGCTATGACAATGAAAGAAAAAATAAATAACATAAGGAATAAGAAAGCAATATTTTATATGATGACTGTTATTGTCTTATTAGGAATAATAATGTTAATTTTTTATACTTACAAGTCTCATTCTATAAGAGATAAGCAGGATTCTTTAGAAATAAGAGTACGTGCAATGAATGATTTTATAACTGATTTCAACAATGATATTCACAGGTCTACAAGAATTTCTGCCACTAGATCATTAATAGCATTAGAGGATTATGTTTCAACTAGCGGAAGATATTTTAGAAACATAAGTGAATTTAATGATTATTTTAGAGAGGTATTTTATTATGGAACGATAAACGGTACTAATCATTCTTTAATGGAAGATTCAAGTTTTATAGATTATGAGAGAAAAGTATTTGCAAACGCAAAGAACACAGGTTTTAATTTCTACATTAATGTAACTAAAATAGAATTATATCAAGAGGATCCCTGGAATGTTAAAGTAAAGATAGATGCATTTGTAAAACTTAATGACACCAGTAAAGTAGCATATTGGGAATTTAATAATTCATATATAACAGTAGTTCCTATTGAAGGATTAAGGGATCCAATTTATAGTATTAATACTTTAGGTCGCGTTCAGAATACAATAAGAAGAAGTAACTTACCTTTTTTCGTAAATGGAACCGATTTGTCTAACTTATTATCGCATATTAACACTGGTTATTATATAGAAAGTAATAATGCACCATCTTTTTTAATGCGTTTTTATAATAATTTATCTTCAAGCGAACAGGGTATAGAAAGCATTGTTAATATAAATGATTTATACGATCAGGGATTAACTATTTATAATTCCAGACCGGTAATAGATTATAAATATTTTTCAGGATATTATAATGCAAATGTTTGTAATATCCAGGGATTGCCTGCTTGGTTTAAAATTCAGGATTCAGATATTTCAGTATATCAAATTTCAGGGTTAAATTATACTTCGTGCTAGTTTTTTATGTTTATTTTTTTTATGTTTATTTTATTACTTTGTATTTTTTATTATTTTGTATTTTTTATATTTTAATGTATTAATTAATATATATGTTTTCAATAACTTATTTATATTTATAAGAATTATTTAGAATAAAACTTTAATAATTAAAAAATAAAAAAACTTTAATAAATATAACAAATATAAACGCAAATATAGCAAATAACGAGTCAATAAATAAAAAGATATATTAATAAAATAATAATCGTATTTGTTAAGTAATTATATGATGTTATACTTATATGAATTTTAAGTAATTTTATAATTAATTTTTATACTTACTTAATATTTAAATAGTTTTATACTTACTTAATATTTAATAAGGTGTTTATTTAGATGCGTAAAGTAAATAATTATAAAAATGTGGCGGTTGATATTACCAATTCTTTAATTAAATTAGAGAATGGTGATAAGCAAGTAATATGTAATAAAATTGTTTATTGTGATAATTTTTTTAAGAAAGGAACAGGTTTAATTTTAAGAACTAAAAAAAGTATTAAGAACACTGCATGGATATTTACTTTTAATAGTCCTAGGCGGATATCTTTGACTATGTTTTTTGTTTTTTTTCAAATAGATGTTTTATTTTTAAATAGTCGTAAAGAAATAGTAGAGATGACTTCTCTTAATCCATGGAGTAATTATACATCAAGGAAGAAAGCTAATTATGCTATAGAACTAGAATCAGGCACAATACGGAATTTTGATTTAAGAGTTGGAGACAAACTTTTTTTTATAGATATTTAAATAGATATTTAAAATATTTATTATTTATTTATAGTACTACTTATTTATTTGCAATTATTATTTATTTTTAATCATATTAGATATTTGCTTACGATATCTTGTTATTTTTTATTTTGGTTATTTATTTTTCTATATAATAACCATGATTTATTTTATTTATTTTAGTAAATTTTTTTATTTATTTTATTAATATGATAAAATATATAAAGAACAGATATGTAAAATATTTAAATAATAAATTAATATATTGTCTAAAATAATAAATTAATATGTTGTCTGGTGTTGTTTTAATAAAAAGGGGTGAATCTGAAAAAGAGTAAATATGGATTATCTAGAGACCGGTGTTGATAAGCTTCTAAAGTTAGTCAAAGAAAAAAAAAGGATCGCATCTTATCAAGCTATAAAACTACTAAACACAACCCCAGAATTAATGCGTGAATGGGTTGATTTTTTAGAGGATGAAGGACTGATAAAAGTAGAGTATCAGTTTTCAGTACAATATTTGGTAGATATAGATTATTATTCTTTAAAAAAACATAAAGCAAAGGAAGAGTCTGTTTCTTATGATAAGGAAAAAGAAGCAAAAGCAGATACAATAAAAGATCGTGTACTTTCTAAAGCACAGTTAAAAAACAATCCAGACATAAAGGTCTTAGATGAATATAGTTATTATTTTAAGAATATGAAAATTGATGTAGTTATATTGAAGAAACAAGGAGAGTTTGTTGAACTTTATGATTTATTTGTGGCTAGCATTAGTCCAACGACAGAGTACATACTTGAAAGAATAAGGCAAGAGATAATTAATAAGATAAGCATAGGATTTTCAGATATAACGGATAAGAAAAAAGTAAGATTTATAGAGGATAAATTTGAAGAAGCAATAAAAGTAATGGTTGACAAGTATTTTAGCGACTTAGAAGTATCTACAAAAAATTTTCTTTACTCATATCTCGTAAGCAAGGCCCTTGGATTAGGAAACATAGATCTATTAATGTCGGATTCAAATCTGGAAGAGATAGTAATAAACCAGAGTAAAGAACCAGTATGGGTGTATCACAGAAAACATGGATGGTTAAAGACCAATGTTATGTTAAAAGATGAAGAACAAATAAAGCATTATGCATCTATGATAGGTAGGAAAATAGGAAGACAAATTAATGTTCTTGAACCATTGCTAGACGCTCATCTTAATGAGGGTGATAGAGTTAATGCCACTCTTTCTCCAATATCTGCGAAGGGTAACACCATAACAATAAGAAAGTTTGCAAAAGACCCTTGGACTATTACAAAAATGCTTAAATCCAAAACAATAAGTTTTGATGCCGCGGCAATAATGTGGACTGGTATACAGTACGAGTTGTCAGCAATAATTGCTGGTGGTACTGCTTCTGGTAAAACTTCAACTCTTAATTGTTTAGCGAATTTTTTCCCACCAAACCAAAGAATAATAAGCATTGAGGATACCAGGGAACTTCAGCTTCCGAAATTTCTTCATTGGGTTCCTTTGAATACAAGACTTCCAAATTCTGAAGGAAAAGGGGCAATATCTATGGAAGATTTATTGATTAATAGTCTGAGAATGAGGCCTGATAGGATATTAGTAGGAGAAGTTAGAAGGCAAAAAGAGGTAGAAACATTGTTTGAGGCAATACATACAGGTCATTCCTGTTATGCAACATTTCATGCAAATACTGCTGAAGAAACTGTTGAAAGGCTAACTAATCCGCCGATTAATGTTCCTAAATTAATGTTGCCAGCAATATCGTTAATACTAATACAATTCAGAAATCGTAGGACAGATGTTAGAAGAACATTTCAACTTGCAGAGATACTTCCTGACAGTAGACCTAATGTATTAATGCAGTATGATCCTAAAAAGGACATACTTAAAAGAGTCCATAAGAGTTCCTCTTTATATAACACACTTTCATTATATACAGGATATACTTACTCTGAAATGAACAAGGAATTGAATGAGAAAGTTAAAATATTGAAATACATGGTTAAGCAAGATATAGTTGATATAGACCATGTTGGAAGGTTGATGGCTGAATATTATACAGACAAGGACAATTTAATGAAATATGTTAATGCTAATAAAAAATTTTAAGTTACTTTGGTGTCTTACTAATTATGGTGTTCAGAATTAATATACTGTTATTTTATCAATATTTTTTATTTATAAATATTTTATAGATGAATATTTTTATTTATGTTAGATTGTCGATATGTTAATTGGTATGTCTAAGGGTTATGTCTAAAGGGTAATAAATTAAAATGTTATACAAAAGAATTGCATCTAAATTTCCGGATTTAAAGACAAATTTAATGAGGGCAAATAGTAGTATTAGTCCAGAACAATATATTAAAGAAACGATTTTTTTTGCAGTATTTTTATCCTTATCAATATTAATAATTATTTTTATGTTTATTAAATCACTTGTAGTATTTTATTTTTTTCCAATATTATTTTTTTTAATGTTTTTTTATGCTTTAAACAGGGTTTATGTTATTGCAAAAAAACTTGAACAAAAAATATCTAAGGAAGTTGTTTTTGCAGGAAGATTCTTAATAATAGAATTAGAATCAGGAATACCATTGTACAATACTTTTGAGAATATCGGTAAGAATTATAAGTATGTAGGAATTTATTTTAACAACATAATAGAAAAAGTTAAGTTAGGAACAAGTCTTGAAGAAGCGATTAATGAAACAATAGAAATTTGCCCCTCTGATAATTTAAGAAAAATTTTATGGCAAATACTTAACAGTATAAGTACTGGAGCAGATATTGCTTCAGCATTGAATAGTGTTTTAGAGAATATTGTAAGGGAACAGAATATTGCAATGAAGGAATTTGGTAATAAGCTTAATCCTCTTGCGATGTTTTACATGATGATAGCAGTTATAATTCCTTCATTAGGGATTACTATGCTGATTGTCTTTTCATCTTTTGTTAATATAAAGCTTAATTTGCTATCTTTGATGGTTATTGCTGTTGCTATTGGATTATTGCAATTAATGTTCCTTATGATGATAAGAAATTCAAGACCCAATGTTGATATATGAGTGTAATATGTTGATATGTAAGTATAATGTCATTCAACTACACCCATTCAACTACACCCATTCAACTACACCATAAAATAACTACGTATTAATACAATGTTCGACTATATATATTATAAAAACTATATATATTATAAAATAAGTATTTATTGATAGTATTTATTGATAAAAATGAATAATAATCGAAATAAAAATAAAAAAGCGAAAAAATCTAAAGAAATTAAAAAAAATATCTCTAATAAGAAAAATTCTAATGCGCCAATTTCCGATAAAAAAGTATATAAACCAAAAGTTGATAATTCAAAAAAATCAGATATTTCATTAAAAACCAATCGTTCTAATAATAAAGGCCATCATACTTTTAGTCATGATTCTAATACTGGTTCGAATCAGTATTCAAGTCATCATACAATTCGTCATGCAATTCATCAGCCGAGTCAACATTCTCTAAAAGAAGACATAATAAAAGGATCTGAAAAAGTAATGTCAGATGAGAGGAAAACAGAAAAAAAGTTTGAAATTACAGATAGAAAAAATTATGAATATGCTGTTGATGATGCATTGAGAAAACTTTTTTTCATAGATGAGAAAAAGAAAAAAGTATCTATAAAGGAAAAATCATACTTAAAAAAAGTGTTAAGTCAGGCGGGGTATGAAATTGATGCAGAATTGTTCAAAAAAAGAATCTTTAGATATAATATTTTGATAGTATTATTGTTTTCAATATTTCTTATAATTTACGGGTTAGTAAACGGTTTAATGGATAAGGTAATATTTCCAATATTACTTTCTTGGATAATATTTTATCCTTTGTTATTATTAATTAGTTGGGGGTTAATTTTTTTATTTTTAGATTATAAAAAATATGTTAGAAAGAAAGAGCTTGAAGAAGTCTGGCCTGAATATCTTCAATTAGTGGTTTCTAATATTAATGCCGGAATGCTCATAGACGTTGCTTTATGGTCTGCGGTTAAGCCTAAGTATAACGTTCTTGCAAAAGAGATAGAGCAAGTTGCTAAACAAACTCTAACTGGAAAAGAATTAAGCGAAGCATTAACAGAATTTGCAGAGAAATACGATTCAGTAATGGTTCAGAGGACAATAAGCTTATTAATAGAAGGTATGGAATCAGGGGGCAAAATAGCAACACTTCTTAATAAGATATCATTAGATATACAAGATACTAAAATAATGAGAAAAGAAATGTCCGCATCCGTAACAACATATGCAATATTTATTTCATTTGCAACAGTAGTTGCAGCACCATTCCTTTTTGCTCTTTCAACTCAATTGTTGTTAATAATACAGACAATAATTGGAAAGGTCAGCCAGTCTTCAACTACTACTTCATTAATTTCCCTCTCCGCAGATGCTGTGAAATTAAGCGATTTTAAAATATTTGCGTATACTATGCTTGCTATAACTAGTTTTATGTCTGCTTGCCTTGTTGGTTCAATAAGAAGAGGGTCAATAAAGGATGGCTTGAAATTTATTCCTTTATTTGTTATTGGTACTATTTTAATATATTATGTTTCATCAATTATCCTAGCATCATTTTTTAGTAATATAATATGAAAATATAACTCGTCAAGAGCCATTAATAATAAAGCGTTATAATAAACAATATATGTATAATGCTCAATATATGTATAATGCCTAATTTATAATATATTAATGATGCATAATTTATAGTATACTATAATTTATAATAAATAATAATGCTATTAATGCCTATAATTTGTAATATATTCATAGTATTTTTATATTTATAATATTGTTATATTAATAATAAGATGTATTGCAAGTTATTTCAATGGGTTCATAATAAGCGAAATATTTATAAATAACAAAAATTATGAATATTATAATTTATTAAGTTAAGATAATTAAATGCGTGGTTTGAGGTGAAATTATGAATAATAAGGCACAAGCTGCTCTTGAGTTTTTAATGACTTATGGTTGGGCTATACTTGTTGTTTTGGCTGCAATAGGTGCATTGGCGTATTTTGGTGTATTAAGTCCTACTAATTTCTTACCAGATCAATGTACGGCAACATCTGGAATCGGTTGCTTAGGTAAACCTTTAATTAGTACTAATAGTGTATCATTTACTTTAACAAATGGGTTAGGACAGACTATAAATCTTGCAAGTGCAAACACGAGCCTTCCAGCATCAGGTAATATTTCTTTTTGTCAAAAAGGTGATACTACTTGTACAAATACAACATATCCATGGGCTGATGGACAGGACGTAACTGTAAGATATGTTCAAACAGGCGGTATACCGACTACTTCGTTTAAGGGAACATTCCAGTTTAATTATACAAATGCAATGTCTGGTCTGCCAGAGAGCATAACTGTTCAAATTGCTGGAAAAGTAAAATAATGTTTTAAGAACTTAAAGCATTATTTTTTTATAATATTTTTTTATACTAATTTCTTATAAAACTTTATAAATTAGATACCATTTTAATTATATATATTTTCATTTACTAGTTTTTAGAATATTCATTTAGTTTTTTAATTTTATAATTTGTGTATAATATTTGCTTATTAATAACAAGGGGTGAGTTTTTGAAAAAAGCACAAGCAGCAATGGAGTTCATATTGACTTATGGGTGGGTGCTAGTTTCAGTTTTAACTATTATAGGACTATTGTATTATTTTGGTGTTATGAATCCTGTCATATACGTGGCTGAACAATGTATCGCTTCTTATCCATTTAATTGCTTAGGGAAACCTTTTGTTAATAATAGCGAGTTAAACATTATGTTAGCAAATAGGGGCGATTATATACTATTTTTTGATACTAATGATATACAATTACCAGTAGGATGTAGTGCTGCATCATTATGCATTGATTCTGAATGTTTATCTTCAAGGACAATTACTGTTAATATGAAAACATTATTAAAGATTAATTGTACAATGGATAATAAGCAGATATTACGATATAAATTTAAGGCGTATGTTACTAATTTAGCAAGTGGTTTAAAAGAGGAATTAAATTTTTATATTGTAGCAAAGGTTAAGAATTAATGTACCAAATGCGTTTAAATATTAAAAGGGGTAAAACATGAAGATAACAAAACTATATGCAAGGCAGGTTCTTGATTCACGGGGAAATCCAACAGTTGAAGTAGAAGCATATTTCAACAATTACCTTGGTAGAGCTATAGTCCCTTCCGGAGCATCAACAGGAAAACATGAAGCAATAGAATTACGTGATGGAAGAAAAGAATACTTAGGAAAATCTGTGATGAGAGCAGTTAATAATGTAAACAAGATTATTGCTAGAGAAATAAAAGATGTGGAATTCTTAAACCAAAGAGCAATTGACGATTTATTAATAAAACTAGACGGTACTCCTAATAAGAGCAAACTAGGAGCAAACGCCATACTTGGTGTTAGCATGGCAGTATGTAGATTAGCTGCCTCTGTAAAGCATAAACAATTGTATGAGTATATTGGAGAATTATCTGGAAATAAAAACTTTAGGATTCCAATACCTTTTGCTAATATAATCAACGGTGGAAAACATTCTGGTTCTTCATTAAAGATGCAAGAATTTATGATAGCTCCAGTAAAAGCAAAATCGTTTAAAGATGCTGCTAGAATGGTCTCAGAAACATATCATATATTGAAAGGATTAATTAAAGAGAAATATGGTACATTAGCAATTAATGTCGGTGATGAGGGAGGTTTTGCACCACCATTGAAAACCCCTGAAGAGGCATTAGAACTAATAACTGAAGCTATAAAAAAAGCAGGATACAAGGGAAAGATAAAGATATCGATGGACCCCGCGGCATCAGAATTTTATGATGGAAACAATTATGTACTTGATAAATCATACACGAGAGAGGAGATGTTAAATTATTACTCGTACTTATTAAAAAAATACGATATATATAGTATTGAAGACCCTTTCGAACAGGATGATTATGAAGGATTCAAGAGGTTATCTGAATTAGCAAAAAACAAACTAATAATAGGAGATGATTTACTAGTAACTAATCCTGAAAGAATAAATTATGCTATACAACATAAATTATGTAACGGTCTATTATTAAAAGTAAATCAAATAGGGACAGTAACGGAGGCAATACATGCAGCTAAATTAGCAATCGATGCTAAATGGAAAGTAATGGTTAGTCATAGGAGCGGGGAGACAGAAGACACTTTTATAGCGGACTTAGCAGTAGGTATTGGATGCGGGCATATAAAAATTGGGGCTCCATGCAGGTCTGATAGGGTTTCTAAGTATAATCAGCTTTTAAGAATAGAAGAAAATAAGATAAAATATGGATTTTAATACTTTTTATACCTTTTTTTATACTTTTTTTATTATTTATTTTAGTAGGATTTTAATATTTATTTTAAAGCCTCTGGCGAGAATTGCACTCGCGACCTGCTGCTTTCGTTCGATGATGTTGAGAATCTCAGCAATCAATCAATACTAGGCAGCCGCAATAGCTACTATGCTACAGAGGCATTATTTTCTTAAGAATTAATTAGATGTTTTTAAATTTTGTTGTATGCATGGATATTCGAAATATACCGGAATATTTTCGGAAATTTCTATGAAAGATTAATAAATTCGAACGATGTATATACTTTTATGTCATTTGAAGAATATTTTGATTCCAATTTAGAAAAAAATTTAAATAAGTTAAACAAACTAGCTGATATGTCGCTTTCAAGCATAGTTAAAAGTACTTTGAAAGGAGTATCAACCGTAAAGGATACTTTTAATGCAGGTAAAATAATAGATTATTACCAGATGGCAGTACGAGCCAAAGCTCTTTATAATGATCAAAAATTATTTGATTACTTAAAAACAGAAAGCCAATATTCATATAATTCTATAGGTGATCAAAAGATAAAGAATTTCGTCAAACAACAGGTCGATGATTTTGTTAAATAATACTTTTTTAATTCTTAAAAGAAAAATGCGGAAATAGTAACTCTTTTCAGGATTTCTATAAAAAATGCGGAGGAAGGGATTCGAACCCTCGAACCCACTAAGGGACAGGATGTCTCAACACGATTGTTGAGTGTCGCAACCGTGGGTGCTTAAGTCCTGCGCATTTGATCGAGAACTTTTATATAATTCTCTTTGACCAGGCTTTGCTACCTCCGCATTAATGATTCTGAAATTATCGTTAGTTTATAAAGTTTTTCAGATAGTAAAATTAATAAATAATTCGTAATAAATTACTTAGTATTAATACTTTTTTTAAATTAATACTTAGTATTAATACTTTTTTAAATTTTAATGTTCAAAAAAATATATTTAAAAGTTTATTTTAATCAATGTTTGTTTTAAGGTGAGTTTTATGTTTGAAGAATTTTTGAAATCTTTTATAACATTGTTTATAATTATAGATCCTTTTGTAAGTGTTGTATTTTTTCTAGGTTATTCAAAAGATTTTGATACTTCACAAAAAAATAAGTCTATATTGATAGCGATAATTGTTGCAGCTATATTGTTGTTTATATTTTTATTTCTAGGTTTGTATTTATTAAAACTGCTTGGGATAACATTCGATGGTTTTAAAATAGCAGGCGGGATAATCTTGCTTATTATGGGAGTAACTACTGTTTTATCGATAAATATAAATTCGAAAGCAGAGAGTGTAAGTTCAAGTGCAATATTAATAGGAACTCCCTTATTGTCAGGACCTGGTGCATTAACAACAATAATTATTTTAAGCAAGGAGTATGGTTTTTTAATACCCGGTCTTGCTGCAGTGGCTGTATTAATAATATCTTACTTAATGTTAAGATTTTCAAGTTTATTGCAAAAATTTATTAGTTTAGAAATATTAGAGATTATGTCAAAAGTTTTAGGTTTATTACTATCGGCATTAGCAATAGACTTTATACATTCAGGAATAATAGGTTTTTTATCCTAAATTATTCTTGATGTTACTATATAAGTAATATTTGAATATTTGTGATATATTGAATATTTGTGATATATTGAATATTTTTGATATATAAATTGCTGATTTGGAGGTAAAAATGAAATTGGTAGAGCCAAAAAGCATGGATGAGTGTGTATACTTTACTAATAGAACAATAGGAGAAAAATTAACTGGAAGTGTTAGATGCTGGGTTTTTAGGGAAAAATGTCCTAAGTGCAAAAAGGGCATGATGGGAAAACCTGTTGAAAATGGTAAAATAAAAATAAGAGCAACAGAGTATGTTTGTCCAGAATGTAACTATTCTGAGGATAAGAAAACTTATGAAGAAAAGCTTACAGCAAACATTGATTATGTTTGCCCTAAATGTAATTATCATGGTCAATTACAGATTCCTTTCAAAAGAAAAGTAATTATGGGAGTTAAAACTTTAAGATTTAATTGTGAAAAATGCAATGAAACAATAGACATAACTAAGAAGATGAAAGAGATAAAAAAGAAAGGAAAAAACATGATTGAAGATGATTTTGATGATGAATAATAAAGGATTTTTTAATATAAATTTTTTTTAAATTAAACTGTGTTCTTTTAAATTAAATTATTTTACTAATACCTTCAATAATATACGCCTTTTAAATGTTAATAAAATATTTTTTAATAATACTAATACTGTGTGTATTTAGTTTGTTGTTCCTTTTTATGTTGAATAAACACTATAATACTTAACTATTTCATCATACAGATTCTTTATAGCATTATATAGGTTTATTTTCTCTGCTTGGTCGTAGTTCTCATTATTATATAGAACAATAATCTCATGATATAATTCTTTAACTTTATTATAATTCTCATTTATAAGATTAAACCTACACTCTTTTATTAAATTATATATTTTTTCTTCATCGGTATTTTCATTATTTGAACTACTTTGTGATTTTTTATTATCATTTATACCGATTAAATCATAAGATTTTAAATTATTAATGAACTCGTTTTCTCCTTTAGATTTTTTTATAGGAGACTTATTTTTAAATGAACTATTATTAACGGAATTTTTTTCATCATTAGCATACTTATTATAGGTTCTTACATTATTTTTTGGTTTAATTTTTTTTTCTAATAAAAGTATTTTCTTATTATTTTCTCTAAGTTGTTCTTCTAATACTTTGAAATTCTTCTTATACTCTAATATTTCTTTTTTTAATTCATTAATTTCTAATTTATAATTTGAAGACTTTTTCTCTATTTCAGATACTTTTTTTGAAATTTTATTATTTGCAGATTCTTTTATCTCCTGAAGTACATTATTCTTTTCTTTGATTAAATTCGCTTTTTGTTCTGTTAATTGTTTCATAAGATCTTTTATTTTTGATACCTCTTTCTCGATTGTAACTATTTTTTTATCAATTATTGATTGAAGTATGGCATCAGTTTTTCTGCTTATTTTTTCAATTATTTTTTCACCCTTTTCCTGTATTGCCGAGTAATATCTTGATTCAAGATCCCTATATAAAGAATCTATTTTTTTGAACTCTTCTTGAAGATTTTGATCATGTTCATCCATTATTGTTTTTATTTGCTCATCAACAGCATCAATAACAGCATTTTCAACTATTTTTTTTAATTCCTCTTTTTTTAAAGATAGGTGCTCTTCATGTTCTTTTTGTTTTTGGTTTATAAAATCAATTACCTTATTGCTCTCAGAGGTTATGTTGTTTTTATGTTTATCAAGTGTTTTGTCAAGTTTTTTATCTAATGCTTTTGATACAATCTCTTCTGCTATGATTGCTATCTCAGAGGTTTTCTTGTGCAATTTTTCTTCTATTTCTCTTTTCAATTGTTCGCTTTTTTCAATTGTATTCTCTAATTCTTTGCTTAAAAAACTTTTATGTTCGACTAATGACTTCTGCGTGTGCTCCTTTAATTGTTTTTGTATCTCCTGTTCGATTAATTGTTTTTGTTCAGTAAAATATCTTACAACATTTTCTTTTATTTTTTCTGATGCTTCATTTATTAGTTCAGGATGTTTCTCAAGAAGTCTCATGTCGCATTCCTTTTGCGTTCTGTTTATTGAATCTATAGCTTTTTTAATTTCTTCATCTAATTGTTTCTGATATTTTTCGATATTTTTTCTTTAATTCTTTATCAATTAAACCACTTATAGTTTCAGAAAGTTTTTTTTCTTTTGTTCTTATTTCTTCTTCGAATTTTTCGACAAAATCCTTATTGAATTTTAATGTTTTCGCTAGTTCATTATCCAATATGTCTCTTTGATATGCAAGTTTTTGCGAGAATTCCTTTTGAAATTGTAAGCTCGCATTTTTTAAGAATTCTTGTTCTTTAAGAGCGAGTCTTTCTTCAAGAGCTTTTTCCAATTCCTTTTCTTTTTCTAATATATTGTTTATTTCTAAAAGAATTTTTTCTTTAAATTTTTCAGTTATTCCTTCAAGTTCTTTTTTTACAGTGTTCTCAATTTCTGTTTTTGCAAATGATTTTTCATTAGATAATATATCTATGAATTCTTGCTTGTTATTAGATACTATTTTTTTTACTTCATTTTCTGCATTTTTACTGATGTAATCGTTTATTATTTTTTCATATTCCTTTTCTTGTTCTTTAAGTTTTTGCTCATAACTATTTTTTATTTCCTTAATACTGAAAATAGTGTTATCTACTTCTTTTTTAAGTTCTTGTTTATGTTTAGATAGCAGTTTTTCAACATAATAATTAGCATTTTTTTCTATTTGAATACTTGCCTCTTTTTCTTTTTCATTAATTTTATTCTCGAAATCTTTGAGTTTTTGATGTATTTCACTGAGTTTTTTCTTATTGTTCTCTATCCACATTTTTGATACTTTAACAACATGAAGTCTCGCTTGTGATTCTAATTCCTTATGATGTATGGCCTTTTCTATTATCCTAATGTATTTTTTTTGGTCCTTAACTCTACTTAATATATTTCCAAGCATGCTGTTGTGCAATGAATGAGTTATCCATGCGCCGAAATCATCTTTCTCTGCATTACAATGGTAAGAAAAGTTTTCTTGTGATAAGGTTTTTAGTGCTCCCACTAATTCATATATGTTTTTAATAGTTTGTCCGGTTACTAAATGAAATTCCATGCCTTCTTCTACATCACTCAGAAATAGACTATCGTACATATCTCACCCCTATTTTTTTATATTTTTTATTGAATTTTTATCGATAATTTGTTTTTGTTCTTTTTAAATTTTTCTTTAAATTGTGATTTTTAATCTAAATTATGTGTTAATTTTTATACTTCATTAACTTCATCCTATTGTTTTTTATTGTTTTTTCTTATTGTGTTTTCTAAAGTTTATATATAAAGTTTATACAGGTTATATATAACGGCTATATACTATAAGATGTCTAATGTTTTATATTCTAAATGTTTGTACTTTCTAAATATTTATAAATACTTGTTTTTATCCTTATTTAGAGTATTTATTAATACCTTTATTTAGCGTATTTATTAAATTTTTTAGTTATAGTTTGTTTATTGATAATATAATTTGTTTATTGATACAATTGTTATGTATTTTAGTTAATTTACAATTGTTAGAGGGGTGATTAAATTCAAGAGCGAAACCTTAAATTCAAAAAACGGTATTAAAGGAAGAAGAAAAGATAAGATTGTATTAACAAATGCATTAATATACGCAAACGGACCAGCACATATAGGTCATATGCTAGAATATGTTCAAGCAGATATAATTAGCAGAGCATTAAAATTATTAGGTCATGAAGTTATATTTTGCGGCGCAGAGGATACTCATGGAGCACCGATAGAAATAAAGGCCTCTCAATTAGGAATTCCTCCAGAAGAATTAATAAAAAAAATGGAGGAATTACATTTATTAGATTTTAAGAATTTCAATATACTTTATGACTCTTATTATACTACTAATAGCCCAGAGAATAGGGCCCTCTCAGAGATTATCTTTAAAAGATTATTAGATAAGGATTTAATATACAAAAAAACCATAGAACTCACATATTGTGAACATGATAATAGATTTCTTCCGGACAGATATGTAAAAGGCAAATGTCCTAAGTGTGGTGCTGAAGAACAGTATGGTGACCAATGTGAAAAAATGTGGAACAGCGTATACTCCGGTTGAATTGATAAAA
>BPGB01000006.1 GCA_026002815.1 Candidatus Woesearchaeota archaeon | reverse complement strand
CAGGGGATTTAATATAAACAATAGTAGGATGATTCATCATGTTGATAGGGGGAATAGATACAAGATAATCAATATATTCATTCAAAATAGATAAAAGTTTCTTTTTCATACATTGATTATATTACAGTTAAAACAATTTGTCAAGTACTAAAAATGATAATCATCTATTTGATTTTCATCTGTATTTGATAACTTTTCAATTATTTTACTAATTGATAAAATTATAAATAGTACTAGAAAAATAATAACTATTGTAATCATTTTTATTTTTCCTATCTAAAAGACTTTATTAATTTATAACCAGTATTGTTCATATATTTAAAAATTTGTTCTGCTTTGGTAAATTTCTCTTTGATAAAACTTGTAATCATTTTACCCGATTTATCCAAAATAACTACTCCCCACTTGCCGTTATCCATTAAACAGGTATAGCCAAATCTGTTCTTTTCGGGGTTTAAAAAAATATAGTCAGGCTTATCGGCGCACTGACTAGCCACAACTGCACTTGCACCATGTTTGCTAATTGCATGATAGCATACAGTAACAGCAAATACAATGATTAAAGAGATAAAAATAAACTTTAAAAAATTATTATTTTTAGATTGATTTTCGTAAGTAATGGCAGTCATAATTTATTCATCCTTTCATATTCAATATCTTCTCTTGCAATATCTAACAGTTTATCCATATATTCACTGTTACCCATTGCTAAAATTTCAATCCAATCTGGTAAATCTTCCCTTTCACAGATATTATAAAGAATCCTAGCCATAGGTATTAAGAGTACATTTTCCTCATCTTTCATAATAGATGATTCCATATCATTTAGAATTTCTCTTAAATGATTTTTCAAATATGTAAAATAAGAATTTCTTTTATTAAGAGATTTTTTATCATAATTTTCTATTTCATTTCTGGTAAAACTTTCGATGATGTTTTCGTTAATTAACTTTACACCTACACTATCTCTAAAAAACTTCAATTCAAAATCATTTACTTCAAAAAGATTTTTGTTTTCTCTGTAAAAAACATTGAATGTAAAAAATACATCTTCACTTTCTTCGTCATAATATTTATCAATCAAAGTAAAATACTTTCTGATAAAATTTAGTAAACTTTTAGATAAAATGATTTTTTTATTAACACTCATTTTTCACCTCTTTTAATAATTTCGATAGTATAAACCAATTATAAACTTAAATATTTTAATTTCAAATAAGGTCAGAACAAATTTCTTATCCGAATTGAGAATAAAAAATTCAAGTAATTCAATCTTAAAAAGACTTGCATTTTGAATAAAAAACCATCCTAAATTCATTGAAATATTATAATTTTTTCCAATATTTAGAAGAAAATAAATTTCTGTTTTTTCTCTTCCAATTCTAAAATTCATCTTATCACCTATTATCACCTAATACCAGTTTTGATAGTAAAAGCCAAAAATAAATTTGACAAGTTTAATTTGAAAAATAGTTAATAAAATATCCTTTTTATTACAGTCAAAAATGGTTGGGTCAAGCAATTCTAGCCTTAAACCCGTTTTCTGTTCACCTAAAAACCACCCAAAGTTAAAAAATAGGCAGTGATTATTAAAAAATACAAAGTCAATAAATAGGGCATATTTTGTAAAGTAAATTTTAATTTTCATTTTTTAAAAATCCTTTTTTTGTTAACTGACTTAACTTAATTTGTCTTTATTTCAAACATTTCTTCTAATCCCCTTGCTACAAGGACTCTGTTCATCATTTGGGCTGTCCATAAAGGATTATGGGCAAGGGGAAAATTTCGTTTATAAATCTCTGGTAAAAGGGTTGTAAATTCTGTTCTACTGCTACTCATCGTTGTACCATCATTTCTAAAGGTGTACTCACAAGTAGGATAAGGATAATGAACAAAATCGGTTTGTTTTGCTAATTCAATCCAAAATAACCAGTCCTCATAAACCCTGTAATCCTCAAAGCGGATGTAATATTTTTCTAATAGTTTTTTACTAAATACAAAGCAATTGACGGGTGAGATATTTTGAACAAGTAACAAATCGTGATTATAATCAATACTATAAACTATTTGCTTAACTTGTGTTGCATATTGATTATTTTTTCGTTGTAAAACATGACAAATAGCATCAGAATAAATGACAGAAAGATTATTTTTTTCCATTTCCATTGCAAGAGTCGAGAGATGATAGGGATAAAAGGTATCATCATCATCGAGGAATGCTATATAATCACCTGTTACTCTATCTAAACCAACATTTCTAGCATCCCATAAACCGCCATTAGGCTTGTGAACATAGGTCAACTCTAGTCCTTCCCGTTTATTTTTTGAATAATATTCTAATGCTTCTGACGGCTCTTTTCCACCATCATTAATCAAAATAATTTGAATTTTTTGATAATATTGATTAATGATACTTTGGAGAGTAATTGGTAAAAATTCAGGACGGTTATAAGTGGGTACAATAACGGATATTTTTTTCATCTCATATTCTCTTAAAATAATTTTCTAAATTAATTTGTTCATGCACAGATTGATTAGGGTAATCTTTCAATAAATCTACATCTATTCTATAACCATTTTCAAAAAAAGTCAATAGATTTTCAGGTGTAATTCCATTTTCCATGTATCTATTTTTGACAAAATCATTTACAATATTGGCAGGAACACTAACAGCAATAGATTTTTTTGGAAAAGCAAGGTTATACAAATTATTTAATCTTCCATATTGGGCTTTTTGTATAATGTTCATAAACAAAAAATGTTCAAGATAATTAGGATTTATACAAGAATCTTTAATTTCTTTGATAAATGGTAAAAGGATTTCTGTTTTATAAAAACTACTTGAAAGGTCAATAGGATATTGAAAATCAAATTGTGCTTTTGACCAATCATAAATATAAAAATCATTATAGCAATGGCAGGTATCAGGTATTTTTTGTTTTTGATTGATTGAATAGCAATAAGTAGTATCAAGCGAAAGTCTTAAAGATACCCCTATTAGATTAACTATATTTTCAAAAATTGAAAAAATATTTTCAAATTTAAAATCCCTAATAAATATTGTATCATCTACCAAAAATAAAATATATTCATTTTTTTCAAGGATTTTTATAACATCATTAGGAAAATCTTTTTCTTGCACAAAATTAAAATAATCTCTAAAAATTTCAATTATTTTTTTATAAGATTCTGTGTATTCGGGAGTAATCTTATAAAGAACATTAATTTTATATTTTTTATGGACTTCCAGATAATTACTTCTGTTCAATAAAGATTCGAGGGTTGCGCATAATTGCATGGGGCGATTTTTGGAAAATATAATCATGTAAGTAGTCCTTCTAATTCAAAGAATAATTTACTAATTCAATTGCATCATTTTCAAAAAATAAAGATTCTGCAAGGTAAATAAAATGTTCGAGACTTGCTGATTCAATATCCATAATATTTTCAATTAAAACCACATCTAATCCATTAAATTGTTCTTTCAATAAATCTTTATCGTTATCTTCTTCTACTTTTTTTAATAGTGAATGAATATGAGAAATGATTTTTAAATATTCGAGAGTATTAATATTGTAACCCCGCTTTAAATATTTTTTTGTTCTAACCAGTGAAGAAATAGGAAACAGAGTATTTTTATTATAAACCAATTCCCTTTTTGCTAAATCAAGTAAAAATCTTTCTGAATAAATAACCGTTTTATCTTTAAAACTATAAGCACCCATACAAACCGTAAAATCAAAATGAGATAAAATATATTCGGGATTTCCAATCATTTTAGAGTGATGAATCAATTGATATTTTCTGTTATTTATCTTAAAGTTATAAGCATTACTGCTAATCACCCCCCCTATTCCTCTTTTATCTAAATAATTTACAACATTATAATAATTTTCTTTGTCCTCAAAATAAATATCAAAATCATTAATTTCTTCATTTGCAAAAATACTTCTAATTGCACCACCGGCAATAAAAGCATTTTCACTTGCAAAAACATTATATAGGGGAATCATGCTTGAAAGCCTTGTATTAACTTTAGAATCTGTTGTTACTATCATTTTTTACTCCTATTATTTTTGGTGTAAATCTTTTTCCCGCTTTTCTTTTGCATTAGAAAATTGTTCAGCGAGATTGATAATACCCGTAATTTTTAAACCATTTTCTGTTAACTCATACTGTACGATTGGGGGAAAATAACCAAATCTCCCCGCTAATTCTGCTACAACTTTAGCACTCATAGCAGGGTCAGAGGGGAGAACTACAAAATTAGTGCCGTTATAAATATAAATTCCATAAACCCTAAAAAGACTATTTAAATTTTCCAAATTTGAATCGAGTAAAGTATAAATTTCATCATCTTTAACAAAATTAATTCCTGTTAAATCAAATAATTCTTTATAATTATAATTTTCAAGGGGTTGCACGAAATTTAAAATTCTCATTTTTTACATTCCTTTTTTTTATATTACCTATTAGCATAGGATTATATCTATTATAACAGGATTTTTTATTTTGTCAATAGGTAAATTTCTAATAAAACTCTTACATAATTCTGATAAAAATACTCTTGACAATCTCAAAAAGTATGTTAAAATTAGAAATGTAAAAAAAAAAAAAAGTTAATATATTAATTAATTAATTATTTAATTAATTAATTAATATAATATTTAAATTAAATGGAAGAAGAAATTAAAAAAAATAACAAGAGAGAGAAATTCAAAAATACCCTCCTGTTATAAAGCATATCGTGTTATCCTATGCTAGATAAAAATAAAAAAAAATAGATACCTGTAAATTTCCTCCACTACTTACCCCTGCAAGATTGAAATTAATATTTATCAAAAAGATAAAAAATATTAAAATACAAAAATTAAAAATGAATTTTGTTATTTTAATTAACTGGAATTGGTAAATTGAAGTCTGTTAACTATAAGCCTTACCCCATGCAAGGCTGGATAGGGGAAACAAAAAAGCAGGAAAGAATCATGAGTAAGGGCAACGGGCAATGGATAACACAAATTCAAAATCCTTATAATTTTTATGCAAAGAATGGATAGCAAAAAATGGGTAGTAAAGTATATATAAAAATAGCCAAAATTCGCAAAATAAGGGTTCAAATTTCGATTAAAAATAAAAAAAGGTATTTGGATATGGATTAAAATTAAAATGGCTAAAAATGCCTTTATTTTGTCAAATAAGCCTATTTTTAAAAAAAAGGATAAAATGTTATGGATGATTTAATGATTTCAAAAAAAGCAGAAAAGATATTAGAAAATTTAGAAAATATAGAGAGCAAAGCAGAAAAGATAGCCTATCTGATAGGGGAAATCTATTTGATTATGCTAATAATTCTGCAAGATAAATAAAAAAAGATAAAAAAATATTCTCTTTTTTTTGAAAGAGAATATTTTTAAGGGTGGGGAGCATGATTTTTTGTTTTATTTATTCATAAATAATTTTAAAATACCCTCCTTGATATTTTCCACCTCTATCTCATAATGACATTCAAATTGGTTTGTTTGATTACAATAAGATACTGTTTTTATATGGATTAAATCTATTTTTACAATATTCATGTTTGAATCTATGACTTCTGCAACGATATTTTTTGCATAGAATAAAACAAAATAAGGGTTTTTGTTAAGGTCATAGACAACACATTGATAAAGGTTATCAAAGCCATTGACGGGAATTGGGCAAAATTCCTTATTGTATTCATTTAAGGTTTGGAATTTAATTCTTTTTTGCTCTTGCATTTCTAAATATTTTTTATCATATAAATTTTTTAAATCTTCCAGATATTTATCTGGATTTTTTAAGGGGAAGGCATAATAATCCCTTCCAATAACTTTTAAACTTTTTTTAGATACACGAATATCATATCCGTTGTGTTTATAGGGAGTCAATAAATAATAATTTTTGGTTTCAGATTTGACCTGATAGACCTTTTCGTTTGCCTTAAAATATTGATATAACATAATTTATCTCCTTTTATTTTTTGATTATAAATTAATTATAACAAGATTTTTATATTTTGTCAATAGTCAAGATAATAAAAATTTTACCAAAATTTTTGTATTATTTAGTAAAAAAGCCTGGAATTTATCCAGGCTTTTTTTTACTATAAAGATTTATTTTATTTTTTTGAAATGCAGGTATCTTTCAGGATATTTAGGGTTTTGAGCATAGTATTTGCCCGATTCCCCCAAAGGATTGATTCCTGTGCGGGCTTCTTCTCTACCCTTACATAATTTTCATATTCCGTAATGGCGTTGAATAAACCCCATGCGGTAGCATTAATAGCCGTTCCCTGACCATTGAACAAATTTTCTACGGCTAATCTATCCCGTTTGGCTTTTTCGGCTAATAACTCCCTTTCGGCTTCTTTTCTAGCCTTAATTTGAGGGGGGTAATAATCGGGTACAGGTTTTGGGTCAGGATAGATATTAAAGAGGACATTTGCAAGGGTAGCAGTATCATCTATCTTGTAAGTATCCAGACTCTCAAAAGTGTATTTGTTTTCTTCTGTTTTTCTTGCAATGAGATTAGGAAGATGATTAAACCATTCTGTCAAATCTTCCTTAAGGGTTTTGGAATTATGCCTACCCGTCCAAATTTTACCTTTATTTCGTTCACTTTCGTTAATTGCTTGAGTGAACGTGTTTTGGCAAATAACCCGAACACTTGTTAAGTGAATACTTGCACCGTTTTTACCGTCATAGCCAACACTAACAAGGGCATAATTTTCTACCTCATCCCCGTTTACATCGAATGCGGGCAATTTCCATGAAAGAAAAACTTTTTCTCCCGCTTTACCGAGAAAACCCAAAGTTTCAACGGGTTTTTGAATACCGTTATCGAATGATTCTGCAATTTCAAGGGGTTGTAGAATTTCATAAAACCCTGATACTGTTGAAATAAATTTTTTCAAGGTTTTATTAACAATAGCCCATGCTCCTGTTTCGATTGATTCCCCTTCAATTTCTACATTTAGGGGGATTTTTGCATATTCAAACGAGTCAATGTTTGAGAGGGCTTCCGTTGCGCTCATGTCCCGATTAGCCACAAAACCTAGATTGTGCCACGCTGGAACACGATTGAGGAAAATTGAATTATTGGTAGTCAGATTAGCAGTCATTTTTTAATCTCCTTTTTTTATGATTGATTGGATTTATACATTTATTATAACAATTTATTTTATTTTGTCAAGTAGTTAACCTTAAAGAATCCAATTCTTTAAGGTTTAATATTTTATAAAAATAAAAAGGCTATCAGGATAGATAGCCTTTCTAAAAAAAAGTAAAAATTTTATATTATTTTATTATTCCTCCTGCTCATAGATTATAAATAAGTCTGTTTCGTTGAGGGTGTAGCACTTAAAATAATATCCTTTTAATTTTGGTATTTTATTTTTTAAAATTTTACCACCCCTAAAATAATCTTTTACGGTATATATCCTTTGAGTATATAATACCCTCATATTTTCCGGTTTATTTTTTGAATTATTAAGGACACAAATTATTTTTGGAAGTTTCGATTTTTCTGATACAGTATTAGTGTAATCCATGATGATTATTTCCTTATTTTTTATCAGTAATCATACGATAAATATCTAAATAATCGCTTTCGGTTTTTGCATTCCCGATTACATCATATAGGTTATTCTCCCGAATAATTGAATTGATATTTATACCCTCTACGGCTTCAAAAATTGTCATTATCAAACGAAATAAAAGGGCTAATTTACCAATTTTATCAGGATGATTTTTGAAGTTTACAACATCCAAAACTAGCGGTTCTTCAAAAAGTCTATCGGATAGAATAGTATCTTTTGAATAATGCTCTTTTATGCACAAACCGATAAATTCACGGTATTTATCCTCAAACCTGTAAATATCTATAAAATTTTCTTTATCTGAAAAGTAATCCATGTGGTAAAGAATTTTAATAATTTTATTTTCGTTTTGGGTATTCATTTTTAATCTCCTGTTATGCAAATTCTACACAAAAATTGTTATCTTTCGCAAAAGACCTAATCTCATTTGCAATCGGGTTGGGAGTGAAGCCGTGTATGGTAACAAACACGCTTTCCCCCCTTGCTAAATCTGTAAAGTTAACAGTTTTAGCAGTAAGACTAGTATAAGGGATATGATGAGTATCCAGATAATCTTTTAACAATTTTTTTGCTTGTTTTGTGTCCATTATTCAATTTGTCCTCACGGGTTATAGCATGACTAATGACAATTTGTATTCTGTATGGTATAAAATTCTATTCAGTGCATAATGAAAAGAAAATGCACTGGACGAGTTTTCAAGTATCATACAATCGTTAATATACTCAAGGTTTAACACTTGTGAGATAGAGTAAGTAATATCCCTCAATTGATTATTTTTGATTGTATATACCTTTATTTGTTTGTCCTGAACAACATTAACATATAATGTCAATGTTTGTTCCAAAATAGATAACAAATAATCTTTTGTGGGGGTATCAGAGTATAAAAAGTGCATGAGTTTTGCAACAATAAAGGTATCTGTTTCATTTAGGATTTTAGCACTCCAAACATCCCCTACATTTGGCTTTTGAGGGGTATCAATATCTACCCGAAAATAAACATCTTTTCCCTCATGCCTACCCGAAATACTTTTAAGAATATTATTATATACTAATTTGACAGTGATAATCTTGTTTGTTTCCATTTTTTACCTCTCTGTTTTTTTTTTTTTTTGTGATTATGTACTCCATTATAACAAGTTATTTGTAATTTGTCAATAGATATACCTTAAAAAATAAAAAATTCCTGTTTTTTTGTTTCAGGAATTTTTTATTTTTTTTTGTCGTATTTTTTGAATTAGAGGGGGTAAGGGTGAATTTCTGTTAAGGGAATATATCCATTTCCACAGGGTGAGGGGATGAACAAGGATTCCGATAAGTCTTTATTATTCCTCATCCTGACCTTGCCAGTGCCAAAATTTTCTACCAGAGTCCATGATTCATACTCTGGGTTAATTTCAAATACAAAATTACCTAATCGGGAGAGTTTCTCTTGATTCTCCCGACTGAAAGTTTCCTCATCCACGAAAACCCCCACTATTTCACAAAAGTAGTATTTTTTGAATAGCATTTTATTATCTCCTTTTTTTATCATATCGTAATTATATTATAATACTTTTTTTTATAAATGTCAAGGGGTTTAAGTTAAAGAATCAAAAATTTTAAGATTTAATTTTGCTTGCGCTTCCTCACCATTCAAAAAAAATAATGATAAAAAATACATTATTTAATAAAAGCCCCCTGAAAAGGGGGCAATAAAGTAAGAGTAAGTATATCTTTTATTTAATCTCTATTACTTCTGCCAATTTCCACACTGGAAAAATCCCCCCCCTATCCTGTTTCCATCTTAAAATTTTTGGATTATAGAAATATTTTTTAATCTCTACCCCTAACATAAAGGAAATAGTCCCCAATGAGGGGGGGTTTACATAGACAACCTTAAAAAATTCTGATTCAAGATTTTCGACATTTTTAATCATTTTTTCAAATTGGGGGAGAAAATCTGACTCAATGTCAAATTGAACAGGAATATTAATTACTTCTTCTATCTTGATTGATTCCTTTTCCTCTACTTCTTTTATCTGTTCGGAAGTGAGGGGGTGAGAAAAATTAACGATTTTTGCACTTTTGAATTTCATTTTTAATCTCCTTTTTTGATTAAACTATACTTATATTATATTTATTTTTTTTATTTTGTCAATAGGTTAATCTTAACGAATTGAATTTTTTAAGATTGTCCGAATATGGTATATATCATGCTTATCTTATGCTTGCACTAGTCTAATTGCAAGTATAAGTAATACTTATATATCTTGTGAGTAAGTACTATAAGTATTCCTTATTTTCCATTTAATAGTAAGCATGGTGAGGATTGCTTAAGGTGAGTTAATAGTTAAGATTGGTTAATTATTTGATATTGAAAGATTTGATATTGAATGGTTAAGGAAAGTTAAATATTTAATAAAGTTTATTATTTTATTATTCGAGAGATTTTCAATCTAACTGACTAGTAGTCAGTTACAGACAACTAGTCAGACTAGTCAGATAAGACCAGTACTAGTCATCATCATTACCATCATAGACTAGTGCAAGCATGATTTAAGCCAATATGACTATTGTATCTTGTGATAATAGCCTATTATCACAAGATATTGACAAGTAATCATGCACTAGCACTAGTCATCATCCATGCTTGCAAGCATACTCACCAGACCATTTACACGATTCGAGTACACCGATTTTCCTACTGTCCCCGTAGCACCTTTACTCACACCCCCTCAACCCTTGAAATAAATTCTATCTATTGACAAAATAATTTTTTCATGTTATAATCTATTTCGCAGAAAATAGGCAAATTCTGTCTATTTTCCATTAAAAAAAGCAAAAAAATTCTATTATAAATTTAATAGAGGAGACAGCATTGGAAAAGCAAGGAAAATTACAGCAATATTTGATATACAAGTTCAATTCCAGTCGTTTGAAGAAGAAGAAATACAAGATAGAGATAGGGTTAGAGGAAGCGATTCGGGGGGATGAAGTAATTTCGTTGGGGGAGAGTGAAGCGATTCGGCAGTTATATCGGATGAAGGGGATAGAGAATCCGAGAGAACGGGTAGAGCAATTATACAGAGAGCGGAGAGTGATAGAGAAGTTAGGTAGTAGTTATGAGAATCGCAAACGGATAAAGGAAATCAATCGAGAGATTGAGAGATTGACATTTATATCAGAGATAGTAAATGTAAAGATAGAGAACATCAGTCATTATCGAGAGATAATGCGGGAAGGTTTATGGATAAATGGGAGAGAATATGTACGGTTCATGGTAAGTGCTGGAATGGCGAGAAGGTCAACCGTACAATTTATAGACAAAGAATATATAAAATTGAGGGAAGTATTAGAGAATGGGATAGACAAGAGCAATTTGAAGATGGTTTATTCAAAGTACAATGCTTATTTTGCACTGGCTTCATCGGCTACATACAGGGTAAGCACACCTAGAATAGGGGTTATTCGGGATTACGAATATGAAGTAGAGCGGTTAGTGGAGTATATTCGAGAGGTAGAGGGTCAGGAAGAGGATGAGATAGAGGAAAAGGTAGTGAAGGTAAAGGTAAATGCTTTTGATGGACAGGGGCTGGTGAGTCCAGAGATGGCAGGGGTATGGTCGAGGGATTTAGGATTGAGGTATATACCCAATTCATTTTGTATTAGGGCAAACTGGATTAAGGGGCAGGCGGTAGTATTTGATTTTAAGAAATTTGCAGAGAAGAGGGGGATTTACAAATTTGTAGATATATGGGGGACAGAGAGGGACATACGGGAGATAGATGTAATATTGACAGAGTCTCAATTTAAGTTATGGAATGCTTATAAGAATTTAGAAGAATATTTAGAAAACTGTGAAAAGAACAAATTAGGTTGGGGGATAAGCAGGTACACACCCCAATCAGAGAAAGAAGTGATGATGACTTCTTATCAATTATTGCAGGTATTAGATTTAGGGGAAGAAGAATTAGAAGATTTAGTAGAAGATACTTTAGATTGGTTAAGAGGAATAAATTTAAATAATCCAGAATATACGATATTATATTTATTGGGGGAAGTATGCAACCATCGGGAATTAGAAAAGGAAAAAGCGGTAGAAATATTTGAAAAAATAGAGCAATCGGTAGTAAAGGGTTTATTGCTGGATTGGAATTTATTGAAAGATAATTATTTGAAAAGGTATATACATCGGAGTTTAGAGAAGAAGATACGGGAAGTTAAATTTGGAAAGTTACAGATTTCTGGAAACTGGCAGGTAGCCATAGCAGACCCGTATGCTTTTTGTGAGCATTTACTTGGGTTAGAGGTAAAGGGTTTATTGAAAGAGGGAGAGCATTATTGTAAATATTGGATGAAAAAAGGTGTAAAAGAAGTTGCCTCTGGAAGAAGTCCTTTGACATGGAAATCAGAAATGAATATCTTGCATTTCAGGGAAGATGAAGAGATACGGAAATGGTTTAGTCATTTAGAAAGTGGGATAGTATTTAACATTCATGGAATTGACACGATGCTGATGGCTGATTCGGACTTTGATTATGATATTGTATTCAGTACAGACAATTATCATTTTATAAAAGGTGCTAGTGGTGGATTACCGATTACTTATGAAAAAAAGACACCAGAAAAGAAAGAGATAATTGAGGATGAATTATACACAGCAGACATAGACACGATGGGGAGTAAGATTGGATATATTACAAACATAGGCACGACATTATACTGTATGCTTGATTTATTTGAGGAAGGTAGCAGGGAGTATAATGAGATTATAAAGCGATTGAAATTGATAAGGAAAGCACAGGGGAATGAGATAGATAGGGGTAAGGGGATATTGGTGAAACCTTTTCCTTCATGGGATAAATACAAGAAAGTTACGGATGGGATGAAGGAAGAAGAAATAGAGAAAATCAAATTATGGAATCGCATTGTAGTAAATCGCAGACCCCGATTCATGATATATTTATATAATGAGTACATGAAGAAGCATAGAAATCATTGGGACATATACAACAATTATGTTGAATCGCTTTATAACATAGATTTGAACAATTTTTTAGAAAAAGATGAATACAGTGAATATGAACAGAATATATTGAAAAAATATAATGAATTTAATCCATATATAGACAGCAACAGTAACATGGGAATTATTTGCAGGTATGCAGAGAGAGAGTCGAAAGAGATTAAATTTTCTGTAAAAAAAGGTAATTACAATATATTAGAACCTTATTTTATTTATAAAAAAGAAGAAATTAATCCGAATTTATATCGAAAATTGAAAGAAATTTACAAAAAATACTGGTTAGTTAAGCGAGAAGATGGATTAGAAGGCATAAAAATAGAATATTTTCAGAGAAAATTACTAGAATTATTTGGAAATGTTGAGAATATGCTATATTATTGTTCATATTTTGCATATTTTGAGAATAAAGAGAATTATACAAAAAAGGATTTTTTCTGGAAACTGGTTGGAGACAAGGTGATTGAATTTTTGATAGAGAAGGGGAAGGACAGCATGGAGATTATGTTGTTGGATGAATATGGTGATGTGCATTATTTGAGGAAGAGATATTCAAAGATGAGAATTGGAATAGGGAAAGGAATTGAATCATGATAATTTTAGATGAGAAATCCTATATAAAAAAGATTATTGAAAAAGAAAAACCTTTACGCACCCAAAAAGAAATTAATCTTTATGCAGTTTTATTATTTGAAAAATTATTGAAAGGAAATACAATAGTAAGGAATATAGAGGAGTATTTAGAAAAGACAGATGAGTATGTACAGGCAAAGCATTTTTATAAGGTAACCCGTGCAATTACTTATGCAAAAAAGCATGGGTTCAGGATAGTTGGAGAAATTTTTATTAATGAGTGGGAAATGGAAGTAATTGAATCGTTTAATTATCTTTCAGAAAAAGAAAATGAGGAATGCAGGCGGATATTGTTTATGATGTTGTATCTTGCCAAAGCCTTTAAGTATTATACGACAAGGTTGAAAGAAGAAAATCCTTTCCCTATAAAAGATTATTTGTATTTATATGCAAGCATAGAAGATATTTTGTGGCTTGCAGAAGTTAGAATATCTTTTAAGAAGTGGAAAAAATACAAGCACGAAATGACCAAACACGGTTTAATTACTCCTACAATTTATAGTAAAAAGACTTGGATTATTAATTATTTTTATCCAGATTCTCAAGCAATTTTAAAAGTATTGAACAATAATCCAATTACTTATTATCAGGAATATAAAGGTGCAAAAATTATTGAATGTGAAAGTTGCAAAAAAAGATTGGCTAAAATTACTTCCAGAAAATATTGTAGTGATTGTGCTTATCAGATGAAGTTGAATGCAAAGAAAGAAATTAAAAATCATCTCACTCAAACAATTAAACAAGAATTTCAAAACATGGAATAGTTATGCTAAATATATTTCAAGAACTTGAACAAAAAGATTTACATATTGAGTTTTGTAGCAGGCAGATGGCTAAATTTGCAGTAGAAAAATGGCATTACTCTCATAAGATGCCCGCTGGTAATAGTATAAACTTTGCCGTTTGGGAAAATGGTCAGTTCATCGGTGCAGTTGTTTTTGGATACGGTTCAAATTATAATATTGCTAATCAATATAAATTGAAACATTATGAAATAAGAGAATTATGCAGAGTAGCCCTTACTACCCATGCTAATCCCGTAACCAAAATACTTTCTATTTGTATAAAAATGCTGAAAGAAAACTATCCAGAAATACAATTGCTGGTCAGTTATGCCGATTCGGAACAGGGTCATATCGGTAAAATCTATCAGGCTAATAACTGGATTTATGTCGGTACAACCGATGAGGAACCAAGAATTAAATTGAATAATCAAATTTATCACAGAAAAACCATCTATAATAAATATAAAACTTCTTCTATCTATTACCTGAAAGAAAATGTTGACCCTAACGCAGAATTTGTAAAATCAAAACTAAAATATAAATACCTCTTTCCCCTCAATAAATCTATTGCAAAACAAATCAAAAACATTGCTAAACCATACCCTAAAACACTTGAAAATGAATAAATTTTTAAATGTTAAAGAATCCAAATCAAATGTTAAAGAATCCAATTCGAATCTTAAAGAATCGAATCGAAATGTTAAAGAATCCAATTCAAATGTTAAAGAATCGCACTTTTACAAAATTACTAAAATACTCTTTAAAAGCACCAAAAAAGCCCATTTTTTCTCAAAAAATTTTACAACGGTGCAAACTTATTTCGTTTTATAGGTTAGAAACTTTCTTACCTATAAAACGCATAGGTAAATTTCTTTAATATGAAAGGGAGTATTAATTAATATATATAAGTATTAATTAATTAATTAATATTAATTAATTAATTAATATCAAGTAATAATAAAAATATATGCACGGTGGAGAGGAAACACCAATTTTCATTTGGAAAAAGAAAAAAGTTTGTGGAAAACTTTAAAAAATAATTTGGAAAATTAAAATTTTTGTGGAGAAAATAAAAAAATGAAATGGGAAGAAATTGATAAAAATGACCCTGTCAAATTTGCCGAGATGGTTAGTTTGATTGCGAGTGAAACTGGGTTTACGAAGGCGGATACTCGTATATTTTTAAAAGGTCTTATTACGGTTTTTAAAAGATTGATTACATTGGAGATACCGATTTCGATTGGTGGATTTATACGAGTAAAAGTAATTAGGCGTAAGTTGTCTGAAAATACGATGAAAAATTTAACTTATGCTACGGATGTAAATAAATATTTAACCCCAAAACAAATTGTTGCGAAATTTCCAAGAACATTTAGACATCCTAACAAAGAAGATATAGATGAAATTTTAGAAAAAGAAATTGAAAATTGGGAATTAAGTAATGATGATATTTCGGATGAATTAGATAATGAATTTGAAGAATAAAAAATAGGATTTTAAAATGACGGAAGTGACTTTTACGGTAACTAGCGGAAGTGCAGACGGGAATGAAAGAGTTTCAAATGGACAGATGCAGATAGACACTATTGGGGTTAATATGACATCTTCTACAAATTCTTCTGCCCAGTGGTGGGCATTGTGGTTATTTAATACAAGTATTCCAATTGGTGCTACGATTAATTCGGCTAAATTAAAACTGTGGTTTTATGATACCAATAATGACAATCCAAATGGGGTATTTTACGGGGAAGCAGTAGATAATTCTAATCTATTAACTACGACTGCCTATAATATTAGTAGCAGGGCGAGAACCAGCGGGAGTGTGTCATGGGTTGCCACTAATGTTATTGGCTCTTCTCCAAACGGTTGGGTAGATAGTCCAGATATATCAAACATTATTCAGGAAATTTGTAATCGTTCTGGAAGAAGTGAAAATTTTAATTTAAGTATTATATGGCTTGCTAATAATAATTCGGTGCAGGGTTGTTTGACTAGGTCTTTTGAAGGCGATTCTAGTCTGACGGCTAATTTGATTATAGATTATACTTCTTCTGGGAGTGGAAATATTGTTTCTGGTAGTGCGGTTCTTTCGGGGCAACATACTTATTCCAGTATTCCAGTTAATATTGCCCTTGCTAGTAGTCAGGTGCAGGGGATAATAAATGAAAATCTTTTATCCCAAAAACAAATTTTAGCAAATGGGCAGTTTTCTGGAAGATTAGATAATTCCACTTTTTCTATTTTAGAAATTAGAGGACAATCTCAACAGGTTGCTAATTCTCTGTACAGTTTAAGTCCAAAGAATATTATCAATGCACTTATACAGATAAATAATCAATCCAGAATTGATTCTGCTGGTATTAAACTAATTTTATCACAATTGAATATCAATATTCAAAACCTGAATCAGTTGTATCCCCGTAATATGACTTATGGTTTGACACAATTGAGTAATTTACTTCAAACAAATGTTTCTGGAAAGATAGAAATTAGAGGTTTACTCAATTTAGTAAATACCTTGCTGACTTCAATTACTTATGAGGAAGCAGGGCTTGTTACAGCAGAAGTTTTCATATTAAATCAAATTTATTTAAATCTTCTGGCTTTGAAAGAAATTTTGGTTCAGGCACAGACTCATAATCTTTCCGAAATTGACATAGAAGGAATAGTTAATCAAATATCGAGTGCTACTCTTGAAGAAAATACTGTAATTCAGGTCGAATCTCTTCTGATACAATTAGCCGTTGCTAATCTTTTTGGAATTAATTTAAATCAAATTACAGGGATATTGAATATTGTTTCTCAAACAAATCTTTCCATGCTGGCATATTTAATTGCCACAGGATTTGTGGGCGGATTGGTAGAAGGAAGTGCTTTTCTGTCTGGAAATTCAGAATTACAAGCCCTTGCATACAAAATTATTACAGGTCAGTCTTTAATAGAAATTCAAAATTTTGAATTAATTAATAGTCTTATTTATTTATTGGGTCAAAATATCCTCGAAAATAAGGGAGATGTTACAGTTTCGGCAAGATTATTGATTGATGCAGTTTCAAGTTTATATCAAAGTGGACAAATTTTACCTGTCGGTTATATTCCAAGTCCGATTATTAATCTTCCCCCAAGCGGGAGAACATATATTATTCCTTATGAAAATAGATTGTATATTGTGGATAAAGAAGGTAGAGTTTTCCTAATTGATTTTGAAAATAGAAGATTTTTCGATAAAAACTAAAAAATAAAGGAGTAAAATAAAATGCCATTAACTACATTTTTTGGAAATGTGATTATTGACCACATGTTAAGAAATCAATCCTATACTCCACCTTCAACGATTTATGTATCTCTTCATACGGCACAGCCGAATGATACGGGTAGTAATGAAGTTTCGGGTGGTTCTTATGCACGGCAAGCCATGACTTTGAATGTGGCTAGCAATAAAAGTACGGCTAATTCGAGTAACATTGACTTTACAAATATGCCTGCTACCAATGTGCTTTGGGCTGGTATCTGGAATGCTTCTACGGGTGGTTCTTTCTTAATGTCTGGTTCATTGACGGGCAGTAAGGTTGTCAATTCTGGTGATACTTTCAGGTTTCAATCAGGAGATTTTGTAATTGTATTCAATTAATTCTGATGAGGAAAAATGAATAATACTTTTAAAAAAGACCCTTTGGAAGTGCTTGATTATATGTTTGATTTTGCCCCGAATACTCACGGAGTAACTGAATATCGGGATTATCTTGAAAGCGATGAAATTATTACAACCTATACGGTTACAAGTTCTTCTGGAATTACAATTGTTAATGATTATATTACGGATGATGGTAAGGCAGTTGTCGTATGGGTTTCTGGCGGTGAGTTATATAAACTATATGAAATTAATTTGTTTGCAAAAACAAATTCAAGCCCAGAACAAAGAGAAATAAAAAGAAAAATTATATTGGAAATTGTAAGCAAATAAAAAAGGATACTTTATGAACAGGGAAATCTTTGATGCTCTCTATGAAGTGTGGCAAAAAAAAGACATAAAAGATAAATTTTGGACAGATGACCTTGCTCTTTTGTATGGTTATCCGAGTCCAGAAGCCTTACGCTCTGCTTTTAGAAGGGCTAGAAAGAGATACAAAACAGATAATTTCAATTATCATAAACCAGTTAATAAAAAAATATTTATTTTTGATTTAGAAACAAGCCCCTTGATAGCCTATACTTTCAGTTATTTTGGTGCATATTTAAGCCCAGATTCGGTTATGCAAACCCCCTATATTCTTACTTGGGCTGGAAAATATCTTTATGATAATGAAATTTATGGATTTCGATTAAATTCAGATGAGGCATTGGAAGGTAATGATTTGAGTATTATAAAGAATTTGATTGAGATTATATCAGAGGCAGATATTTTAGTCGGTTATAATCTTAAAAATTTTGATATGAAAATACTTAATACTCGCCTGATAGAAAATGGTCTTAAACCTTTACCACCAAAGCAAATTGTAGATGTTTATCAGGAAATAAAAAAGACATTTTATTTTCATTCTAATTCTATGAAATATGTAGCCAAAGTTCTTAAGGTTCATCAAAAAATAGAGAATGAAGGCATTGGACTTTGGAAAAGGTGTATGAACGGAGATGAAGATGCTCTGATTGAGATGCTGGATTATTGTAAGGGTGATATTTTAGCCACAGAAGATATTTATATTAAAATACTTCCATTTATTTCTCATCCAAATATGGGTGTTTTTAATCAAGATAGTATTCGAGTTTGCCCGAACTGTGGTAGCAGTGATATTTATCAAAAGGGAAAATACTATACTCCCGCTGGTGAATGGTTGACTTATTATTGTAATTCGTGCGGTGCTTTTTCGAGAGGAAAGCAAAATTTACTTGATAAATCTAAAAAGAAAATGTTACTTATAAAATAGAGGTTTTGAATGAAACGATTGAAAAGAACAGCACCTAGAAATGAATTAGATACGATAACTTGTCGGAGATGTAGAAGAAGTTTAGTTGCTGGAAAGAATTATTATATCTCTTTTGATAAGTTGCTTGATACAAATGGATATATGAGTGTCTGTAGATATTGTGTAAACGAAATTACAAATAATTTTTATTCTTCTGAAAAAGATTGGAAAAAAACTTTTCTTCTGGCATGTAAAATATTTAATGTGATTTATGATGATGTTTATGTTGAAAAAACCGTTCAACTTATGGATAAGATGACAGCACTCGGTAAGCCTATTGATTCTCCTTTTGGAACATATATAAGAATTGTTTCTACAAATAATAATTACAATATAAATGCTAATGATTTGACTTTTAATCAACCAACTATAATTTATAGAGAGAATGATACACTTGAAGATTATGAGGAATTAGATATTCAACGGTTGAGAGATGATTGGGGTGAAAATCTTTCAGAAGAAGAGTATGTTTTTCTGGAAGAAAAATTTGCAAAATGGAAAGAAACAACCAAATGCGAAACTTATGCAGAAGAATTGCTTATCAGGGAATTGTGCCATAAAGAAAATGAAATTCGTAAAGCAAGACTGGCTAACAACCCCGTTGATGGACTTGTAAAATCTTTACAGGAAATTATGAAAAATACTGCTCTTACCCCCGCCATTAAAAATTCAGCCATGAATAATCGTGGTGCAGAGTCTTTTGGGGTTTGGATAAGAGATATTGAAACAAAAAGCCCCGCCGAATGGTACAATGATGTCCAAAAGTATAAAGATATGGATGGAATTGGGGAAGATATTGAAGATATAAAACGGAGTATCAAGAATTTTATTACAGGTTCGAGGGATTTCAATACAGATATATCTATTATCGAAAATGAATATGAGTTAGATGATACAGATGAAGAATAATTGGGAGTTGCATGATGGGTAAAATTACCAGTACTTTTCCTGTTAGAATAAAAAGAAAAAGGATAAAAAAGCATTCTGAAATTACAGAAGAAAAAAGAAATCGTTTAATAGATTGGGTAACTTTTTACAGAAGAAATATACACCGTTTTATAGAACATTATTTTCAAATTAAATTGTATCCATATCAGGTTTTTTGGATTTACTACATGAATATTATGGATACCTTTGTAGCAATTGCTTCACGGGCAGTCGGTAAAACATGGTTACTGGCTGTGTTTGCAAGTGCAAAAGCAGTATTATATCCAAATTCAGAAATTGTTGTGGTTAGTTCAACCAAAGAACAGGCTGGTAATCTTGTAGATAAAATTACGGATTTAAGTAATAATTATCCAAATTTGTATCGTGAAATCAGTAATATTACAACAAATTTAAACCGATGGGAAGTTGATTTTCATAATGGTAGTAAAATTAAGGTTGTAGCAAGTCGGGATAGTAGTCGTGGAAAAAGGTCTACCTTTACGATTTATGAAGAATTTCGTTTGATTGATAAGAATGTGATTGATACTGTTATCCGCCCATTTTCTTATGTAAGACAACCACCTTATCTTAAGTTGCCAGAATATTCTCATCTAATAGAAGAACCAAAAGAGGTTTTTATTTCATCAGCATATCACAAGGCTCTCTGGTGGTACGATGAAACAAAAAAGACTATTTCAGCAATGCTTAAAGGTGATAATTCTGGTTTTCTTGCATGTGATTATGAAGTTTCTTTAAGACATAAAATAAAGACTATTAGAAAATTAAAATCAGAGATTGATAAAATGGATGAGGTTGCTGTTTTAGAGGAATATTATAATATTCCCTATGGGGAAAACAGCAATTCGTATTTCAAATTAAAAATGTTTGAACGGTTGAGAAATATTAAGCGGGCTTTTTATCCGATTACGGATTATACAATTACAAACCCAAGAAAAAACCCATTTTATATTCCAAAAGTAGATGGAGAGATAAGACTTATCTCTACCGATGTAGCCCAAAGAGGCGGTAAAGAAAATGACTTAAGTATTAATTCCCTTATTCGACTTTTGCCGACTCATAAAGGATTTATAAGGGAATTGCTCTACATGGAATCATATTCTGGAATTAATTCTTTATTGCTTTCACTCCGTATAAAACAATTGTTCTATGATTTTGAGGCAAATTATATTGTTTTGGATATATCTAATGCGGGTATTACTATTTATGACCAGTTAGGTACTCTTACAAAAGATGCGGATAGAGGTTTGGAATATTTGCCAATGACGGTTATCTCACATCCTGCTGTGTCCCCACAAGAATATAAGGAATTGTATTCTAGAACAACAGGTACAAATGCTTTGGAAGTTATTTTTCCCTATGTTGCCACTGCTGATAGAAATGCACAAATGGCTGTACAGATGAGAGATAAACTTCAAAAAAGAATGTTTAGTTTTCTGGTAGATGAAGTAACGGCAGAGGATTATTATCTAAAAGATTTGAAAAAAGATGAAAATATTAGTAGTTATCTTGCTCCGCATGTTCAAACCAGTTTGTTTATCAATGAATCCATTGGATTAAGTTTAACTTATTTATCCAGCGGTGTAATGAAACTGAAAGAGATTTCAACTAGAAGAAAAGACCGATATAGTTCAGTTGCTATGGGGAATTATTTTGCTGGTTTTTTGGATTCTAGTTTAATTAGAGAAGATAGTGAGGAATCTGATTTGGAGTCCTTACTTTCTGTTACTTATTTTTCATAAGAAAGGAAGGGCTAAAAGTTGACCGAAAATGAAAATAACGAAATTCTGTTGACAGAAAAAGAAGTTTGGGACACCCTTACCTTTGCAAGAAGTTTAGCGGGAATTTTCCAATCGGGGATTATAAATCCTGATTTACTTAATCAAAGATTAAAAGATATTTCTTTTATGCCTTTGGATGCTACAGAAGAAGATTTATATCAATCTTTAAGAGATGCTAAAAACCATGAAGATAAGTTGCGTTCTTTTATTGAAAATTTTGAAATTATTTCAATGCCCTTTAAAAGAATTTTATCTTATATGGCTAGTCATCTTTCCTTTGATATAAATTATTACTCTAATGCCGAAAAAGAAGATTATAATACAAAAAGTTATCAAAGAGATGAGAAAATTGTTTCAAACTTTTTGGATAAGTTTGACCATAAATATTATTTCAGAATTGCTACCAAGCAGATGTTGAGAAATGAAATATATGCTTTTTGTTTAAGGGAAAATGATAAAATTGTTTTTCAAGAATTACCGCTTGATTATGTAAAAATCACTTCTACATGGGATTATGGTTTTTTAATCTCATTCAATTTTTATTACTTTTTGCAGGCTGGGGTAGACATAAATCTTTATCATCCATTTTTTAAGAAAAAATTTAATGAATTATTTTCTGGAAAAGACATAAAGCAATATTATTTACCTGTTTCACCAGAGAATAGAGGTAAATCTTTTTATAATTTATGGGTAGATATTCCCCCCGATGTAGCATGGGTATTTAAATTGGATTCTTCCCTTGTAGCAAGTGTACCTTATTTTTCTGGACTCATGTCAGAGTTTGTCAATCAACCCGTAATCAGGACACTTCAAAAAGATATTAATTTTGCAAATGCCACCAAAGTAATCATGGGGCAAGTACCGATGCTGAAAGATACTAAAACCAGTGTCAAAGATATGATTGCTATTAATCCGAAAACACTTGGAGAATTTCTTAATATTGCCCAAAAATCTTTATCAAATGCAATTAAATTATCTTCTGCTCCGTTGGAAGATATGAAAGCATTTTCTTTTGATGACAATAACGGTATGTATGATTCTTGGTTGAGAACGGCTATGGCGAGTTCTGGAATGAATACCAGTTTGATATTTGCTTCTCAACAAAAGATGAATGTGATAGATAGTCAATTATCCTTTGAATCGGATAGTAAAATACTTGAACAATCTCTTTATCCTCAATTTGAGAAATTTTTAGATTATGTAATTGGAAAGAGAACAAAGAAATTCAAATTTAACTTTTTACTGGAAGGTAATGATTATTTTATCAGTCGAAAAAATAGAATGGAAACCGCATTAAATCTTGCAGAAAAGGGAATTGTTCTTCCTCAAAAAATAGCCAGTGCATTAGGAGTCAATCCTCATGTTCTTGAAAAGTGGCTTGCAGAATCGAAAGAAAAAGGTTATAATGATATAGTGATAACTGGTGGAGTATCTTCAAAAGTTGGCAGACCACAAAAAAATGAATTAGATTTGAGTGAAGATGGTTCTCAAACCAGAGAAGCAGGGAATAATTTAATAAAAGGATTATAATAATATGAGAATAAATGAAGTTTCTGATTTATTGAAAAGTTTAATGATACAGATGGAAAAGGAATATAAAAATTCTTTTATTTATTTAAAAATATCTTCTTTTCTAAGTACAAAAGGAATGAATAAGTTATCTAAAAAGTTTTATGAACAGTATAAAGAGGAATTGTCCCATGCTGAACAAATATTTGAATTTTTAGATAGCATGAATGTAGAAATAGAAGTTCCACAAGTATCTTCTATGAAAATAAACTTTACTTCACCACTTGAGTTAGCCATGTTTTACTTCAATTTAGAAAAAGAAACAACCGACTCATTAACTGAAATATATAACTTGGCAAGGGAAGAAGATTCGTTATCCGAAATGTTTTTGAAAAAGATGATAGAACAACAAATACATGAAACAGATGAAACTTATCGCCTTTTAGATTTAGTAGAGTTATCAGAAAATAAATGGTATAATTTAGAATTGATATATTCTGACTAGTAAAGGATATAAAATGTTATACTCTCAAGGAAAGTTATATAGAGAATATCAAAGTGCAGTTAAGGTATATCCAATCTGGTATGCTAAAAAACTAGTAAAGAAATATGATTTACCTATTTTTTTCTATGGAAATACCTGTGTATATTTTAATTATGAATTATTTAGAAAAAAATATAATCATTTTTCAATTTTAGATAAGTTTTTTTTAAAATTATCCCGTTGGATTGGAAAAAATAAAAAGTGAAAGGTGGGATTTTTTATGGGTGAAATAATACGATTTGAAGTTGAATCCCTCGATTTAATTAATTCAGAAGATGGTCAATTTTCTATTGTTGAAATGGTGGTTTTTTCAACGGGTGAAAATCATAATGGTTTTTATTGTTCAGAAGAAGTTCTAAAAAATACTACTCATACAATTTATAATAAGCCAATTGTGTATAATTTTGATAATTCTCTTAATGATGTTTTTACTCATTCTTTACCAGAAGAAAACCGCATTGCTGGATTTATTGTACCCAATTCTGGAAAAATCATAGATTTAAAAGATGGCAGAAAAGGATTGCAGGTAGTTGGTAAAATATGGAAATTATACAATAAAAAATTAATGCAAATTTTGAAAAGAGATAATGGGGAAAAAAGTATTTCGGTTGAATTACTTTTGAATGAAAAAAGACCTTTTGATAAAAAAAGAAATATTTATGAAATGGTTGATTTTTCTTATACGGGGGTTTGTATTTTGGGAGATTTTGTATCACCAGCAGTGGATGATGCAAAATTAAAAGTGCTTGCATTTCAGAATTATGAACAAATTCTAACAAAATTTAGTAAGTATTCTGAAATCAATCTTGAAATTCCACAAGAAGTTAAAGATACTATTTCTAAATATAAATTTATGGAAAAAAATCCAAGAAGTCTGTCTCTGGTATATTCAGATTATCTTTGTAAACAAATCTTTGCTACTCCCGATAAAATTAAAAGTCTTTATAATTATTTTAAAAAGAATAATAAAAAAGATATAAATTATTATTTAAGGGGCGGGGAAGCATGTGAAAAATGGGTTAATCAAATTTATGCAAAAATAAAAGAGATAGATAAGAAAGGAGTATTGATGAAGATAGAAGAAGTTGAAACTTTTGCTATCCCAAAAGAAGAATGGGGTACTGGCAAAAAACTAGAAATAGATAAATCTCCTGAATCTGTCAGCGATAAGGCATGGGGTGAAGTTGACAAAGTAGATTTAATGTGGGATATTTTAAAGGCAGAAAATTATCGTGAATTGGTTAAAGAGGTTTATCTGAAGGTAGATGAAGGATGGGAAGATTCTCCCTCTCAATCTTTACATTATCCAGTTATGGAGATTCGTGGAGATAAAGTTGTCTATAATCGCTATGGTTTATCAAATGCTTTGGCAAGGGCAAAACAAGAGGAAGAAACAGAAGTTGTCAAGAAAATTGAAAATATATACAAAAAACTTGGTCTTTTAGAAGAAGATAAAGAAGAGGAAAAGATGTCTATTCATTCTGACGATTCTGAAAAGTTTGAGGTTGAAATAGAAGTTGAATTGAATCCAGAGAAAGAAGATGATGCAGAGGAGTCGGCGGAAGGGGAATCTAAAGAAGAAGGTGAAACTTCTGAAACAGAAGAAATGTGCAATGATGAAGAAGTAAAAATGTCCCTTGATGCCCATGCGGATATTAAATATTTTCTTGACTCATTAGAAGATGAAACATATAGAACATATTTTTATAATTATTTATCTGGTAGTTATACAGAAGAAGCATTAAAAGCCTATGAGTATCTTTCTTCTATGTTTGCTAAACTTCAAAAAGAAAATAAAGAATTGAGGGAATTTAAGGCTGAAAAGGAAAGAGAAATGTTTTCTTTTTCTGTTGATAAAGTTTTAAGAGAAATTATGGAAAAAACTGAAATTCCTTCTGAAGAAATAGATATGTTGAGAGATATGTCCCGTGAATACACTTTAGAAAACTTTGATGCTTGGGCTAATTTAGCCAAAGCCAAAGCCTTTAATTTTGCTATAAAAAAGAATACTGAAACCGATGAAGTAATAAAATATGGCTTGCCTGCAAATGGCAAAAAAGTAAAATCTGTTTGGAAAAAACTACAATAATTTAATGGAGGTTAATATACAATGGCTCATGCAGTTTTGATTTTGAATAGTGTGCAAGCGCACGATGTGAACGCTCTTTTGAGAGAGTGTGTCTCTGGTTCTACTCTTGACAATGGGAATGTGTTTGCTCTGAACACTTCTGCTAGTGGAGTTTGGACGGCTACTGTGGCTACTGGTTCGGCTACTGATTTGTGGATGTGTGCTACTCCCGAAATTCCTTTTGTGATGGATTCGAGTGGCGAGATTTATCGTGTGGGTACTGACCCCCGTGAGTTTTATGTCCCCGCTGGTAGAACATTCACTGCTTTTAAACCGAAAGTTGGTGATATTATTACCCTAACTGCCGATGCTTTTAGCAATGCGATTGGTGGCAATACCTTTGCTAATGCTAGTGCTGGTAGTTGGCTCTTGACTTGGGGTGCTTCACAGGGTGCTGGTCTTTCTCTGAAACTTGTCGAAACTACTTTTATTTCGATTGGTAGAGGAATTGAAAACGCTCGTGTTACTGCCTACAAACTGATGGTAGTCGGTGAGTAATTAAAATTTATTTATTTATAAAAGAGAAGGAGATAATATAAAAATGAAAATGCCTTTGAATGTTGAAACTTTTGCAAAGGGGAATACCCGCCTTTACAAACAATTATTTCCTGATTACTGGAATCATTATATGTCTTTGACTGACAATAGCAAGCAGTACGACTTTGCTACGGTTGATGAAGAAGGTAATCGGATTTCGTTTGCTGAAAAAGAAGAGATTTTGAATGCTGAAATTCGCAAAGAAATTTTAAGACGGGCTAATGTACCTTATGCTGGTGATTATCCCGTTGAGCAGTGGTTCAATCATCCTCTAATTGTCCATGAAACTTTTGCTGTGGTCAATGCCCTTGTGGATATGGTTTTGCCCGATTCTGTAATTAATTCGATTGGTATGTTCACGGATGTTAGAGTTGGTGGATTTGGTGATTCCTTTGCGTTTGAAGTAAAACCCCGTGATTTGTTTGCCGTTTCAAAAGCGGGCATGGGAAAGAATCGTGGTGAAATGTACAAGCAGTTTTCTGGTACTGTTACCGTTACTCCCGAATTTAGACAGATTACGGTTGGTGTTTCTCTGTATCGTGTTTTGGCTGGCAAAGAATCGTTGGCTGAATTTATTACCAAAGCAGTTCGTTCACTCGAATCACAGATGGCTCTGGATGCGTACACCCTCTTTGATGCGACTCTGGGTGCTTTGACTGTGAGTGGTTCTGGTGGATTGCGCTTGAGTGGTTACACCCAAGACGGATTTATTGACCTTGCACAGCGTGTTACTGCTTTCAATGGCGGTGCAAAGGCGGTTGTGATTGGTACGAATGTTGCCTTGAATAAAGTTCTGCCCGCTGGAACTGCTTACCGCTATATGCTGGATTCTGAATATGTCCGCTTGGGCTATATGAGAACGGCTTTTGGTTACGATGCAATTGAAATCCCGCAGGTTGCTAATTGGCAAAACCCCTTCTTTGGTTTGGTAAAGAATAATCGCCTCTACCTTGTTTCACCCGCTTCACAAAAGATTGTGAAACTTTGCCTTGAAGGTTCTACGATTGCTAATACGACTGGTAACTTTGAATTGTCGACTCTTTCGCAAACTACTACCCTTATGAAGGCTTGGGGTGTGGCCGTGGCGACCAGTGCTGTTGCTGGTGCAGTTGACCTGTAAAAATAATAAAAATTTTATCTTATGGAGTAGGGGATATTTTCCCCTACTCCTAAATTATTTAAACGAAAGGAAATATGTGAGATGCCTAGAAAATCATCAAGAGAGATGGGATTGAACAATAATGTTTCAGATGAAACTAAAAGCAATCAAACGATTAATGAATTACTTGAAATTATCAATTCTTTGAAAAAAGAGATTGATGAAATTAAGGGTACAAAAGAAGAAAAAGAAGTTATTTATAGTGAAAATGATTCAGACTTGATTGACATTCGCCCTGATGCTTATATAAAAGTTATCAGTTTAACTGCTTGGAATCTTTCTCTTTCAACAAAGGGATATGGTAAAGGAAAAATCTATACTTTTAGAGAATTTGGTGAAATGAAAAGAATCCCCTATGCAGATTTAATTGAAATCATGGAAAGTCATCCTGAATTTTTAAGAGAAGGACATTTTTATATTGCCAATGATGCAGTTATTAAAAAACATGGTTTGCAGGAATATTACAAGCATATTTTAGATAAAGAAAAAATTGAACAGATTGTAAGGGGCATGAATCCAGACCTTTGTATAAGTTTATATAAAAGTGCTACTGATTCTCAAAAAGAGGTTATTATAACTTTGCTTGTTGAGAGAATTGTTAATAATCCTGACAATGTTAATATGAATTTTGTAGAAAAAATGACAAAAATTACTGGAATTGATATTGCAGAGAGGGCAAGAGATATAAAGAGATTAAATGAAATGTTAGGAGTATAACTGTGGTTACAAGTGCAGTCGAGATATTTGATTTGTTTATGACTTTACAGGATGATTATAGGTTGAGAAATATCTATAATACATCTGGTTCAAGTGCTTTGAATACTTATTTAGAGGCTTGGTTATTACAGGCGATTGTTGATTTCAAACCATTTTGTAAAAATACATTAGATTATGATAAAAATACTCAAACATTTTTGGAAGAATTGAGTCTTGAAGAAAAAATTATTTTATCCAGACTTATGATTAAGTATTGGTTAAATAAAACTATTCAAGATATTACACAAATGAATCTTGCTATTACAGATAGAGATTACAAAAGATATGCCGAATCCGCTAATCTTAAAGAAAAAATGGAATTGTATAAAATAAAAGTAGAAGAATTATCTCAATTGATTAATGATTATACTTTGAAAAATATGGATTGGGAAAACTTTAATAAACCATAAAGAAGGGAGATGGGAAATATGTATAGATATTTTATTTCTGGTAGCCCTTCTGAATTTACCAATTATAAAGATAAGGAATTTAATTATACAAGTGAAGTAATAAAATCTGAATTTTATAATTCACCTACCTATCGAAAAATTAGTTATGAAGAGGTTATGGGTACTTCTGTTTATAATCTTATAGATACCCGTGTTACAACATCTATTGACCCTTCTACTAGTCAAAAATTAAACAATGATTTTAGAACAATCTATTTTTTACCAGAAATGGATGTACCTAAAGTTGGTGCTAAATTTCAATTCGATGATAATATCTGGATTGTTGTAGATAGAAGTTATAGTAATACTCCTATTAATTCTGTGATGGTAAGAAGATGTAATAATGTATTAAAATGGTTAGATTATGATACTGGAAAAGTATTTAGTGAACCTTGTGTGATTGACTATTTGAGTACGGTAGGAAATGATGATACGGGACTCATAAAAACGCCTACTGGAAAAATTACAATTTTTGTTCAAAAAAATAAAAAAACAAATACGATAAAAGAAAATCAGCGTTTTATTTTTGGGAACAAAGACAATCGGGTTTGTTATAAAATTTTAAGTGGTGGATTAATAAATTATAATAATTTAAAAACAAGTGATGATAATTCTTCAACATTATTAAAATTTTATCTTGAAAAGAATTTTATCAATGAAGAATTTGATAATATAGAATTAGGAGTGGCAGATTATTATAAAATAATGTATAGTATTTCTATCAGCCCTTCTATAATTCTTGGTGGGGTAGGGGATAGTTTCTCTTTAACTGGAATTGTTTACAAAAATAATGTACCAGTAAATTATGATATTTCATTCAGCCTTACTAATCCGAGTATAGGTACAATTAGTGGAAGCAATGTTTTGTTACTTACAAATACGGGTACGGGTTGCTTGGTGGGAAGATGGAATGTCAATACAGATATTTATAAAAGAGTAACTGTCATTTCTGGTTCTAGTCAGGTAATAAATGAAAGTATTGTTGTAAATCCTGCATCCGATAAGATTTATGAGGGCGAAGAAATAGTTTATAGTGTTTATTTATACGAAAATGGTGTTCAGACATCTGAAACATTCTCTTTTAGCATTATAAATAATATACCAAGTGAAAATTATGAATTTGAAGTTATAAATGGAAATTATTTTAGATTGAAAAATAAAAAGAAATATTTAGATGAAAAATTAAAAATAAAATGTGATAATCCTTTTCAATCTATAGAAATTGAAATTTTACTTACAGGTAAATGGTAAATGGAGGTTAAATGGCTACAATTCGATTACATAAAAGGCAGTTACCCCTAATTGAAATAACTGGAAGCGGATTGTATGTAAATTCCTCTGCTTCTCAAATTAATATAGGTCAAGGAAATAGTATTAGTGTAACAGGGAGTGTTGTAAATTTAGTAACCCCAGCCACATTAACAGTTGATACAACTAATTCGAGTAGCGGAAGTCATACACATCAGATAGATGCTTCTTCTGACCCGCAGGTTAATTCTAAAATATTAAAAACCGATACTTCTGGGAAAATAAGAATAAGACAGTTGGGTGTTAATAGCCCAGCAATGCCAGATACTCATTCTCTTGAAGTATCGGGTAGTCCTAATTTGCAATTTAAAATATTGTATGACGCTAATAATTATGCTAGTTTAGGGGTAAACGCTTTATCGGATTTAAACATTAAAACGCTAAATAATGTAATCATTAGCCCTTGTGCAAACATTGTTACTGATACGGATGAAATTTTACCAAACTTAAACTATTTTACAAACATCGGGGATATTACAAAAAAATATTTATCCCTTCATGTTGCTGAAATTTGGGCAGAAACTTTGGTTGCTCAAAATACAATTGCTACAATAGGTGGCAGAATACTTGTAGCACCTTCTAATATTCTTACCCAAGATTTATCTGCTTCTGGTAGCAGTATTACTGTAAAATATAATAATTTATTTAACGGTGATACAATCTACATGGAAGGAAATAATCAGGTTGAATGGATGAGGATTACTAGCGGTTCTAGCGGTACATCTGGGAGTTATGTTTATACTGTTACAAGGGATTTAGACGGTTCTGGTGCTAATAACTGGTTGGCTGGGGATAGTCTAGTAAATACTCAAAAAGCATTAATAGATATTCATTCCTTGAATCGTTTTACTGGAAGTGAAGTTATTGGCGGTGGCATTACAGGTTATGTGAGAAATTCTAATACTTATAATGATTTAAAGCCTTTATGGGGAATTGGAAATCTTCAAAATATTTATGGATATGGTTCGGAAACTTATGGGGTTGCCTTTGGAAAGTACGATGATGGTGAAACATGGCTTTCAATGGATACTACAAATGGTTTTAGGATTGTAAGGGGTGCTAGTTCGGCGGAAATTTTGGGACAGTGGACTAAAACAGGCTCAGTGATTATTGGTTCTACAAACACAAATAGACCATATATTCAAATTGATTCAAATATTGGAATGACTATTTTTAATAGTGGAAGTGTACTTGGAAGATGGACTACAACGGGTTCTGTTATTATTGGAAATAGTATGACCAATAACAGAATTGAAATTGCACCAGTTAATGGAATTTCTTTCTATAGCGGAAATAATTTGCGTGGGAACTTTAACAGTGTCGGTAATTTTTGGTTTGGTTCTTCTTTTAATAGTACCAGAATTGAATATAATAGTACCAATGGATTGGTATTATATAGTTCAACAAATCAAAATGTTATTCAATTAACAACTACTGGAAGTGCTATTATTCAAAATAGATTACTTGTAAATGGTACAAATAGTGCCATTGCTATTGGTAATCCCCCACCTACTTCATCTACTGTTGGTACTGGATTATGGATTGACAGAACAGGACTTTACGGTTTGCAGTCCAATGTCAGACAGGCTTATTTTGGGAGTGATGGTAAGTTGTATGCTGGTGGTGGAAATATAAGACTCGAATCAACTGGATTGATTATAAATCAATCTGGTAGTCAGATATACAACCCTTCTAATGCTATAAGATTTTTATCTGGTACAAATGAAATAGCCCGCATGTGGTCTAGTGATGTAAGTGGTATGATAGGAACTTTATCTATAGAAGTACTTTCTCCTTACGAAAGTAATATATTTATCAATGCTACTGGAAGTGGATTAAATTCAAATATATACCTAGAAGCAAATAGCAAGGATACAAGTTATCAATATAAAAGTTCTCTTGTATTGACTGATAATGCAAGTGGCTACCCTACGACAAGGCTATATATTCGCCGTTCAGATATTTTTAGTAATACATTTGAAATAAATGAGGATGGATTGAGATTATTTTGGACAACTTTTGGCCCACCACACACAAATACAGATTACTTTGGTGTCAGTTCTTCTGATTATGTTGCATGGGCAAGAGGGGGATTAAGTACATGGGGAGATTTAAGATTACAAAATACTTCTTCTATAACTACTGGAATAAGTAATACAACTAGAATCTACTCTGATGCAAATAATAATGCAGTATTTAGAAGGTCTAATGGTGCTATTTCTGACATGACAGGTCAGGTAGGATGGTTGCTTCCCTTTGGATTTAGTAGATTACAAAGTTTATGGACTTTTCAAGAAGGTTTTGCTGATGGAAATAATCAATCTGCACTTGATTTAAGTCAAAACCGTGTTCACATGACTGCTTTAAATCAAACTTGGGTTAACAAACCTATTGAACCTACTGGCGGTTTGAGAAGTATATTCTATTTAAATGGGACTAATGCCTATTTTTATAGAACATCTGACAGAGGATTGAATACCAATAACTGGATTATGTTCGGGGGCTGGTTTCATTTAGGTAGCGTTACAAGAAATCATGGTTTTGTCAGGAATGGAAGTACAATCGTTGGATGGAATCTTCTTTACTATAAGCCCGCTGGAAATGGCTATGTCGAATTAGATGTTGATAATGGTTCTACTTTAACAGTTGCAGTACAGAGGGAATTAACAACCGCAGGTTGGCATTTTATAGGAATGAGATATTGGTGGGTGGCTTCAAATCATTTTGCTATTCAATTGTTTTTAGATGGGGCATATTATAATACATCTATAACCAGTATTAATCAGATGAGAACAGCAACGGGAAACTTTGAAATTGGTAGGGCTGGTAGTGCTGGTACATATTATTTACAAGGAATGGTAGCCACTGCGTTTTTATGCGGGAGTGGTCATGGGAACGAATTATATGATTATTACAACAACACAAAAGTTTATTTTGGAAGATAAGATTATAATTTTTTTGGAGAGAAAATGAAAATAAAATACAGTCAAGTTTTTTCAATGTTAAAACACAATGAAAAAATAAAAAGAATAAATTTAAAAATGGCAGATTTATTAAAATTAAAAAACTTATATCTTGATTTAGAAAAAAAAATAAATTCTTTTAATCAAATAAAAGATGAAGTTATCGCTAAATATAACTTAAATGATGAAAACGAATTAAAAAAAGCCAATGCCGAATTACAGGAATCTCTTAATTTAGAGATAGAAGTAGATTATGAACCGATTGAAATAAATCAGGATAGTAATGATTTTAATCTTGAATTTTTAATAGATACTGAATGGATGTGGAAAATAAAGGAATAAATTATGAATGCAATAGGTATTAGAGTATCCGAAAAAGATTTTAATAATTTGGAGAAATTTAAAGATTTTGATTTTATAGAAATAAAACTTGCTAATTTCTCTTCCACGAGAGATTTCTTTTCAGATTTAATCAATCCAAAAATTTTTGCAGATATGGTAGATAAAGCATATAATATGGGATTATTGGTAGGTGTTAGCCTTCCCTTGCCCGTATCAAAGTTTTTAGAAAATCAATATACCATGTATGATGTCACCAAACTTGCTGGTGTAAATCATCCAATATTTAAAGTTATGTTGAATAATTTTCGATATAAAGCACTTGGTTTTGTAAATTTTATATTTAGTGATTCAAGTGTAAGTCAATTGGCTACGGATACATGGACTAGTTTTGTTATTGAAGATATTTATAAAAGAACAATTCAATTGATTAGAGAAAAGTATTTTAATCCTTTTGTGTTGGGTATAAGCACTTATGAAAGTTTTGTAAAAAAATTTCCTTCTATGATTAATTTCTTAAATAATCGTGGAGATATGATGGTGTCTTATTCTAATACACAAGGTACATTGACTTCCTTAAAAGATGTTTTTGAAATTGCTAAAAATACAAATTTTAAAGATAATCCTTTGTGGAGTGATAAGAGAACAAGGCTTACAATGAAGCACTTTGCTTTATATCAACCCGAATCTAATATGGAAAAATATGTAGTTATGATGTATAATGGCACAATTGAACAAATGGTTGCTGATACGGGTGCAATATACAAAGGTAAAAAAGATGTTGTTATTCCTAACCCACCTGAAAATCCACCCCCACCACAACCCCAAAAACCAGAATTACCAAAACCCGATAATAGATTAGATGTAATTCTTCAAAAACTTGAAGATTTAGATTTGAGAACAAAAGAAATTGAAAAGATATTAAAATATCATTTTAGGGAGTATAATGACAACATATAATACTTTCAAGGAATTTTCTAATATTCCCTATTCTGTTGTTTCTTATCTTTTAGATAATTCAGAGGATGTTTGGAGATTATTGAAATATGATACCCCCGATGCTTGGGATAAGAATAAATATCCTAATCTTTCTAAAATAGAAAAAGGTAAGATGATTTATGATGGTGTGATGAAGCAAGAAGATGCTAGGGTATTTATGACAACAGGAATGAGTGATGGTTGGGTAGAAATGACTACCCAATTACGAATTTCTATTGTGGAGATGATTCCCTCTAATACAGTTTATGGTAATATATCTATTGGTGTAGAAATACTTCCTCATTTTCAAGTAAATCAATTATCAAATTATAGACAAAGAGATAATATGATTGCCGAAGAAATTATAAGAGTTCTTAATGGGGCAGAGATAACAGAAGGGTTGGGTAGAATATACTTTGATTTTTCTAAAAATCCAAGATGCAAAATGACAGTAATAGGGAGTAATCCTTTTATTGGGAAAGGACTTATTTTCTGCAACTGGATTTCAGGATAATAAATGAACATTTTAGATAAAATTTATAAGAAAGAAAATGACATTTTTGGTTATCCACAAATTTATAAAGAAATAAAATTTTATCCTTTAAAAATATCTGATATAGAAATGATAGATGTTTTTTATGGTGTTTTTCAATATCCCAAAAACATTATATCAGATAAAGAAGTTCTTAAAATGTCTTATCTGAAATATTTACTTTTAGTAATTCGTTATGGAATAAGGGATAGTATTGAAAGTGATTTAAAAAAACTTTTATGTCATATTTTGAAAACAAAAAAAGTTTCCTTTGATTATATTCAAGATGAAAATAAAAATTTATCAATTAATATTAAAATCAACGATATAGAATTAAGTGAATATGATTTTGATATAATGAGGGAAATTATATTGTTACAAAATGGATTAAGTGTTGAATATATTGAGTCTTTTAATCCAGAATTAGAAAAGATATTAGTAGAAGCAAATAAAAAATATGAAGATATAACATTAGAGGATGAAATTTTTACATTAGTTTGTTTGACAAAATTATCCATAGAAGAAATATCTAAATTGACTTTATATCAATTTAAAAAACTTCTTCAAAGAGCAATGCTTGTATTTGAATACAATCAAATAAAGCCACTAGAAATTAGTGGACAAATAAAATCTGAAAGTGGAAAAGAGATTATCAAGCATTACTTATCAAATATAAAATTATCGGGTAGGTATGAAAATATTTTGATACCGAAAGATAGTTTTGTTAGTGAACAAAAAGATTTGTTTAATTTTAATAAAGAATAAGGAGTTTATAAAAATGGCAAATGAATTTTTAGTTAGTGTGGCAAATGCTGTTTTGCTTAATCCGAATACAAATGAGGCTATTGCAGTAGGTAAAACAAATATCACTTCTTCAATTACTCTTTCGATGCAGAAAACAGAGGTTAGGGGTGGGATTAATAATCCATTGCTTTATACTTATTTTCACGACAGATTAGCAGAGTTTAATATTGAAGAAGCCACTTTTAGTCGGACTGTATTGGCTTTGAATGCTGGTACTTCAATTCTCAATAAGACTATTCAGATTGTTGAAACCGAGAGAGTTAGTTTGACTTCTAATGTGGGTACTCTTTCTAGAAGTGCGGTTGGTGATGTTACTGTATTTCTCGATAATGGTACTTCCCAATTGGTTACCCCCGTTTCTGGTAGTGTAATTACTGTTTCTGGTGGTGGCAATCAGGCTGTTACTGCTGTCTATACCTATAATGGAAATGCTGATGAAGTAATGGTTGAGGCGACTACTCCGCCCGCTAATGTCAGACTTATCTTGACAGCAGAGGTGAGAGATAGTAACAACATTGTTGTTTCTTATTTGCAGATTGATGTACCTTCATATCAGATTGCTGGTAACTATACTCTGAATTTGAGTGCTAATGGGGTGTCTACTCAATCGTTGAGTGGTGTTGCTTTGGTCAGCAAGGATGCACAGACGGGTAAAGATTATTATTTCAAGGCTTCTTGGATTCCTGCAACTACTACCAGTATTCCTGTTAGTGCTATTGCTGGTATTCCCAGTGTCTTGACTTTCAGTCATGCATTAAGACCTCAATCACAGCAGATTAATGTACTCGGTATTCGTGGTGGTGTTTATGCTAATGCAAATATTACCAATCTTTCTACTTTTGTAAAAACTAGTGGTTGTACTACAATAACAGTTAATGGTAGTGGTGTTGTAACTAGTTCTTCTAACGTAAATCAGGGTGATACCGCATTGATTACGATTACTTACTATACTCCTGCTACTGGTTCTCTGACAGACACTGTTAATGTTATTGTTGGTGCATAATTTTTTTTTGTTAGGGGAAGGGGGTACTATAATAATAGTACCCCCCCAGAGTAAAGCCGTGTAGAAAGGAGTCTTAATGGAGCAAACTACATTGGATATTTTACAAAAAAAGGTAAATAACCTTGAAGAAAGGTTAGATAAGATGGACATAAAAATAAATGAATTAGATAAAAAACAGTCCATAAATGGTTTTGTCCTAGCAAGACTTGAAGAAGCATTCAATAAAAATACTCTGGTTATGGATAATCTTGTAAAAACGATGAATGATTTCCAAATGGCTTTTTTTAAAATAGAAACACAAGTTAATAATATATCTGAAAGTACCAGAAAAACAGAAACAGATGTAAAAGATTTAAAGGGAAACATACAAAATATTAATGAATCAGTTAAGATTAATGTGGTTGAAATTCTTATGGGGGTATTAAAATCTAAATTTTTCTGGATTTTATCTATTGTTTTGATGATATTATATTATTTGCTTGGTTTTATAAAAAATGAATTAATCCTTAAGATGATAGGTCAATAAAATGGAAAAGAAAAAGATAGAATTAAAATTAGTTAATCCTATAACTTTGCATGTTGGAGAAATTTCCTTTAAGATTCAGCCTTATTTTACATTTGAGCAAGAAATCAAAATTATTAATGTTTATCTTTCAACATTTTTTGATAATGAAGATGAAATATATAGAAAATACTTGCTTGCTGAAAAGGCTATGATACTTGCAATTATAGATGAGATTACTGATATAGATATTGAATCAGAAGATTTTGATTTAGACCTGTTTATTGCTAATGGATTCTGGAATAAGATACTGGAAGTAATTGGGGAAAAGTATAAAAAATTATTAGATGATATAAAAAATATTGTTCAAATTATTAATTTTGAAAAAAAATTACAATTATCTATTTCATCTAATCTAAATGCTGTTTTTGCAAACATAAATAAAATTTTAGAGAAATTATCACAATTAGATGAAGATAAACTTGAAAAATTACTAATAGAATTTAATAGCAGTATTCGTGAATTAAATGAAAAATATCCATTTAATGATATGAAAAAAACCAGAAATAAAAAAATGCTAAAAGATGAGTAAATATGAAAAAGGAAAAAATCATTAAGCGACTGAATCGTGTTTGTCCTGATTGCAAGTCTAAAAATTATTATTTAATTGAAATTTCAGAAGAAAAAGATGGTATTGTTTTTTCTAACAAATATCATAAGTGTATGGATTGTTATTACAAAGAAACCATAAAAGATAAAAGAAAAAACAAGATAGATAGAGAGGAATAATTATGATAGATAATGAAAGCACATTAATCTCTATGCTTATGGCAGATTTAAAAGGTTCTTTAATGGATACAATGAAAGATGTAAAAGATTTACATGAAAAAAATGTAGAAATTAATATTTATGCAAACTATACTCCTGTTGTTTATGAACGACAAGGTGAGAATGGTGGTTTATTGGGTTCTTTTAAAATAGAACAAGTTAGTAACGATTTGTTAAGCAATGAATTAATGTTGTTTTCATATCCTTATTTTATGAATCACGACCCAGATGCTTTTATTCATGGAAGTTATTATTGGGTTTTAAGAGATATTAGAGAATTACTAGAAGAAATTATTTTGGAAGGAAAACAAGGTAATATGTTTCCAAGAAGAGAATGGGGTAATTATTATGAGGAAACAGTTTCTCAATTGGATTCTGGTAGATTTGAGAAATATATCGAAAAGTATTTTAGAAAAAGAAAACTTAAATTCAAAAAAGAATAAGGAGTAGAAAATGGATTTAGAATTTTGGAGTGCCTTTGCACAAAGATTTTTAGAAATTGTATTACCCCCGTTGGTAGCCTTGATTGCTGGCTATATTGTTCAGCAGATTCGCTTACTTGAAGCAAAGATAAAAAATGAAAGACCTGATTTAGCCTACATTATCTCCTTCCTTGCTGATTCGGCTGTTAAATCGGCTGAACAGGCTAACCTTGCGGGTTATATTACTGATAAAAGGCAGTATGCGTTTGATTATATAAAACTTCAACTTGAAAAACAGGGTATCAAAATTGACCCAGAGATTATCTATAAAGAGATTGAAAGAGCAGTATTTGATAATCTTACTAAAGAAAAAATGAGAATTAAAGAAGAAGAATAAAAGATAAAAGGGATTGTTATAAAAAACAATCCCTTTTTTTTTGTCATTTAAGGAAATACTATGAAGATAATAGGAATAGACCTATCTTTAAGTAATACAGGAATATCATATTTTGAAAATAAAAAATTATGTGATGTATTTTCAATTGATACAAAGAAAATAAAAAAAGACCAATTTTGCAGAATGTTTTACCTGACCGATAAAATAAAGAATTATATTTTTGAGAAAAATCCAGATATAATTGTTTTTGAATCGGGATTTTATAGATATAATACTTCAACAGAAGTGCTATATCGTTTACAGGGAATGCTTTTTTATAATATAAAAGAATATAATTTTATTTTTTATAGTCCTTCTACCATAAAAAAAATTATTACGGGAAAAGGTAATTCCAAAAAAGAAGAAGTTTATCGGATTATAAAAAATAAATTTCCAGAAATAGAAATAAACAATTTAGATGAAAGTGATGCGATAGCAATTGGATTAACATTTATTAAGGACAGGGATATAAAATGAGAAATGTTTATAATGAAATGTTTGATAAGGAAATTTGGGAAAAAGTAAATGAAAAAAATAAATCTATTATGAATGATTACTTACTTGAATTAAAGCAAAGAAAAAAATCTAATGGTACTATAACCCAATATAAAGCAGATATAAGGGCTTTTTTATGTTATTTATATAAATATGAAAACAATATTTATGTTTTAGATGTAAATAAAAAACAATTAAGAGATTTTTCTTTGTTTCTTACTTATAATAATAATGTTTCAAATTCTAGGCATAATCGCTTTATTTCGGTTGTAAGGTCATTATTATATTTTGCAGAAGAAAATCAAGAAGATTATGGAAATTTTGAAGCAAATGTGGCTAGAAGATTGAAGAGTTTGGATTCAAAAGAAAAAAGGCGTGAAATACATTTCCTGAAAGATGAAGATATTTCATATATTATGAAAAAATTGGAAGAAAGAGGGGAATATCAAGAAAGTGCATTTTTAGCAATGCTTTATGATAGTGCTGGTAGAAGAAATGAAGTATTACAAGTGAGAAAAGATTCATTTTCATTTGAAAGAAATAATACAAATAAAGTGGTTGGTAAAAGAAAAAAAGTTTTTTCATTACTTTATTTTGACAGAACAAAAGATGCAGTTAAAAAATGGTTAATTGCCAGAGGAAAGGATGATGTAGATTCTTTGTGGGCAGTTCCTATACCCCAAACAAGATTTAAAAGACCAGCGAGAGAACATGATGTTTATAGATGGTTTTTAAAAATGAAAGAAATATTAAAAGAAAGAGATGGAGAATTTACAAATTTTAATGTTCATTCTATTCGACATTCCGCTTTGCAAAATTATTCAGATGGTAGCCATTATGTTTGTAAAAAATTAGGTATTTCTGGATTTCCTATTGAGAAATTAAAATTACTTGCAAATCATTCTGATTTAACAACTACCAGCAATTATCTGAAAGATAATTCCATTAATGAAATAGAGGGGATGTTTGGAATAAAAATTGAATAAATTTATATAAAAAAGAGAGGATAAATATATGGCTACTACAAATAAGTATACTATCCTTGCAAAAGTGCAATTAGATATATCGGATGTAAATAAGCAATTAGACAAAATAAGAAAGGTTGTTAAACCTGTTAAATTACCAATAAAATTTGACCAAGAAGAGATTGATAGACAGGTTCAGTTATTTGAAAATTCTCTCCGAAAATTAAAGGCAACCAAAGCCCCCGCATTTGAAAACTTTGATGTTATAAAGCAGGCAAAGATTTATGAAGAAGCAATTCAAAGTTTTGGAAAGGGTGAAATTTCTGCCAAACAAGTCAGGTTAGAATTAGATAATTTAAGAACGAAAATAACAGAAGTTACTTCTGAAATGAAACTAATGGATAGAGAAGGTGAGAGTTTTATTAGCCTTTTAGATAATGCTATTAAAAAAGTAGCAATTTGGACTTTAGGTACAACTGCTATTTATGGTACGTTAAGACAATTAAGAGAAGGTTCAGAATATGTAAGAGAATTGAATAAGGTTCTTACAGATACACAAATTGTTACTGGTTTTTCCGAGCAAAAAGTTAATGCTTTAGGTGAGGGTTATAATAGATTGGCAAAGCAATTGGGTGCAACCACATTAGAGGTTGCACAGGGGACTTTGGAATGGCAAAGACAAGGTAAATCCGTAGAAGATACCACTGCACTTATTCAAAATTCAATGGTAATGTCCAAGTTGGCTAACATGAGTTCAGCAGAGGCTACCGAATATCTTACTTCTATTATGAATGGTTTTGGAATGTCCGTAAAAGAAGTTACTGTTTCAATAGATAAAATGGTAGCAGTAGATAATGAAAGTGCTACGAGTGTATCTGAATTAGCCCTTGCATTACAGCGTTCATCCAGCAGTGCTAGGCAGGCAAAAGTAGAATTTGATGAATTGGTTTCTTATATTGCTACGGTATCATCGGTTACCAGAAGAAGTGCCGAAACAGTTGGTGAAGCATTCAAAACCATTTTCGCTAGGTATCAGGACATTCAAAAGGGTGGTTTAGATGAATTTGGAATGGGTATTAATAATGTTGAAAAAGCCCTGAAATCCGTTGGAATAGAGATTATGAATGCCGATAGAACATCATTTAGACCCTTTGGTGAAGTACTTGATGAATTAGGTAAAAAATGGGATAAAATAGGTGAAGTTCAAAGAGCAAGCATATTAAAGGCTATGGCTGGTGTTAGACAGCAGAATACATTATTGTCCCTTTTGCAAAATTATAATATGGCATTAGGCTTTCAAGAAACCATGCTTGACAGTGCAGGATTGGCTATGGAAAGATATGGTATCTATATGGATAGTATAGAAGCAAAAGCCAATAAATTTAGAGCATCTTGGGAAAGTTTGATGTCAAGTTTTATCAGTAGTGATTTTACAAAAAATTTACTCGATATAGGTTCTGTTATTCTGGGAATTGTCGAAAATGTTGGAGTTTTAAATATTGCTTTTGTGGCTTTGTCGGCAGTAATTGGTAGTAAAATGATTGTTACTATTCCAATATTAACTTCTGCCATAGATGCCCTAGTTGTTTCTATGGGAGTTGCTACTGCCACTGCTACGGCTTTAAGTACTGCTATTACTGGTGGACTGGTTGGGATTGCCATTATTGGTGCAGTAATGGCATTTAAAGAATTAAACAAGAGTGTTGTGGATACTTATCAGGCATTTGAGAAATCAAAAGCAGTATTTGATGAAAATCAAAACGAATTAAAGAATCTTGCTGATGAGTATGAATATTTAGCAAATAAAAAAGATAAAAATATTTATACAATTACCAGACTTTTAGATATTCAGACTATTTTAAATACAAAGTATGGTGCTTTAAAAAACGGTATAGATATATATTCCGATGCAATTAACAATAATACAGATGCCATTGCTAAAAATGTTGAATGGATTAAAAAACAGCAAGAAGTTCAAGCAGAGCAGTTTATTATGAAAAATAAATTTGCTTATGAAGAAGCAAAAGCATTTTTGGAGCAGAAAAGAACATTGGGTACTACAACCTATGGAGATATATCTACTGTTTTTGAGGGTGCAAAAGAGCAACTTGCTTATTATGATGAGTTAATTATTAAAGGTAAAGATGAATTTGGTATTATTAGAGCGCAAAGAGATGCTTTGGCTGAAAAGATAGTGGCTTCTGAAAATCTTGTGATTGAATATGAACAAATGTTAAATATTCAAAAAGCAATCAATGAAATGGATGTAGCAGGGGCTAATGGTATGATAGATTTAGTAGATGAAACTGCTGAATCTGTTTATGGATTAAAGAATGAGTTTTCTGATTTGCAAGAAATTATTGCAGGGAGATTAGGGGAAGTAATTCAAAGTTATTCAGACCAGCAAGCAGAGTTACAAGCCAAATCAGAGGAATTAAGGGCTAGAATAGCAGAGGCTATGACTTTCCCAAGTACACTAGAACAACAAAGGGAAGTTCAAAATTTAACTTATCAATTAGAAGAAACAAATTGGGCTATACAGGAAAACGCAAGGCAATATGATATTGCTACAAAGCAAATTTTATTTAATATGATGCTACAGAGGATAGGTCAGATGGAATTAACTGGCGAAATGCAAACCGCCGCTTATCAGATGGCATATCAACTTGCAAGTGCATGGGGGTTAGTAGATGTAGCCACCTTGCAGGCATTAACTAAAATAAACTATGCTTTGGGTGAATTTGCAAATGGAAATATCCAATTGGCAAAACGAGAGTTAGAGAATTTGAGTGCTTGGGTTGCTTCTGTGGCTGGTGATTATTATATTCGCTTTAATATTGAATACAATGAAGTTTCTGGAAGGTCGGGGAGAGAAGGCGGTATGATGGGAGATTTAGGTGCTTCCCCCTATGCGATGCAGAGCAAACCCCTTCCAAAGCCCTCACCACCAAAACCAATAGGTGGTTACTATCCTAAAGGTTTTAGTTCTGGTGGTGGTGGTGGTGCTAAAAAAGAGGAAACTTATTCAGCAAAAGACCTTTATAATGATGTTATTCAATTAATCAGACAACAAAAAAAAGAAGAAAAAGAATTATATCAGCAGGAAATAAAAACTATTGATGATAGAATAAAAGGCTTAAAAGACCAGTTATCTACTTATAAAGAAATAGTTAGTCAAAGAAAAGAAATGCTCGATACTCAAAAGGAAGAATTAGAGTATCAGGAAAGAATCCAAGAGAAAAATAAAGATATTTCCAAGATACAAAATGAAATTACCTTACTTGATTTAGATAATAGTGAAGAAGCCAAAGCAAAGAAATTAAAACTACTAGAAAATTTAGATAAGGCACAGAAAGATTTAGAGAAAGCCCAGAGAGATAGAAGTTATAAACTTCAAAAAGAAGCACTTGATAGAGAATATCAATTATATGAAGAACGAATAAATTCACAGATAGAAAGTGCTGAAAGTGAAAAAAATCTCTGGAAAGAAAAGATGGATGCAATTGATGAATTTTTGAATAAATCTGGTTTAGTAGCACAAGAAGCATTGAGAAGGGTTGCCGAAAAAGCACCTTCTCTATATCAGGAATTATTAAATTGGAATAAATTATACGGTACTGGAATTGACCAAGATGTAACAAATGCTTGGAATGAAGCGTATAAAGCATTGCAAAAATATGGAAATCTCCTGAAAGCCATTTATGGTAAAGATTATGCCATTGGTGGAGTACCCGAATTTCATCATTCGGGGGTTTTATCAGGTCAGGTAGGTGGAGTAACTACCCCCAGTGGAGAAGTTTTAGCAAAACTTATTAAGGGTGAAATGGTACTCAACGAATTAGACATGAAGCGTATTATTGGAAAAGTTTATACATCTCAATATACAAATAATGTCAGTAATATGCCTACTATTCAGGTAGATAAACTAATCAATGTTGAGGGTAATGTTGATAAAAATGTAATTGGAGATTTGAAGCGATTTTCTAATGAAATTGTCAGTCAAATTACAAAAACATTATCTCAAAGGGGATATATTAGAAATGGAAGAATGTATCCTTTATAGGATACATTCTTCCTTAATATATGGAGGTTAATATGGGATTTTATTCAAGAAGTTTTACTTATGGTGGACAACCTTCCGAATTATATGGATTAGAAATTGCTTCTACAAATACTGGTATGATTTCAGGAAATGGCAGTGGGAATGTGAGCATATTAGAGAGTTATATTTACAGAAAGCCAAAACCTTATTTTTATGGTGTAACTTTTGATTCAAAATTAAGTTTTGATGTTTCTTTTTTTTCTAAAAATGAAATATCAGCAGAGGATGCAAGTGGTATTCAAAACTGGTTATTTGGAAGTAATGTATATCGAAAGTTAGTTATAACACAGGGAGATATGTCCAGCATTTATTTTAATTGTATTTTTACTAACCCCACAATACTAAAAGCGGGTAATTTATTGTACGGTTTTAGTGCCACTGCTATTTGCGATAGTCAATTTGCTTGGACTTATCCTCAAACTATTTTATATACTTTTTCTGGTTCTTATGTAGATTCTACTACTGATTTTTATAATGATTCTCATTATCAGGGATACTTATATCCTCAAATAACAATCAATATGAATGGTGTTACAAATGGTTTAGCGAGAATTATAAATGTTTCAGACAATAATCGTATCTTTCAGTTTACAGATTTAAATCCTTATGAAAACATTATTGTTGATAATGAGTTAGGAATTATTACTTCAAACAGTGGTTTTAAAAGATTAAAAAATTTCAATAAAAACTTTTTAAGACTTATTCCGATGGGAAATCGTTTGATTTTTCAGGGAAACATTATTTCTATATCCATGAGTTATCAGTTTGCTAGAAGATTAGGTGGTTAATTATGGGAGTTTTTCAATTTGATTATTTCAATTATCAAGAAAGACCTTCTTTCACTTTATGTAATCCTAATCAAGATGAATTATATTCTATTAATATGATTTATGATACTAAATTATCTTTGAGATGGAATGCCCAAAGTGAATTTAGTTTTAAAATACCAAAATTTATAGATAATCAATATATAGAAGCATTCGATTATGTTGAGAGTAAAAGATTGGTAAAAATAGAAAACTTGGGATATTTTATTATCGTAGAAGTAGAAGATGAATTTGATGGAAGTGTCCCAATTAAAAGTGTTACTTGTTACAGTTATGAAACAGAATTGATTAATAAAAAGATAATTTTATTGAGTGGAACATTTAGACTGTTTAATCCAGAGAATCCTAGTGATTCTGATACCATAGTGGGAAAGATACTGCGTGATAATCCCACTTGGGGGGTCGGAGTGGTAGATGAAGATTTGTATAATATATACAGAAGTTTTGATATTTCTGATAATAATTATTATAATTTTATAACTACCGATGCTTCCCGTGCTTATGATTGTATATTTTATTTTGATATAATGAATAAGAAAATATCGGCAATTTCTTCTCAAAAACAGATTACAGAAACAGATATATTTTTATCTTTTGAAAATCTCATTAAGAGTAAATCATCTGTTCAAGTTAGCGAGGAAATTACAACTTGTATGTATTGTTACGGTGGGGGTGATTTAGATATTCGTGGTGTTAATCCTTTGGGTACAAATGCAATTTATAATTTTACATATTATAAGAATACAAATTGGATGAGTCCCAATTTAATTTCTTTAATAGATGCTTGGGAAGCAAAAGTAAATTCTTATATTCCTGTATATAGTGTTCATGTAACTAATTTAAATATAAAGCAAAATGAATTACTCGTATTGAAGGCAGAATTAGAAGAATATCTTGCAAACAAAACAGCGTTAGAGCAAGTAAGGGCAGTTAGATTACAGCAGGGATTAGACACCACTGATGTTGATGCACAGATTCTATCTATAACAAATACAATTAATAATCAAAATAATCTTATAGCAGTAAAAGAGGGTGAAATTAATAATTTATTAAGTATTATTGTTACAATAAATAATGATTTATCTATTGATAATCCTATTAATTTCCCAAGTGCATATCGTTTAGAATTAAGTAATTTTATCTTTGAAAATACTTATAAAAACGAAAACATTATTGTAACAGATATAATGACACCACAAGAGATAGAACAGCAAGGGAAAGAATTGTATAATGATTCAGTAAAGATGCTTGCTAAATTATCTGTACCTAGATATGAAATTACAATAAATGCGGTCAACTTTTTAGCATTAAAAGAATATCAATCTTTTATTGACCAATTAGAATTGGGTGGACAACTAACAATAGATAGCGGTGAGGGATATTTTATTGATGCTACATTATTAGAGTATTCTTTTAGTTATGAAAACCCTGATGATTTTGAATTAATTATTAGTAACAAACAAAGAATAGATAATTCTAGTTTTGTTTTAACTGACTTTTTAGGTCAGAGTATAAAAAACGATTCAAATATTTCTTTTAATTCTGAAAAGTGGGGAGATTGGTTTGACACAAAACCGATGGTTATTGGTAGGGTAGTAACAACTGGAAGTAAAATAGACTATGGTTTGATTGCTAATAATTTAGCAGGGAGAATAACCGCTTCTGACAAATTGATTATTAGAAATATAAATACAAATACAGGTGAAGAGAATTTTTACCTAGATAATACGGGTTTAACCTTAAGAAATCCAATTATATACGCTGGTAGTCAGGTTGGTAGAGATTTAGATTTAGTTTTGGTAGGTGGTGGTTATCTATTTTTTAGAAACGGTATTTTTATCGGGGGTGCTGGTATTCAGCAAGGTCAAAGCATTACAACCCTGTTAGATATAAGTGGTTTTACTGGAAATCAATATGTTCTATCTGGTTCTTCTATGTTAATGGGTTCATTGAGGGTTTATATCAATGGAATTACACAAGTACCTAATTTTACCTATGAGCAAGTTTCACCGAATGTAATTAATTTTTATGATACATTAGATGCAGAGGATAAAATTTTGCTTGAATTTGTAAATCTTTCGTAATGGAGTTTAAAATGGGATATATAACTTTTGAAACAGTTAATAGTTTAAAAGAAATATTTTTTATAGGTGGTACAACCTATACACTTAAATTTATATGTTTGGATTCTAATAATAATCCTATCAACTTATCTAGTGCTACTTGTTATTGGGGATTATCTCCTTATGGTACAGATTTTCCTTTGATAACAAAAACTGGAAGCATTGTAAATACAAATACTTTTGAAGTTTATTTATCAAATACAGATACAAAGAATTTATCTGGAAAATATACTCATCAACCTAAAATTGTTTTTCCGAATAATGTTGTCGTTATTCCAGCACAGGGAATTATTACAATTGTAAAAGGAATATAATATGAATAGTTTAGTAGTAGAAAAAAATATATATATTTATAATAATGTACCAATTATTAGAACAGGAAGTATTATTTTTTATGACCCTTTACTAATGTCAACCTTATATAATCAAACCTTATCTTCTTTATATGTTTATTCTGGAAGTTTACCACCAGCAATTAGCGGTAGTGATTTAAATCCATATATCAATGCTTCTTCTTTTCTTGTAGTATTTAAGGATACGCAACCATGACAACGATTAACCCTCTTCAATTTACTCAACAATTATATAATTTAAATTTATTTAATTATGATATAAATCGTGATGGAGATATAAGTTTCTCAAGTTATCGTGATTTATTGGCAGGTACTTTAACAAGTGCCATGCTAGATATTGATAATTTTGATTTCAATGTCTTTCTAGGATTAGCGGATATTCTTTCTTATTTTAATACTTATAAAAATACATTTAATAGTTTATTAAATAGCATTGGTGGTTCTATTTCTGTTAATGGTAGCATGGTTAACCTTATGATGGATAGGTTTGTCCCGATTGCTACTCAATCTGGTTCAGTAACTAACTATGATTTTCAGAGTATTCCTAATACTTATAAACATTTATTTGTTGTTGGGCTGGTGGGAAAGCAAAATACATCTGCTTCACCTGTAGATATGAAAGTAGCCATGAATGGTGTTACAAGTGGTAGTAATTATTATAGTGCAAGATATGATATGGCATACAGTACTGTATCTCCATTTTATATTGAAAATCTTTCTGGTAGTTATACTGACAGGATGACCGTTGGAGATATACCTTATGCTATGGATATTCAAGCAAATGTAAGAAGAAATGGTTTTCCCGTCTTTATTTTTATTCCCAATTACAGGGACACAATTACTTTAAGTGGTAGACCCGTTATGAGTTTTACTGGTGGTATAACATACCAAACAAGTGCTTCTCCGCTTAATCCACCAGAATTTAGGATTGTTTTGTGTGGTGGTACTTGGATGAGTACAACGGCTATAAACCGTTTGACTTTTACTAATTATATTAGGAATACGGGTACAACAGTTACATTTAGTGAAAATTCAAAATTAACTTTATATGGAATCAAGTGAGGTGAATCATGCCTACAAATACACCTAATTTAGGATTAAAAGTATATAATTTAACTTCCGATTCATCTCTAAATTTTTCTACATTAATAAATGATATAACTGGTTCTTTAAGTGGAAATACTGTGAAAATTAGTCAATGGAGTCAAAGCATTACGGGTTCTATACAGAATTTAGCAAACAATATAACGGGTTCTTTAAATACAATTAATAATTCTATAAATGTTTTATCCGCTTCTATCTTAAATCAAGCAAGTGCTTTGGCTTCATTAAATTTAGATATTTCATTACTGTATGATTTTGTAGCAAGCGGTTGTCAGACAATTGATTTTCAAGTACCCCAAACATATAATCATTTGTTGATTTTGGGAATGGCTAAATGCGGTGCAGGTGTATCGAGTCTTGAAAATACAAATGTAGATGTTGGTCTTGATTTTAATGGTGATGCAAGTGTTCAAAACTATGTTTCAGTCCAATTTCAAAGACAATTAGTAACATTTTTTACACCCTATACAAGGGGTGAGGTTTTGGTTGGAAGTGTAGCAGGTAATCAATACAATACCGATAATTATACCCCCATCTTTGCAATAGTACCTAATTACAGGTCTAATACACCTAAAAGTGGTTTTGGGTTTAATTTCTTCTTTACACCATCTACCTATAGAGTTAGTATTCAGGGTGGTACATGGCGAAACAATAGTCCTATTACTAGGATTAGAATGTTTGGATTGGGTTATGGTTCTCAAAGAATCGGATTTATTAATAATAGCAGAATAAGTTTTTATGGATTGAAATGAGGTGAGATATGCCCACAAATACACCAAGACTCGGATTAAAGTTATATGATTTAATTGCTGATTCCAATCAGTTATTTTCTACATTTGTAAGTGATATTGCTGGTTCTAGTAATAGTAATATGACTAAAATAGATACATGGTCTAATTGGGTTAGTGGTTCAATTTCAAATTTACAAAGTGCCATTTCTGGTTCTATATCTTCCATTAATAATACACTTAATGGATATTACAACAATGCTAGTTCTATTTCTGGTAGCATGAATACTATAAGAAATAGATTCAGCACAATTACTACTTTTAGTGGTTCTGGAATTTTTGATTTTAATGTACCCCAAACATACAATAATTTATTAATTATAGGTAGTGCAAAGTCAATAAATAGGCAGGCGTCAGCAGTAAGTATAACCACTGAATTTAATTTAGATAATAACAGTGCAAATTATATTAGCGTTGACTGGTTAAGATGGTATCCTTCCACTAATTGGTTTCTAGTTTATAATAATTTTGGTGCTATAGATACTGCAATGATGAGTTCAAGTCTTTATGCCGATGAATATCCCGTTCCTTTTATGATTTATATTCCCAATTATAGGGATACTAATTCTTATAAGACTGCAATCGGTATGACAACTTTCTATGCAAGAAATTCTTTAATGATGCACATTAGTTCTGGTACATGGAATAACACAAGTGCTGTTACTAGAATAAGAATGGGTACTAACAGTTCTGGTACTTTTGCAAATGGCACATCAATATCGGTATATGGTTTAGGATGATAAGGAGCGAATATAATGAGTTATGTATTAGGTATAGATGTATCTCTTTGGCAAGACAATATAAGTACACCACAAAAAATGAATTTTAATAAAAGTTATGAAGAAGGTGTGAGATTTGCTTTTATCAAGGCTTCCCAAAGAGATTTTATGGATAGGGATTTTATTTATAATTGGGATAGTGCAAAAAGAGCAGGGCTTTTGAGGGGTGCATATCATTTTCTGACATGGGATAGAAGCCCTAAAACACAGGCAAAATTTTTCTGGTCATTACTAAAAGAAGATTCGGGGGAATTACCAGCAGTTCTTGATTTTGAATATTGGGGTACTGTACCCAGTAATGCACACAATTTTGCAGTTGAATTTTATAGAGAATTTAAATCTTTAACTGATAAAAAATTAATCATTTATACTGGTGCTTATTTTTGGAGTAAATATGCTCCATCAAATAGTCCATTATACGAAACAGATTTGTGGATTGCTTCTTATACAAGTCAAGAAATTATGGAAAGAAATATCAAAAATCTTACAAAATGGAAAACATGGACTTTTTGGCAATTTACTGACAGGCTTGACGGTATAAAATTTGGTGCTGAAAGTAAGCAATTAGATGGAAATTACTTTAATGGCTCATTAGAAGATTTATATAAATACGCTGGAATAACTATTCAAAAACCAGAAGAAAATCAAGAACAAACTTCTGGTAGTTCAATTGAAACACCAGAGCAAAGTATTCAAACAAATATATCTCTCAAGGTTTTAAAACCTGTTTATGCAAGAGAAATTCCTTATGGAAAAATTGTAAAAACACGACAAATAAATGAAATCATAAAACTTGTAGATATATATATTGAAAACGAAAAAAGGGTTTGGATAAAGGGGGATGATAATCTCTGGTCAGCACTTATATATGATAATTCTTTATTCTTTGATAAATTAAATTAATTTAAAAATAGGGTAGATTTATAAAAAGTCTACCCTATTTTTTTTACTATTTTTTTATTTTTTTTCCATTATTACTTTTGCCAATACAGCAATTGCTTTTGCTACATCACTCTGGTCATTTTTTAATAAAACCTGTATTGCTTTTTTATTATCTAAAAGAGGAAAACATTTTTCTTGATGCTGAACAATTTTCTCAAATATATATTTGCATGAAGTTTCTAATTTTCTCCTGTTATCTTCCGAATATTTAGAAATAACATCATTCATATAATCACTTATTACATATCCGCAGTGGGGACATTTATACATTAGAAGATAATTAACATTTACAATTAATCTCAATTTATAAATATTTGTTTCCCCATCTGGTAAATTTACCTTCAAATCAAAATAACCATTTTTATTTTCAATATCGAGTGAATCTAAAAATTTTTTTGATTTATCAGAATATTCATTATCAAAAGAATCTTCAAAATAATCATAATCTATTTCAAACATCTCAATTTCCTTTTGGTAATATTTCAAGAGGTTTTCCACAAAACGGACAATATTTAAATTCATCTAAGTCACATAAAATATCATCTTCTTCTACTTTTTTACCACAAGAAGTATCATAGTAAATATAAAAATAATCTGTATCTTCTTTTGTTTTCCACATACACTTCTTATTACTCATGTTATTTACTCCTTTCGAGTATAAGATGACTTATATATATATTATAACCATATTATAAAAAAAGTCAAGAGGTTTACTCTTGACTTTTTTTATACTAAATTCCAGTACTCCCGAAACCACCCCTATTTTTATTTTGTAAAAATTCTACTTCTTGAAATTCTACTTCTGGTTGTTTTTCAATAATTCTAAATTGACAAATACGGCTATTTTTTGGAATGCTGACATCTCGTGTAGCGAGGACGGGAAAGTACCATTGGTCATCATCTCCCTTGTAGGATTCATCAATAATGCCAATACTATTAACTTGAATTAATCCATATTTTTTAAATGTACTACTTCTAGGTGCTACATGGGCTTCATATCCTTCTGGTAATTCCATTGCTACACCAAGTGGTATCAATAGAAATTCACCAGCATTCATCTCAATATCTTCCGAAACAAATAAATCAATCCAATCACCTTTATCTATTTTCTCCAATTTATTTGTATCTTTTTTAAAATACTTTATTTTTATTTTTATCATAATATTCCTTCCTTATTATATCTTAAAGTCCACAAACACCTTCTACACATTCTTCATTGCCTTCAAATACTACACCCTGTCTAGAAAGGGCAAATTTGAAATCTACTTGGGTTAAGGGTTGTCCACCCCTAGCCCCGTCTGGATATGTAGTAATTCCTCTTAAATTGGGAAGATATTTATATAATATTTCCCCAAATTTACGAAAATCATCGTTTCCTAAAAGTCCATAAGCAGGTAAGTTAATTGTTGAAGAAATTGCATTATCTACATATCTCTGCACAAATGCTTGAAATCTTATTCTTCTTTCAACATCAATTGATAAATCATAAGAATCTTCTATTTTATCAATGTTATAACCCTCTCTATAAAGTCTTTCTGCCACGAAATCTGCTACATATTGTTTTTTCCATCCATCAGGAGTAAGGTATCTTCTCTGGTAAGCAAGAGAAAAAATCGGTTCTATTCCACCCGTAGTTTGTCCACCAACAATACTAATTGTACCGTTTGGGGCAATTGCACGCTTTTTTATAGGTGTAGCAAAGTTAAGAATATCTGCCCATTTTTTAGCACTTTCATCAGAAACATCTTTCCAAACCTGAAGATATTGTGCAAGTTCATCGTTTTCTTCATATCTGTAACCGTGTTTGATAAGCCATTCGTGTAATCCCATTAAGCCAAGTCCTGTCCTTCTATTTTTTTCTTTGACTTCTTTAACTTTTTCATAAGGGACATCACTGTATTCTGTACCAACAATCAGAAATAATTGTGCAAGTTCTGTTACCAGTTTCATTTCTTCCAAACTTTCAATTCTTCCCATGTTGATACTACCCAGACAGCATACATCAGAATCATCCTCTGATACAATTTCTGTACAGGCATTCCTTAATGATTCGTTCTTATTTTCATAATCAACACTAAATGCTGGTTCACCAGTTTTAGTCATCCTCTCTATAACTTTCCAGTATACATTTTGGGCTTTCTGATGAAGGGGATGATTTTCGTTTTCATACGCATTAAAAAATTCTTTATCTAAAATGACGGATATATTAGTCATATCCATTGTAGCAGGGAAATCAAAATCTTTTTCTTTTAGTTTTCTTACTTCTGGAATCCAGTTTTTCATTGTAATAAAGTTTTCTATATCACCATGATTCCATGCTAAACCAGCCCATATTGCCGAATTATGGACAACAAAACCGTTTGTAATAAATTCTTCCCCCTCTACTTCTAAATCCCATGTTTCTGCATTTCTTCCTTCTTCAATAGATAAAACGGAAACAGGTAAAATTTCTAATTCTCTTTTTTGTATCTTTTCTATATATTCTGTACTATATTCAAAATTTTTATTTTTAAAATAAATTTTTGGTATGTTTGATTTTTCTATAAGACTAAATGGAAAAGTATAGAAAGATTTCATTTTTAAACGAGGGCGTCTATATTTTAAAGAATTTTTAAATATGAGTTTTTCTGCTTTTAATAATTGCTTTTGATTATTTATTTTGATTTCATATACATCTTCTAAACCCCTGTTTGTTTTTCTACTTTTTAATACAGTAGATATACCCAATGAAGAAAGAATATTTTGGACTTGAAGAATAAAGTTTATTTCATTAGCCCTTGCTAAAAGGATAGGTATGAAAAAATGACCAACAGCATCAAAAATCCCCGCAACAAAATTTGAACGAATGGAAATGCTTCCTCTTAATATAAATTCTGGAATAATTATATTTTCCCCTTGCTTAAATTGACTTAAAAATTCTACTAAAATTGAGGAGTAAATTTCTATATCTGAATAATCTTCATAATTATTTATTGTATAATTTGCTTTAAATTTATCAATTATATTAATTATACTTTCTTTTATATCGGGAAAATTATTTGAATATGATATTACAATTTTTTCTTTATTATTTTTGTTTGCATTGAAATATTTTCCATTTTCAAAAAAATATCCCAAAAGCCATGCCATATCATTATCTATCTTTATATTTCTACCCTTAATGATAATTTTAATTTCGTTTTCTTTAAATTCTGAAATATTTTGAAAGAAAACCAATTTATCTTTTTCTTTTAATTCATCTGCTCTTTTGAAAATATATTTGTCAATAGCATTAAAAACTGCTACCCTATGGTTTGGAGTACATTCTAAAAAACCCATTTCAGTATTTATATTGATAGTTTTTTGAATGCCTTGATTCAATTTTCCAGTAACTCTCTTATAACCCGCTACTGTTTTTACTTTTGTACCAATTTCAACTTCTTCAATGGGTATTAATCCAATTTCAGTATCTACAAGTGTACCCTTTGGCAAGCAACGCCTTTTTCCACCAGCCATCACCCCCCTACCAACTTCATTTACCGCTTTCATAAGAGGTAATGCTCCCGCCGAATGTCCCCCACTCCTTTTTAAAGGACTTCCTTCTGGTCTTAATTGACTATAATCAATACCTATGCCACCACCACTCATTAAGGCAAGAGTCGTTTTTCTCAATAAATCCCCCCATCCTTCTCTGGTATCCTCTGCACGCAAAAGGAAACAATTACCAGTGAGAATATTATTCTCTAAAACAAAAGAATGGGTTTCTGGTACAACAGCACAATATACTTCTTCTATTCTATCAGTAGATTCTACTGATTCTACTTTCCAATAAAGATTTCTTTCTGATAAATTAATTAAATATCTTTGTCTGTGTTTTTCTAAAATAAAAAATTTATCATCTAAAAATTTTCTATTAATTGAAAGATAATAAATTTTAGAATTTATACCATTTAAATTAGATATTCTAAATTGCTCTCTAATTGGATTATATCCTATTCCCAGAACAGAACATACATCTTTTACAAATTCAAGATTCTTCAAATTAGAAGATGCTAATAAAACTGTACCTGTATCTGTTACACATCCGTCAGTAGAAAAATATCCAGAAAGCCATCCATAAAGATAATTTCTATCAAGTTTTGATATGTCTGGAAAATCTTTATAATTTCTAGGTAAGTTATATATTATTGTACAATCTTCTTTCTCAATTTTATTATGACCTTCAAAGTATTTAGATAAATCTCTTTTTTCTCCAAATAGTTTTATAAAAGATGAAGAAAATTTATTTATATCGCTTTCTCTCGAACCATCTCCAAAAACAATCCCATGCTGAATCCCACTCAAAGATAAATTGTTTCTCTTTATTCCATATCCAAATACTTCATACAAAATATCTCCATGTTTCAATTGAAGAGTACTTCTTTCTTCTTTGTGCAAAATTCTATTTTCTTTTTTAGATATACTTTTTCCAATAAACCAACGATGATTAGCAGTAGCATAGAAAACTTTTTTAGCCTTCCCACGAGACAAAGTGATTTTATAAAGTTGCTGAATACCAAAAGATTTTATCTCTGCTTCTTTCCATACACCATTGTTTGAAAGAAGAGTAACTTTCTTTCCTGACATTTCTTTTAAAGTTTTTAACCCATACCTTGTTACAAACCTTGTTTCTCCCGCAAGACAATTGTTTACCTGATGATATTCTCTACCAGCCTGTGCCAAGAATCTTCCACCAGCAATAAATTTTCTTTCCCTCATAATTCTTTTTAATTCATCCGTTGCTTCTTTTTTATTTGAAAAATCAACCACAGAAAAAACATTATCTACTACTCTCGTAACAATATCATCCCATGTTTCGAGTGTACCATCTTGCTTTTTCCAAGAATATCTTAACTCCATAATACTATCGCTAAAATTCATAACTCATTCTCCCTTCTAAATAAGATAAATGATAAATACTTAACCCAATTCATTAAAAAGAATTGAGAATATTTTTTTATTAATTTTTTAATGCCAATTATCTAAAAGATTGTCCCAAATAATTTTTGCCCTGATTGGTCTTGGGTCTAAATTGCTATTCATTTCTAAAATCATTCTTGCTATAAATGGGGGTAAACTATAAGATTCACGATGATTTTCATAAATCAAAATAAGTGTAACTCTTTTTCCTTCTGGATTACTCGTAAATTGATTTTTATTACCAATAATATTTTCCATTTTAAATCCTTTCGAGGATAATTTTTAATTATAATATTATTTAAAACTTTGTCAAGTTATTTTATGTTAATTTTTTGTTAATAAGAATTTACTAATATAATTAAAATATAAATCGTACAAAAATTCTTTCAATATCAAATTATTATTTTTATGATTATAATAATAAATATCAAAATTATAATTATCTAGTTCTGTTTCAGAAGAATGAGATTTTAATTCAGAATCCAGTAAAGTACTTTGACCATCTATTCTTAAAGTAATAATTGGAATATTTTTATCTTTCCAGAAATTAATTTCATTATAAAATCTGCAATCTGTTACAATTGCCATATCAAAAAAATTATCGAGGGCTTTTATAGTTCTATAAACATGCTTTACCCAATAATTTTTATATTTTTTTCTAATAACATCTGTACCAATGTGTTGAAGTAATTTTCTCCCTTCTAAATTCTTTTGACCATCCCAATTAAAATATTTTAAAAGATAGAATTTTAATAAGTCTGCATAAGCAATTTTTAGTATTTTTATTTCTGGATTAACATTTTTGGAATATTCAATAATTTTATCAGATATAAAATCTTTTCCAACCCCTGCTTTTCCAGATATAAGTAATACAAGTTTTATGGTCATATTATTCTCCAAGCCTTGTTACTTTCATGTGAATATTATAATTATTACTATTTTCTTGAACGATTATACTATTTTTGACTTCTTTCCTTGCTTTTTTTGCTTCTTCCCATGTTAGATTAGTCATAATAATTCTATATTGAATAGTATTATTTTCTGAATTTAGTACTTTTTGAACAAGTTTATAAGTTTTCATTTTATCCTTCCTTATCAGTTCGGAGAAATAATAATAGTTAAAATACACGGATTATCTATCCTGACAGTTCTTTCCATTATGCCCTTATGAGTATAATTAACAAATATATCTTGCCTTTCAATTCTTATAAGGTAATTTTCAATATATTTATTTTCAAAAAAGGATTTTCTTCTTTTCATTCATTATCTCCTATATATCTATCAAATGAATTTTCTATTCTTTCATAATTAGAAAGCCACCACTCATCTTGCTCTGTTTCAATATATTGATTATTTTTATATACATAAGCCTTTCTTTTTTCAAAGTTTTTTGCAAAAATTATATCGCCATTAACCAATGGTTGTGATTCAAATAATTTTTTATTGACCTTTACAGTAATTCTTTTTCCGATATGTTCAGAGAATATAAATCAATTCGTGGAGTATATCTCAAATCAACATTTTCGACAATTAGCTATTCTTTTATCCAACTCTTCAAATAATGTATAAACCATTCCTAAATTTTCTTTTTGAAAAATTATATTTTGAAGAATAGGTATTCTGGTGTCTTTTGTATATTTTTCAAAATTAAGTAATTCTTTATATCTCTTTATTCTGGTTTCTTCTTTGTGATTTTTAGAATATTTAAACTTTCCCTCTGTAAATTCTTTGAAAACTTTATGAAGTTTTCCATTTTTCCCAAATGTTTTAAAAAAGTCAAGATAAATCAAAATTTCTAATTGCTTATTTGTGATTTTTAATTCTGATAAATCTATTAATAAATCTAAAAAACTATTGTATTTTTTGGTATATAATTTATATAATTCCTTTGCTACCTGTGGTGTAATAAATTTTATTCCAGCCAATCCCATATATATTACACTTTCATTTTTATCATAAGAATAGAAATATTTAGATTTACCAAACTCTATATTTTTAATTTTTAAATTTTTTGAATTTTCAGGTATTGTCGAATATTCATTATCTTCATCTTCATTCTTTTCCTCTAATAATTTCTCTTTCTGTATAGCAATTTCATCTTCTATTTCTTTTATTTCCCTAATATACTTTTCGGCTTCTTCCACATAAAAGTCATAATTTACATCATATTCCTCAAATGGAATATTTTTGTCGTAATCGTTCAAAATTCTTACATAATTTGAAACATAAACACCTATTTCATTTCCATTCTCTCTATTTATTTTAACTAATTTTCCACCAGCATTAGAGATATAACACCTGTTTGTTTTTTGAAGAGGTATATCATTCCCTTCTTCTGTTCTATATACAAAATCAAATTTATCTCCCGCTTTTTGTGAAAAGCAAAAATTAAGTATATCTCTTTCCTTTTTAATAGTATCTATTACAGGAATGTCCTTCATGTAATAGAAAAACAGTGCATCAGAAACGACTGGAAAACTGTATGCTTTATTGATTTCAATATCTGTCATAAATCTACCTTTTTCTTTTACTTCACCATCTACCTTTAATGTAATATAATTGTTGACATCTGTTCTAACATATAACTTATATTCCGTAAATTCTAGGGATAAATTAGTCTTGCTTTCCCATTCTTTACATATTCGATAATAATCATCTATCTTATCCTTATTAACATAAGAAACAATGCCATCGGTATTTGCTGAAATAACTGGTATGTCGTTCAGGTGTAATTCTTCAATTAGCATTAGTAAAAATAATTGACCATTTACAGTAACTTTAATTAATCCTTTTGGGTCGTAAAGATAAAATAATTCACTTCCCATTTTTCCAAATATAGAATTAATGGAAATTTTTAAAGCATCTGCTTTTAGTTTATCTTTTTCTTTTTTTGCTTTCACTCTTTCTTCTGTCATCTTCCTTAAAATATCTAAAAATGTTTCTGAAAGATGAGAGGGATAGACCTTTTCGTTTAATATAATATTAGGATAATAACTTGTAACATCTGCATCAATGATTTTATAGTTTTCAGATGAAACAAACTTTGCTGGATTATCTTCTGAATGTAATCCACCTATACCCAACTCATAAGTAATTCCAGCAAAAGTTATTTTTTCTTTATATTTGTATTTATTTTCTTTTACTAATATTGTTTCTCTTAGTTTTAATAAAAGATTATTCAATTTCTCTGTTTTGAATTTTACTTTATCACTAATACATTCTGAAAGCCAAAAAAATTTTACATCCTTGTTTGTTTTTTTATGAATGTTAAAGTCTGGTTCTTGTTTTTTATAGTAATCTTCTAATATAACATTTCCAATTTTGCTATCACTTGCATTCAATAAATCTACATTAAATAATTCTGATAACTTTATTCTTAATTCAATTTGAGGATATAATTTTTTATACAATTCCCTTGTAATTAATACATCATTAATATTATATTGAATAATTGTTTCTATTTCTTCCTTTTTAATAGGTTTATCATAGGGTAATGGAAGGTCTTGAATCTTGTGCCACTTTAAAGAAACAGATACAGCCTTAAGAGAAATTCCCAATTTATCAAATGCTGGAATCCTCATAAGGTCAATATCTTTCCATGCAAGTTTTCTATTGGGACTAAAAAGAACATTCCTGTTATTTGATATGATATTTTGAGAAAAGTTATAAATATGTAAATTAATATCTTTGCTCTTGTTATATGTTATAACTTCATATAAAATTTCTCTATCATAAAAAAGATTATTATATCCAATAAGATGATTTACTTTATTTTCTATAAAATCTATTAATTCATCTTTTTGGTCTATACCATATTGCCATGATATAGAAAAAGTGTAAATTTCATTTTCATCCTCAATGTTAACAAAAGTAAAACATAGGAAATTTTTAAATACTTCTACATCATAGCAGTAATCTTTTTTATCCATTTTCTACCTTATCTTTTATAGGTTTCTTATATTGACAACTATTTCTTACCGAACATAAATAATTGCAATAAAATTCATTTTCATTATTATATTCAATATTTTCAAGGGAATAAATTTTTCTAATAATCTTTTCATATTCATTCAAAACATCCAAAGCGTACTTCTCATCATATTCAAAGGTTATTTTCTGATTACTCCTGATAAACCAAAGCATACCCTTTTGAATTTCTATATTTAGAAATTTCTTAATAAAATAAATATAAATAGATAATTGTTCTTTGTATGATGCTAATTTCTCTTCATCTAGTTTTTTATTTTTATAAATTTCAGAAGTTTTAAAATCAATAATAATTGTTTCACCAGTTTCTTTATTCCTAAAAACTAGGTCTGGTTTAATGGTAATTTTATAATCCTTTATAGTACCTTTTATAAATTCTTCCGAATTAATGATTTCATAATGGTCTTTGTCAAAATCAAAATTATCAAAAAATTTTAATCCAGAATTGTAATAAGAATTTAAGATATTATATAAGGGTGGTGGGTCATAATTTATATTATTAAAAAAATTATTTTTATAATAAGATGACATTTCCCATACATCTAATTCCCCTTTAAAATAGGCTTCAACTATTGAATGAATAAAATTTCCATAATCAGAAAAAAAATTTCCATCTCTCTTTACTCTCTTGTCATACATTAAATAAAAAGAGTATGGGCAATGTTTATATGTATTGATACTGCTAAATGAAAATAAAAATTCTGATAAATCTAATTTTATTTTTAAATTTGTTTTACTCATAAATCAATTCCTTTCAATAAAGATAATCTATTATACCATAAATTTCACAAAAAATCAAGTACATAAATCTTGTTATTTTTCATAATTAATCCTAATCTTCATCATCTAGTGGATTTTCATCATCAATAAATTTTACACTTTCACCAATAAATTTTACATTAACATATCCCAATGCACCACTTCTATTTTTAACACAATAAATTCTGCTACTTTTGATAACAGCATCTTCTTTTTTATGCCGAATAATTAAAATCAAATCGGTTGCTTTTTCTCCTGCTTGTGATAAATCAGAGGGTTTTGGTTCTCTTTCATTGTGTTCTATAGACCTGTTCAATTGATGTGCTACAACTATTGGTATTCCAAATTCCCTTGCCAAACCCTTTAATTGGTAGGTTAATTTGTCTACTCTGATGTATTCATTTTCATTTTCTTTCGATGAGATTAATTGCTCTAACTGGTCAATGAAAATTATTTTAGCACCCATTTCAACCATTTTTCTTATCTTTCCCCTCAAAGTGGGAATAGTAAGAGAAGGGCTATCATCAAAGAAAATACCAAGTCCTCTAATTGTTTCAATTGCTTTTTTGTATTGTTCTTTTTCTCTATCAAAAATTTTACCCAATCTAATGCGCAAAGTAGGAATACCAGAGAAAAAACTAATTATCCTTTGAGTATATTCCTTTTTTCCCATTTCAAGAGAAAATATTCCTACTTTTTTACTCCATAACGGATTTGTAGCAATATTCATCGCAAAGGTTAACAACAATGCACTCTTACCTTCCCCTTGCCTTCCAGCAACAATAACTAATTGCTCATTAAAAAACCCACCAATTAACTTGTCTAATTCTGTTAATCCTGTTTCTAAATATTCTCGATTTCCTTTTTTTGCCTTTTCAATTTCCTGAATCGTTTCTTCAAGTATATCTGTTACAGGTGTGATACTATTATTTCTGGTTTCCGATAATATACTAATATCGTTTAATTCTTTATCAATATATTCAATAATTTCTTTTGTAGTAGAATTATTAATTCTTTCTTTTATTCTATTTGATAAATAATAGATTTTTCTTTTTGTAGAATTATCTTTTATTATCTTTATATAAGTTTCATAATTTTCTAATTCTGCTTCCTTATTAATAATATATTCTATACCGTGTTCTGTTTCGGATATTTCAGTATTGTAGATATTTAATATTTCCCCACGCCTTTCTAATTCATCTAAAACGGTAATTTTATCAATTCTTTTACCTTCCGTATATAAAGAAAAGTATACTGAAAATAATGTACTATAAGGTTTCCAATAAAAATCTTCTTCTGAAACTTGGTCAGATATATAATTCATTAAATCAGGATACTTTATAATTAATGATAATAGACTCTCTTCAATCTCTGGCGAAAAATTCAATGTCATTTATGCTCGCTCCTTTCATTTGCTAAAAAGAAAATTGTACCTAAACTGATTTCTTCTGGATTAAATGTTTTCCATTTTTCTTCACAAACACCAGATTGATATTTTATAGAATTTTTACTCCATTCATCCCATAATTTTAAACCTTTATCCCCCAAAGAATAGAGTGCCATACCTATTGTAATCCAATCCTGATAATTATCAGATAAATGTTTAATTCTGTCAAGTGAATTTATAATTTTTGGTAAATTTTCTTTTATATTTAAAAATCTTTGGTTCTCTTTTTTCTTTTGATAATTTTTTAAAGAATTTAATTTTATTAATTCTTCCTCTGTTATTTCTCTTGGAATTTTATCCCACTTTGTCAATGCAAGATAATATTTTTTAGAATTTCCATCGTAAATATATGAGGGTGGAGCAATAATATATCCACCTGTACCTCGTGTATCTATTCCCAATCTTGTATTTGTTGTTGTTCTTGTACTTCTTGTAGAAGAAAAGACAATATGCCATCCCCCACTCGGTGTTCTACTTTCTAAAGCACCCTCTTTATCTATGCCAAGTTTCATAAAATTTCTAATACCATCTCGATTATTTTTTATATCAATATCTATTACAAATAAATTTGATTTACCACAAGCAATTCCTATACATGCTTCTGGAAATCTCTTCCAAAAATTAATTATTTCCCTCTCATTAATTGTACTATTTTTAAATCCACCTTCAATATATGGGGATTTTACTTTAAAAACTTTATCCCCATATATTATTTCTTTTTCCCTACATGGAAAAACATAAAAACCCATGCTTGCATATTCTAGTGCTTTTTCGAGTAAATTATTTTTCATAGAAATCTCCTTTAAAAAGAGGGAAGTATTTTTGCTACTTCCCTCTCTCTGCTCTAATTTACTTTTTTATACTAGAAAGGAATTTCATTATCTAATTCAAAGTTATCATCACTAGCCTTTTCAACTCTTTTAGTTTTTACTTTTTCATCTGAAAGTTCAAAGTTGAAAACTGTCAAAGTCGGAAATTTAGGATATAGTGTTTCACCATCTTGTTGATAAGGTTCTTTTTTCATTGTAGCACCAGAAATTTTAATTCTGGTTTTTTCTGGAATGCCCAATTCTTTAAGTTTTTCATAGGCACTTCCAACAAAATTAGCATACCACGAGGAATTTACATATTTTTCAGTTTTTTTATCTTTTCTACTACTGCTAATCTTTACGACAGCATAGTTACCCTTGTCTTCTTGTATTCCCCAAAATGTTACAAATTGTTCAGCAATATTAAGACTCATTTTTTTATCCTTTTCTAAACTTTTCTAAAAACTTCACTAATTCTTTACTTTTTTGTGATATTTTGGAAATTCTTTCATCATACCATTGCTCTTTTGTATATTTTTCGGGTATAAAATTCAAACTTGCCAAAAATAGAATTTCATTAATTTTAGGATATATTTCTTCCACAACACACTTCCCGCAGATAACTTCCCCGTGATGAATATACTCTGAACACCTTTTGCATTCTGGTAAAGATGACATTATTCCTCTACTTCTTCATCTTGACTATCTAAATCATTAACCATTTCAATAATCTTCAACAGTGTTTCTTTGTCTTTAATAGAATTTGTATTACCGTTTGGCACAAAACTCTTAACAATTTTCATCACTTCTGGATTTTTACTTCCACCATGCTCTTTACAAACCTGAATAACAATTTCTTTCAATTGTTCAATTTCCTCTTCTTCTTTATTCTCTTCTTCAAAGATGTTTTCTTCCTTTTGAGAAATAGATTTTCTTACCTCTTTTGATGTATCAATAGAATTTACTACCTTATCAAAAATGGTGAATGTAGGATTTTCTATTTTCTTGTTCTTTTCCAAGCCATCTGCACGGGATTTTTGAACAATAATCCAGCGTTTATTGACTTTATCATCATAAACCATTCTCAAAATAAAATCAACGGCATATTTCGTATTCTTTTCAGCATCAAAGGTATATTCACCAGTTTTAACAATACTTCCATCGGGTTTTGTTTCAGAAATTTCTTTTTCCCTTGCAACCAAAATAACATTTTGAGGAAGATTTTTTAGAGAAAGCATCAAATCTTTATAAACCCGCTTCATATCAGCCCAATCTTTTTGATTAAAACTCTCTAAATCTAAATCATTGATTGGATTTTTCTTATATTCACTAGATTTTTTAGATTTAATAATGTCCTTATATTCTGCTCTTTGGGATTGAATATTATCCCAAATATCTGAAATGGGGTCAATTACAAATGTTTCATACTTTTTTCGACCTTCCTGACTTTCCAGATATTCAATTGCTTTCATTAATTCTTTAATAGATGAAGTTTTCAATCCCTCATCATCTACCCAATAGTCAAAATCAAAACCCTTACGACCCTCAAAAAAGTCTGTACCACTTTCGGCATCAAATACCAAAATTTTAGAGGGGGTAGATGTCAGAGCAAAATGAGTCTTCCCCACCCCTGCATCTCCAAAAAGTAAAATTTTTAATTTTTTATTATTTCTTTCTTGTGATGATTTTACTCCCATTTTATTGTTCTTCCTTTCGTATATAAAAATTTTGATTCCATTTTATTTTGCCATGCGTTATAGCACAAAGGCACTTTTTCTTTAATGATTGCACTGATTTTATTAGAAATTACTCTTATTTCATATTGAGAATCCTCTGCTAATCTTAATTCTAAAAAATCAAATATGTTTCTTAACTTTCCAGTAAATATAAATTTTGTATATGTAGAAACAGGTAATATAAACCTTGCCAATTCCCTTGCTATATTAGATTCAATCATTTCATAATATAATGAATATATTTCATCATATAATAATTTTATCTTACCTAAAAAATCATCTTTATCATCTTCAAGAAAAGAATCACTTCCTTGCTTATTTATCTTGCTTTGTAGTCTTAATTTTTCTGGTAAATAAAATCTAATATCTTCACTGGTATATCTTCTACTAATTTCAGAATAACTAAATGTTCTGTGCCTCATAAATTGCCTTGCAATTGCAATGGGACATTCTACCATTATTGTAAACACAACATGCTCAAATGGACTCATGTGGTCATGTTCCATTAAATATTTGATTAACTTTTCTGGATTTCTGTTATCATCAAATTTGTTAAAAGAAACCCTTGCACAGTTTACTACTCTTAAATCATCTCCCATACAATCAATCAATTTGACATCCATGTTATCTCCCTTCATAGTAAAATAAAAATCACATCAACATATAGATTATAGTATATAATGTCTTATTTGTCAAGGGGTAATTTCAAATGACTTTTATATCTATCTATCATCCATGATTCATACTCTACATCCCTTTTTTCTATATCCGAATAAGAGGGTCTTTGAACGGCTATCATTTCTGGAATGGAAATAAAAGCGTTAATTGTAGGAATAATGCTTGTATAAATTAAATCAAGCGGAGTAGCATAATATCTCGGTATTTCCAATAACAGCCTCGATATAAAGTTTTTGTTAACCATATACGCATGGGTGGACTGTGCATGAGATAGTTTTCCAAGATGTTTAGTTACAGGTGTTATTGTATTACAAATATTTCCCCCAAGATAAAACATATCCCATTCAACTTCCTCTAAATCTTTTAATGCTAATTCAAAATTTTCTCTTGCATTAGGTAAAAATTTAACATCATCTTCAAAAATTAATACATGCTTATTTTCTTTCTCATTACTGGAAATTCCCAAAATGTTCAAATGAGAGAAAGCACAGCCTATAACACCATTTTCGGTTTTGATAGCGGGATAAATCATTAAATTTTTGATAATCCCAAAATTTTGCAATTCATCTATTGATTTACTTAACCTATCTCCCCGTTCTGGTAAATTTACTAAAAAAGCATTATATTCAATCATTTCAATATCCCTTCTATAAATTTTTCTTGGTTATAATATAAATATTCAGGATGAGATTCTGGTGTAATTTCTACTAATTGAAATTTTGAGGGTCTGCCAAAAATATCAAAACCTTCATAAATTCCCTTTGTCAAACTATGTTGTAAATTATAAATAATACTTTCTTTATTTAACGATTGCTCTCCCCATGACTTTATTTTTTTAATAATATTATCTAATCCGCCCATATATGTAAAATGCCAGCCAGCATTATACAGATTTCTTCTCTTATAATCTCCATTTTTATATGTTCGATAATAAGTATATGAATGCTTTTCAAAATTTTTATATTTTGTAACGATATTTCCAAACCATCTTTCACTTAATTTTTTTAAGTTATAATAATACCAATAATTATCATGCTCTAAATGGTATACAACATCATCATCTATTTCTTTTTTCAAATTTTCTATAACTGTTTTTCTAGGAATTTCATCACAATCTCCAACAATAATTATATCATTATCTTTAAAAAAGAAATTATTACAAATTAAATATTCTTTTTCAAATGTATCTCTAAAATAAGAATTTACATTTTTATCAAACCAGTCAGATTTATCTATATTATTTTTTATTTTAAAAAGAATAGAATTATAATTTTCTTCACAATAATTTGAAAAATCGTTATAAGATAAAAAATTGTAATCGGATGGAATTTCTACATGAATAATTTTTGAGAAATATTTTGAAAATCTCTTGTAATTTTCTTTAAAATATAGTGGTTTTGGAAGTCCAGAATGTGTTATAGAAGATTCTTGAATTATAAAAGCATCAACTGTATTCCATAATTCATTCAGTTTTATTTCCAGAATATCCAATTCATTGAAAAATAAAAAATTGCAAAATGTTCTCATAAAATTTTTTCTTCCCCATTTTCAGAATATGAAAAAAGTTTTCCTTCTCTATTCATAAAATTAAAACCCCATTTTGAAAATGTCCAAATATCACTAGAAGCCCAATAACCGTTACTTACATTGTATCTAGCCCAGTATTTAGGTGCAATAATAAAGGGATTATTCGGATTGGTAACGGATGGGATAATTGCAAAAGATGAATTTGATAAAATAAGATTTTTAGCATGATTGATAATATAATAATCGAGTCCTATTGTAAAGTGATAAACATTCATTTTTGGTAAAATTTGACGGGCATAGTCTACATCATCTGTTACCACAGCAAAATAAACTTTTGGATTTTTATCAATCATAATTTCAATTGATTTTTTCCAGTAATCAACATCTAAAATCAAATTAGGAATATATACATATTCACCCCCCCTCACATTGATTACGCAAAGATTTTCATCTTCTAAATTAATCTTATGATATTCTAAAACTTTATTATAATTTTCTACATTTTCTTTTTTTATCTGATTCCACTCTTTAAGATGATTTATGTCAAAATATCTTGCATCTTGACCGCAGGAAAATACATAAATAGTGTTATCTTTCGGATTTTCAAATACATCATTTTGAAAAGGATGATAATCATAATAATCACCATTGACATAATTTGAAATTTTCTTTTCTCTCCACATATAAAAGTTTTTTGTTTCCCCGTAATTTATATCAACAGGATACCCGTAATCTAAATTTAAGAAATCAGATTGTAATTTTCCGCCATAATAATCAAAAAAATATCTCTTTGTAAAACCAAATTCTAAATTTGCCCTATGTGCTATTTCTCTAATTAAATTATATTGTATAAGTCCATTTCCTAAATTTCCTGTAAAATAAGTGGTTATCATAAGTATTATCCTTTTCTATCTGTACAAATTTTTATATTCAAATTACTAGGATACAAATTTCTATGAAATCCAAAAGTTTTTATACCTATATTTTCTGGTACAGGTGTTTCAAAAGAAAAGTTTTTTGCTATTTCTACTGGTGCATAATTTATTCCTTCCTTTAAAAATGTGCTTCTATGATAACAACAAATGTTTCCATCTTCATTATAATAACCCATTTCTTCTTTTAATTCAAGTCCCAATTTTTTAGGTAATTGCATCAATTTTCTACTTCTTAAACTAAATCCGCCATTCCCTACCCTAACTACTTCCCCGTTATCTGCAATATATGAACCTTCTCTAATTTCCCATAATGCACCAATATAATCGTAATTTAACCATTCATCTGTCCATAATTGAGGATTAATCACAAAACCATGATATTGTACCAATAGTGCATGGCTTGTATCAATATAATCCCCCAAATCAAAAAAACAAAATCTATTAAAATCCATAATATCATTAATTGGATTTATTTTTACAATCTCAATTGGCTTGGGGGGAAGTACTTCTTTATCTGTTAAAAATAAAACTTTTTTAAATCTTAATTTATCTGTTGATACAATTAAAGCATTAATAGTTTTTTCTATTTCAATAGAAGATATAGCCACAAGTGTAACATCATTTAATATTTTATCCATTACGATACTTCCTATATATATAATTTAAATCATTACCAATAATTTCTGCTGTCATTTGACTTGTACTGCTTTCTTCCCCATTAATATAATTTTTCATTGTTATTTCATTAGATAAATAAGGTTGACCATATCTTTCCACGAGTCTATGATACCATTCACAATCATAGTAGTATTTCAGATTATTATCAAATAGAGGAATTTTATACATATTCCTAATTGTAACGCAAGATGGTGTACCAATTGTATTTACAATAACTATATCTTGATTATAAGATGGGTAGTGAAAATCTCTAAACTGTTCAACTTTATTATCTAATATATGTGCGTAAGCAAAAGCATACCAAAAATAATTTTTATTATCTAATATAATTTTTTCAATTATATTTAAAGAATTATTATCAAATAATGTATCATCTTGACAAAGTAATTTAATATATTCACCTTTTGCATTAAGTAATAAATTGTTAAAATTATTTCCAGCACCCTTATCATTTTCATTCTTTATATATCGAATATTAATTCTATCTTTCCAACTTTTATAAACCTTATAAATTATATCATCATCTGAATCATCACTAACTAGAATTTCGTAATATTTATCAGAATAATACTGCTCATAAATGCTTCTAATTGCTCTTTCAAGATAAAAATGACCTTTTCCACGCATAGAATAAGCAGGGATACCTATTGTAAAAAATAAATTATATTTACCAGTCAATACTTAATTCCTTTCTTAACTTATCTAAATTCATTGTAATATTTGATGGCATACTTTCATGGATTAAAAAAAACTCTTCATAAGATTCTGGATTTGTTCTTTTAGCCAATTCATACATGCTTTTTGTTCTTGTACCCACATTATAAACACCTTTTGCATTTTTTTTGACCAACCATATAATTAAAGTCGCTATCTTATCAACATAATCAAAATTACCAACCATTTGAAAAACCTTTTTATAAGGAAAAGGCTTTTTCTTAAAAGAAGTCCTTATAATAAGATTTTTTTCAAATAATTGACAATAGGCATCTGATAATAATTTTGTATAACTGTACCAGTTATTAGCATGGACGGGTACATCTGTTTCTTTTGCATTTATTTTAGAATTTGCGTACAAGTAATCCGTGCTAATTTGAACAAGTTTAATATTTTTAGAATTACACCAATTTGCCAGATGAATTACAAATACATAATTTGTATCCCAATGCAAAATTTTTCCCTCTTCTGTCATATTATAGGTGCTTGTATATGCAATTGCATTTAAAATTACATCAGGATTTTCTTTTTCTAAAAATGGAATAAGTGTTTTAAAATCTCTTGCTTCTATTCCATCTTTTTTTCTAGAAATATAATTCCATTTAGTTTGTCTTATAATTTCATTTCCCAATAAACCATCACCCAATACTAATATATTCATCTAGCACCTCACTAATATATTCAAAAGTATCATTATTATAATGCGGGGAAGCACCAATAAAAAATACAAGGTCTAATACTTTATTTGCTTCTGGATAATCTAAATAATTCCCATATTCTCTATATGCAGGATGAAGTAATATATTTCCAGCAAAATAGTTTCGTGTTTGTATTTTTTTACTTTCCAAAAAAGAAACAAGTTTTCTTTTTTCTGACGGACTTTCACAAATAAATGGTGTTCCAAACCATGATACAAAAGATTTACCTAATACTTTTGGACTTTTTATATTCTTTATTTTTTCTGTAAATATTTTTGTAATTGTGTTCTTACTATTTATTCTTCTTGAATGAATCTCTTCACCTTTTTTTATTTGCTCTAACCCGATAGCACCCTGTAAATCTAATGGTTTTAAATTGTAACCAATATTTGTAAAATAATATTTATGGTCTATTGTTTCAGAATAATAAGGCTTTAAATAAGGATAAAATCTGTTTTGACAAGTTCCATTAGGAAGCAGATTTGCACTTCCAACACAATAACAGTCCCTACCCCACCATGCCATACTTCTAGCAATATCTATGATTTCTTTATTATTAGATGTAATAGCCCCCCCTTCTCCTGTAGAATTATGAAAAAATAATCCCATAAAACCACCATAAAAACTTTCTGTAGGAGATATTGAAAAATCATAAACAAAATCATTTGAATAATCTAATTCCTCTATTTTCCTTATTTTTAATGCTACTAAATCAGATAATAAAATTTTAGGAATTTCTGTGTTATTTTTTTTCAATATCTCTATTGCTCTTTTTTTACTTATTCTTTTATTGGTCTTTGGAATATTTTTTAAGTATTTTCTTAAGTTTTCTGTTATCGGGATACTATCTGAAAGAGTATTTCTAAAATTTTTATTAGATAAAATAATTGTTTTTTCATTTTCATCATAAATATATCCATGAAAACAAATACTAAAATTGTCAGATGAATTAGTATGCTTTCCTAATATTTTTTTTGATTTACCATTGTTTCTTTTATAAAAACTTCCAAAAATACCTGCACAACTTAACAAGTATTGAAAATCATTTAATAAATCACAAGAAACACTTGTAACATCTATTCTGTTGTGATTGTACTTTAATTTTCTAAATGAACCATCACCTTTTGTATATGCGTAAATAAAAGACTTTATTACTTCTGGATTACATTGATATAAAAATTTTGGAATACGCTTATTTTTTGCTCCTGATTCTATATTAAATATTTCCTTGAAAATTAGTTTTAAAGTCTTTGAATAAATATGCAAAATAATTCCATTTTCCCCCGCTTTTGATAAAGAAATATCTAAATTAAACTTATCATAAATAATATTTTTAATATCTTCAACCATATCTACTTCATTCTTATTCAGAGATATAGATATTCCTCCATCATTATAATTACCTTCTGCTAAATAATATCCTATTAATCTTGCTAATTTTTTATCTTTATAAAGATAGCAAGGAATTTTAGTGCTTGATTGAGATAATGCAATATTTGAATTTTTAAAATCTAATTTTTCTATTTCTTCCAGTGAAATCAAGGAAAGAGGAATAGAATTACGAATTTTATATTGGTAAGCATAATCTCTATTTTTTATATTATCTAAAATTTCGCTAGGAAAATTTTCAACATAAAAATATTCTCCATAATCATTTTGCTTGAATATCTTTATTAGATTAAAATAATCATTATCTTCTAAAATATTCATATATTTAGAAGTAATTAAATAATCTCCTTCAGATAAATCTTTAGACTCTATTGGAATAATATTTAAATTTTCGTCAAGAATAAAAAGACTGTGGTCTTTTGTTACATCTACGCTTCTTCCATGTTCAGTAGTTATTCTCAACATTTTCTTTCCATTTAATCTGTGCTGAATAATTTCTTTTGGACTTTTCCAAAAAGTATTATTTTCTTTATCGAAAGTAAATATTTTTATTGCGCTCGGATTTAAATGATATTTATAATAAATGTTTTCAATTGTATCAAAACAAAATTGATTATTTTCATCTAAATAAGGTATTCTGGTATCAAAAGAACAACTCATGTGGTGGGCAGGATAAAAAGAATAACTACTTGCAATAGATAACTCTGGAAGAAATTTATTGTCCCATTTAGTACCTAAAGAATCACAACAATCTGTTAAAAGTAAAAGGTTATGTTTTTTACAAACTTCTATTAGTTTATCATAATCAGGTGGATTTCCTAAAACAGGTGAAACAAATATTATCCTTGTCTTATCTGTTATTTTTTCTTCAATTTTTTCAATGTCAAAATTCAATGTGTCAAATTCTATATCAATAAAAACAGGTTTAAGATTATTTAATATAATTGCCGAATAAGTCGTAGGAAATCCTACTGCTGAAACAATCACTTCTGAATTATCGGGAATATTAAAATACTTTTTTACACTGGCAATCAACAACAAATTTGCACTGCTACCACTATTGACCATTAACCCAAATTTTTGATTATTAATTTTTGAAAATTCCCTTTCAAAAGCGTGAACTTTTTCCCCGCTCGAAATCCATTTGCCATTTAGTAAAGAATTAATAGCCGAAAGAATTTCCTTTTCATCCCAAAAGGGAGATGAGTATAAAACAGCATCTCCCTTTTTATAAGAATTTTTTATATAAGGTATATTTATATTTAAATTTTCTTTTATTATTTCTAGCAATTCTAAATTATTCATCTTTTTCTTTTTTTACCCGCTCTCTCTGCATATCTAGGTTATGTAAATCTTTTAACATTTCGTTGTGCTTTTCTGGATTGGGGGTAACTTCTAACATTGTTTCAATAATTCCAATAATGGCATCTAATAAGTTTAATTTGTGTTCTTTTGTTTTTTTAGTCATTTTGTCCTCTCTTATAGGAAATAAAATTGTTATTTTATTCTTCTTTTATGACAGGTATTTTTGAAATTTCTTTTTCTACTATCTTTATTTTAGTAATACCGTTTTCTGTTTTATATGTAACTTTCTCAATATTCGGGCAATAATAATCTTGAAGTATAAATATTAATTTATCATTTTCTTTATCAAAAACTTGTATTGTTATGTAGTCTTGCCTTTGTTTTACTTTTACATCTATTTCTTTTATACCAGCAGTAACTATTTCAAATGTATTATCTTCTATGAAATTTTCCTCAAAATATTTAGGAAAGTAGTATAAGAAACTTCTCATATATTTCATAAAACTCCTTTCCCCTATAAGAGAGGACTTTATTATTATAACAATAAATTACTATTTTGTCAAGTATTAATTGTCATCCAACTTTGTAATTTTAATTTTAGTACCACGAAAGATAAAAATTAACAATTCAATAAGGGACATAAATTTAAACATTTTAATCACTCCTTTTATTTTTTTTTATTTTCTCTGGGTTTTGTCCCCCCAGCAAGATTCGAACTTGCACCTAAAGATTAGAAGTCTTTTGTTCTATCCCTTGAACTATGGGGGGTTTATAGATTACACAGAGAAATGTTTTTTATACTGTTCCCACAAAAACTTCCGATGTTCTCTTGGTAGATTTTTAATTGCTCTACTAAAGGCAATCTTTCTACCAATTTTCTTTTGTGGATTATCAAAGTTTTTGTTACAAAAAGCATAGCCTTCTAAAATTTTATCTTTCCAATAAACTTTGCATTCTGTAATTAATGGAAAATTTTTCACATATCCATAATGGAATTTGATATGAAGAGTAGGGTCATCGTACATTTTGAAATTCCTTTCTTTTATTATTTATTTTTGTTTAAATTATATTCCACAGAAACAAATATTACTGTGAGCAAATTGGCAAAAACTAAAAAAGAAATTAAAATCTTCTCCATTACACTATGAAACTGAAAATTACCAAAAATAAAAGTAAAATAAATAAATAAATAAAGCAACTGTCCATTTAATAATCAGGTCTGTTTTATCAATTTTTCCTTCCTTCATTATAAACTCCTTTAATTATTATTTGTTTTCATTTGAATTAATATAATCAATAAATAGTAGTATAAATAAGAATAAATTAGCAAAAGATAAAAAGCCTAGAATAACTCTTCCTAAAAAAGTTTCAAAAAACAATCCCCCAAAAATAAAGCCAAAAATAGATATAGATAAAGTAATCATAAGTCTATAAATCAACTCTTTTTTAGTAGTATTTTTTGTTTTCATTTTTTAATCCTTTTGATTATATTTTTTTTTCTAATCACATTATATCAAGGATTTATAAATTGTCAAGAGGTATTTAGTCTTTTTTCGGCTATTTTAACATATTCTGAATTAACTTCTATTCCTATATAAAAGATTCCCAAATTTTTTGCCCCTATTGCTGTTGTACCACTTCCTATAAATGGGTCAAGTACAATCGCATTTTTAGAATAAGCACATAATTTAATAAGGTGTTCACATATTTTTATAGGTTTCACAGTTTTATGATAATTATAATTTCCTTTTTCTTTTTTAGAAGGCTTTTCAATTAAGAAATAATGGTCAATTATATCATCTATTTCTTCAATAGACATAATATTTGCTGGATAAAAGTTTTTTCCAACTGGAATCCTTGTATTGAATAGTCCAACTTCATGCTCAATCATGTTTTGTAAGAATGTACTGCTTTTAGGTTTTTGGGCTACCACAATTGGCTCAAAACAAGATTTAATTTGAGGTGTTTTCCAGCCATTTAATTTTTTCTTTAATTCATTTTTTTGCTTGTCCTCAATATTTAATTTATCAATAAAATGATTCATGGACATTGCTTTAACTTGATTTCGAGTATATAACCAAATAAAAAAATCTCTAATTTCAAACCCCGCATCTTCTACTGATGAAGCCATTCTGTGATAAAGTCTAGGACTTGAAAAAGAAAAAAAGAAACCACCCGATTTTAGCACCCTATAAATTTCCTTTGAAATTTCATAATACCATTCATACAGTCGTAAACCTTGTCTTTTATCAAATTTCATTCCAGCAGGTAAAGATTTTACTATACGCTGATTATTTTCATTATTAATTTTCTCATCGTTCCATTCTGAATCTAATCTATCGAGAAAATATGGGGGGTCTGTAATCACTATATCAATAGAATCAGAAGGAATTTCTTTTAATACATCTTCTGCTTTCCCGTTTATTATACGGTTTAAAAATTGTTCAATGGGTATTTTATTCGTTTTTCGCATGGAGATAATCAATAAATACGATAACAAGAAAAATAAAATTTGAGAGAGAAATAAACCATACAATATACCTCGATAAACTATCTATGTAAAAACCACCAATAAAAGTTAAAATAAAAATGAAAAATAAAACAATTCCAATATAAAATAAATCTTTTTTACTTGCAGGTTTATATAACTCCATTTTAATTCTCCTTCATTTTTTTCTATTAATGGTTTATTTAATTTTAGATTATATTTTTTGCATACACAGGTTATTTTATTATCCTTATATCCCCTAATACAAAGGTTTTTTATGTTAGCAATTTCAGAGAGAGGATTATCATAGTAATCATCTGGAAAAGATAAATAATTAAAATCTTTATATTTTTCATTAAAATCTGTTATTTTTATAAAATATTCAATAAATTTACTTAAAATAAATTTTTCATTTCCAATTTCTAATAAATTCAATCCCTCATAATCTACATAAACAAGTGCTAAAACAGTTCTTTTCATTTTTTATTATTCCTGTTTTTTTATTAATTTATTAATTTCTTTTATAGTATGAAGTATATTTTTGATATAATATATATTGGGATTATCTACATAAGAAAAAATTTCATCTTCACTTATAGAAATACCATTCTTTTTTATTTTTTCGGGTAACTTATCAATAATTTCTTTTGGGTTTATTCCCCTAAACTTTACTCGCATAAAAGTTTCTCCAAAGTCTGTTATCTTAATTTTACCATTTTCATCCAGCACATATAAATCCACATAATCATTATCAATATGTAATTTTTGTGTATGAATAATTAAAATATCGTTTTCAACACTAGAAGAATTTTCTTCTATGTAGTTTAAAATTTCTTTGTTGTCTATTTTGTTTAGCACTGTTAAATCCCCCATATATTAAAAATTAATTCTTTTGATAAATCTATGTTTTCTCCGTTGTAAAAAATTTCTATTTTTGTGTTATGTATAAAATCGGTATAAGTAATATTACCAAACTCTGTCTTAACATATTGGTATCCCATTCTTATATTACTTATAATAGAATCTAAAATAAAATTATACTTTTCTAAAACAGATTTTAAATCTCCAAGTTTTAAAACTATATTTTTATATACTAAAAAATACAAACTAACATTTCTTAAAAAACTATATTTCTCAAAAACTGTATTTATTTCAGAAATACATTCCTTCCTCATCGTATATAATTCATTATAAAAAATATCATTTGAATAAAATTTTTTGTCTATGTCCTTATACCAAGAAGCAGTAAAATTTTCCCATTTAAAATTATATAATTGTTCAGGGTCATCTTCTCTATATGATACTACTGTAAAAACTTTACCCCTAAAAGCACTTCCTGTATCCTGAAAAGGACAACGATAATTATCTTTAATAAGATACCTCATAGTATTTTTTAGGGAGATTTGTATTTCTTTTAGAACATTATAAATATCTTCTTTTTCTGCTGTCATAATAACACCTTTTATTATTCGGGGGATTCTATATATGACCAGTAGTCAGGTTCAAAAGAAATTTCAAAATCTTCTGAATCTGCTTCCCATACTGGAATTGTAACCAATTCATTATTTTTTTTGCAGGTAATTAATTTACTAATTCTTCCTGTAATATAATAAAAAGTATCATCTTCCAATTTTATTGCACATAAAACTATCTCATCAATAATTGGTAATTTTCGATTTTCACCTTTACATTTTACCCATTTCATTTTATTCTATCCTTTATAATATTATATCTAATATATCTTCAAAAGTTAATATGTATTTTTATATTTTTTTCTTTTAGATTTTTTCCACCACATTTTAGGTTTATGGGGTGGAATTGTATGAATATATAAATCTGCATCATCTGACATTTGTATAGATGACCAAACCCTTCTTTTACAAACAGGACAGGTCATTTTTATTCTCTTTATTAGAGAGGGTCTTATTCCAACAAAAGCCTGTGTATAATTTAATAACCGTCCCATCTTATAATTTTTTTGATAATTTAATATATAGTTAAAAGGTATTTCCCTATATGTCTTATCTGTACCGTAACATAAATGCTCTTTTTTCATATATTATACCTCTTCTGGATTTACTCTAATAATTTTTACATCTCCCTTGTATCCTTTTTCCCATATATACCATCCGAATAACCATCCTAATTTTGTTTCTTTCCATTGTATAGGTCTTGTAATAACATAAATTGTTTTTAAATTTTCAGAAGTTCTTGTTTCAACTTCATTACCAATATTTTTTATATACCACAACAGGGCTAATTTATCTTTTACAATACTTAACAAGTGTTTTTTTACAGATTGTTGGTGAGTAAAAGGTGGATTAGTAATTATATTGTCATATTTTTCCTTTATGTCAAATAAATCTATAACTTTTCCATAACCATAATTATATTTATCAGAAGAAAATACTTTCATGTGTTCTTTTTTCAATACTTCACTAATTGCACCATCACCACAGCAGGGTTCTAAAACACTTCCGAAAAAATTTTCTCTTTTAAGTAGTATTCTTGTAACATATTCTGGTGTTCTTACAAAATCATTTTTAACCATGCTATTTTCCTTTATTTACTTTATATAATTCATCTTCACATAGATATTGAACAGAAACAAAAAAACCCAATAAAATATACAAAAATAATGGAATATTCAAATTAATGAAAACATCTAAAACAAAAATAAATAAAAATACAAAAATTAAATAAATTGATTTTAATTTTCTAATTAAATTCATTCTACCCTACCTTTTGTATTTATATCTACAAAAATTTCCTGTTTATTTTCTGGTATGTTTGAAATATCGTGTCAAGCCAATAACTATGAAAATAACTTGTTGTACCCTCTCTTCTGTTTGGTGTTATAAAATTTATTCTTTTCTTTGGGGTAATTCTTGCTACTGCCATCCATTTCTAAAACATTAATCAACCATTGGACTATAATCAGCCGATATTAGAAAGGCAAAAGGCACATTATATTCTAATGCTTTATAGACAAATTCCTTTTTTAGTGAATAGGGTGGATTAGTAATAATTACGAAATCTTTAATGCCTGTCAAAATCAATAGTCTTCTTTGAGAAAATCTATCTTATTTATATACACTGGTGAAATATCAGATTCAAAAACCTTAAAGCCATAATCAACTAAAACCCGTGTACTTATATGCCCTTCCCCAGAAGAACACTCCCAGATAAAGTTACAACTTGGAATATAGGGAATTAAAATCTCCGTTGCATAATAAGGTGTTTTAAAATTATCCCTCGCTGTATATTGTTTTGGTTGAGAAAGTCGTGGTTTTTTAGATTTCGATTATATTCCCTTTTTTAAAACTTTCCTTCTGTTAACTTGATTCTTTTGATAATTTTTTTAACAGCCTTTTCTAAACTATTTGAATCATGTATAAGATACTTTTCGCTAGTATCATATTTATAATAAGCATACAATTTATCAGTACTTCTATCTATATAAAATTTAGATATTATTATAAGAGATAGTCCCATTCTCAAATTCAAAATCCGATACATCTATTCCTAGTTTAAAAAATCTGTCAAGTAATTCTTTATATTCCTTGCTTAAACTCTTCTTCTACTTTTTGACTCATTTGAAATATAAAATATTTTCCATCAATAATTCAGCCACCTTTTTTATTCTCCTATTTTGTATTATTAATTTTTTCATCATAATTATCCAAACCAGATACAATGACGCCAGTCCCAGAACATCTAGGACATGGTAAATAAGTAAAATATTCTCTCTATAACTCTTCTTCTTTTCTTCCAAGAAAGAATTTACTTTTTCAGCCAAATCAAATATGTCATTTCCTTCTATGGTTGGAATTTTAATTTCTAAAGCAAGCCTGATTTCTGTTGTTTGAATAAACTAGTTATAACACCTTACTTCTCTCATTAACAAATAAATTTTTAATATTTTTTTTATATAATAAATAAATATAATTTTTCAAAATCACTTAATATACTGGTAGGGATAAGCCTACATCTATTATAATATTCTAAACCAGCAGGGATATTTTTGGGGGTAGCCAAAATCTCATAATCAAAAAATATGTTTTCTGGATAGGGTTTATATTCCCCAATAAAAACAAAATCAATGTTCTTCTTTTGATCCTTGTTTCTTCTGCTTCAATACTCAGCATCATAACTTTGAACAAATGGTGTCATAATATAAATTATTATTCCTCGCAAAATTCAACTCAAATCTTCTTTTGATAAAAATTCTTTTGGAAAATATGGATAAGAATTTTCTTTTAATTTATAGGCAATATTCTTTAATATCTCTGCTTTATTTGATAAATTTCTTTGGGTAGATTTCTCAGTAATGATTGGTCTTTTGAAAGAAATAAGTAGAATTTATATAAAGAAAATATTCTTCATTGTTTTCATCTACAATAACAAAATTACCACTTTTTAATTCTGAAAACCAAGAATAATATTGTCCCTCAAAAAATATAGTATATAAAGTACTATTATTCATTTTTTTCATAATCCTCTATTTAAGAAATATTCTTTATACCATTCTGGAATACCTTTTGTAATTCCTTTATGTATTTTACCCCAAAAGTATTTAAAAAGCAAGTCCTTAATTGTTTCATTCTTCCTCATTATAAACATCTGTAGAAACTTCTTGTAAAAGTAAAGGAATATCTCTTGGAGTAAAAGTTAATAATCCACTTTCTTTCAAGTGCTGAAGTGCCTTTTCCCATCGTGCTTCTGTCCTAAACTGCTCTGCAATAATATTAACAACTTCTTTCTCTCCCCTTGCCCATTCCGTTTTGTGTACTTCTAAAAATTCTTCTCTAACAAGTTTTCCCATTGCTATATCGTTTGCTTGTGTAACTATATTGTAGTTTTTTATAACAATTCCTTCTATTTGTCCACCTAAAACAGATTCCCTATCAAGGAATTTTCTTAATTCATCTATAGCTATTTACTTCACCTTCAAAATACGAGGGGAACAGTTTCAAAATCTAATCGCTCAAATTCCATCTTTTTATCTATTGGAGATAAGAAAAGTCCTATCTTCTAATTCAATGTCAAACCCAATAAAGTTATGTTTTGGTGTTCTCTGATATTCAAGTATATTATGTTTTTTATTTGAAAGTACTTCCCCTCGATATGTCCAATTCTCATTTAATTTATCTTTGATTGTGAGAATATAATCTATTGCTTTTCTAAATAGTTTATCTCCCCCATAAGCAGGGACAATAGCACCCCTACTCTTAAATATAATCTCATCTCCCGATTTTTTAAATGAAAACTGACTTCCATCTATTTTTTCTTCTACTATAATTTTTCCCTTTAACAAATCTTTCATTAGAAAGTGGTCATATCGTACTACTTTTGGGTAACTTTTTATTTCCATTTATAATACTCCAATCTAATTATCTTCCTTCATTTAATTTTAACAAAAAAGTATTAAAAGACTTAAAAACTTCTTCTGTAATTTCTATATCTTCATCTGAAAATATGTCTAATATAAACCCTCTGCTTCCTGTATTAATAAATAAACAAAAATATTTATCTTCTATTTTTCTCAACAAAATCCCATAAGTATCTTTTGAAATTTTACCCTGTAATAAAAAAATGAAATGCTTGCTTTTTACTATCTTTTTTCCTATTAAATAGTTTTCTAAATTTTTGTGTTTTTTTACTTCTTTTTCTAATAGATAATTAAGATAGTGTGGTAAAAGAATATTTTTTATATGCTCCAAATCTTTTTTAAAATATTTTATAAGATACTCATTATAACCATGCTTTAAATAAAAATTATATCCAATGTCTTTTTTCTTTGGGATTGGGTAATATTTTTTTATAAATTCATCCAATGTTATCATTTTAATCTCCCAAAATTTTGATAGTTTCTTTTCCAAATATATCTACTACTTTAATTGCAATTATACCACATTTTTCTTTTGGAAATCCCTTATTTGAAACGATGGATAATACTTTTTTCTTTTTATCTGAAAAAATAATATCATCATAAGTAAAAAATTCACCATTATAATTGTAATCTATTCCCCAAAATTCTATATATTCAAAGGGGTTTTCTTCAAAATAACTCTTAATATAATCTATATCTTTTTTAGAAACATTTTCATTAATCTTTGGAATAAATTTATCTATTTTTATAAAAACTAAATTATCTTTTGCTTCTATACTACATTCCAAATAATGATTTTCTAAAATAGTGTCTAATAAATCTTCATTAATATATGTATCTATATTTGTAGTATATTGATACATTCTCTTTCTTGTAACTTTAAAAGATGATATACTAGAATCACTTCCAATCCATCTTCTTTTTAATTTCTGTGCAACGGCTAAAGTTGTACCACTCCCACAAAATAAATCAGCAACAATCATGCTGGGCGTGCTACACGCCTGAACAATTTTTTCAATTAACTCATAAGGTTTTTCAGTATCGTACAGTCTCTCAGTCATTGAATTGAATTTTATATCCCATACATCACTAGGGACTTTACCTTCTGGCATTTCTTTTCCTGCTTGCAAACCTTTTGTGTATCTCCATTTTGTCATTCCGCTTTCATAAGGTACTAAAATTTTTTCTGCAAAAAAGTGATGTGATTTTGACATCGAATACCAAAAAATCGTATCGTGTTTTCGAGCGAAACGCTCCTTTCCTCTAGCGCCTTGGTCATATGACCAAATAATCTCATTTTGAAAGTTATCTTTCCCAAAGATTTCATCCATCAGCATCTTGACATAATGCCCGATATGCCAATCCAAATGAACAAAAATACTGTCTATTTCTTTTAATAACTTGTGCATTAAGAATAATCTTTCATACATAAATTGTAAATATTCATCAACTTTAAACTTATCAATATAAGAATTTACTGAAACAACTTTATCTCCCATCTTTATCTTTTCATAGAATTTGTTACCAGTATTATAAGGGGGGTCTATATATATCAAATCAATATTATCAACATACTTTTTTAAATTAATCAAAACATCTCTATTTTCTGAAAAAAATAGAAAATTCAAATTTGAATCATTATCTTTTTTTCTTAAAATTTCATGTTTTTTTAATTTATTATTAGGTGAAAAGTCAAAATTTGTCTTATTTCCATAAATATCATATTTACCTTTCCAAACTAATTCACATTCTCTATTATATAAAGGATGAGGATTATCTTTATCATAAACATTCATAAAAATCACCCTTTATAATCTTCCTTCAAGAAAGAATAAAGTTTCTTTAAATCTTCTTTCGTGAAAATCATATCCCAAAATACATATTCTTTTCCAGATAAAATAAGCCAAATCAATTTAATCTTATTTTTTAATAAACTATAAAAATTTTTTTGCTGATATGAAGAATCTAAATAATGAGATAAATAATATAATTTTACAGAAGTATCTCTTTCTAATTTCAAAAGAGAACATCCACAAGAACAAGATAATAAAATAGTATTTTTATCTTCTCCCATTTTATAATTTCCTTATTCTAAATTAGTCAATTCAATCAAAAAATTTCTTAATTCTGTAATCAATTTTACAATTGTGTTTGCATCCAAATCCATTAAGGTTTCCTTACCTTCTTTATCTGTGAACCAGATACCAGAAGTCATTCTATCTATTCTGATTTTAATATTGCAATCTTCACTTTTACAAGAACATTTGACTGTCATTTTTAATCTCCATTATTGATTCTTTTCTGTGCCAATTCAAAATAATTCTGATTTATTTCAAATCCTATAAATTTTCTATTTTTATTTTTACATGCCAAAGCAGTAGTACCGCTTCCTATCACAGGGTCTAAAACTAAATCCCCTTCTTTGGTATAGGTTTCTATTAAATATTCTAATAATTCAATTGGTTTTTGGGTTGGATGAATTTTTCCCTTTTGAACTGCATTACTTATATTTAAAATATTTTTCGGATAATAAATATTATTTTTAATTTTATAATTAGTAACATCTATTCTATAATTGGAACTATTTGTATAACCCCCTTTAAATTTGGGCTTACCTCTTTCTTCCATAATTGGATAGTAATTAGGACTTTTTTTTCCAAAAACTAATATATCCTCTACTACTTGTAAAGGCATTTTTTTTGCATTTATAAATCCAGCACTATTATTTTTATTCCACACCCACTTATGGCGAAACATCTTCAAATTGCTTGTAACAAGTATACTTGAAAATGGTTCTCTGCCAGTAAATATAATCGGTGTTCTATCTTTAATTATTCTCAAAACCTCTTTCCAAAATTTGTCAATGTCTATTCTTGCATCCCATTTGTTTGAAGTCAACCCATACGGTAAATCTGCAAAAACCATATCAATAGACTCATCATCTATTAACTTCATCCCTTCCAAACAGTCCATATTATAAATCTTATTTATTTCTAATTTATTCATCATTTTACCACTTAAATATTTTTCTTAATATCCTTAATGCTTACTTTAATTTCTTTATTACATACAGGGCAGTGAATTGATTCATTATAATTAGAAAATTTATTAATAATTTTTTGAAACCGCTCTTCTTCTGTAACACAAACAATTTCTCCACCCCTCTTACAAAGAACACCAATATTATCTAGCATATAAATAAAAAAATATAATTGCTCTTTCATATTAGGATTTTCTTCTATAAAAGCAAATACATTTTCATCTTTTTCTCTGTAAAAATCATTGTGTTCTTCTTCTAAATGAAAGTCTAACAAATGAATCAACTTATTTTTACACCTATATTTACAATAAGATTCATAAATCCTTTCAAAAGATTCTTCTACTTTATCATCTAATACTAAATCTAATATACTTAAAGTTTCTACATCATCTGTAAAAATAGCATAAATTTTATCTTCTTGTGTGTTTTCAAAATCTTCAAAATCAAAATTTATTTCTTCCATTTTATATAATCCCATACCATTCTATATAATCCCAATCTACAAATCTCTCATTACATTGATAGCATCTTCATTTGAATCAATCAAAATAAATTTATATTTTGTTGTACCACCTAAATCTAAACATGCCTGACCAGTAGTACCACTTCCAGCGAAGGCATCTAAAACTACACCACCTTCTGGACAGGAAACCTTAATAATCCGTTTAATTATTTCAACTGGCTTTTGAGTAGGATAATTTACCCTTTCTTTTCCAGTAGTGTGAACAATTGTATTCCACCAAACATCTGTATAAGTTTTACCACGCTCTCTTTTTTCTGGTGTAACTAAATTGGGTGCTAGATAAGGTAAACGCTCAACATTTTCATAATTAAAATAATATTTTTTATTATTTTTTACATAGAACAAAATATTATCATGTTTTGCTGACCATTTCTTTTTACTTCTGCCCCCATAATCATACGCCCAAATAATTTCATTCATAAAATTTTCAATTCCAAAAATTTCATCTATCATCACTTTGCAATAATGCACATATCTGTAATCAATGTGAAAATAGAAAGAACCTGTATCTTTTAAAATTCTATATAATTCTTCTACTCTTGCTCTCAAAAAATCAAGATATAAATCCAAACTTTGAAACTTATCCTTATAAGAATTTCCATGAATTGATTGAATTTTACCTGTATTAAATGGGGGGTCAATATATACAAGGTTAACAGAATCGCTTTTTAATGTTTTTAAAATAGATAAATTTTCAGAATAATAAATATGGTTCATTTATTTTTGTTTTCTCCATTCTGCCCTACGGATACTACCATCTTCTCTATATTCAACCTCATGCCAATCTGCACCATTTTTAAGAGAAGTATAAGCCCTATTCATTAGGAATATTCCAACAGGAAACATTATAAACATACAAAAAGCAGGCATACAAAATATTGTAACAAAATCAAATAAGAAATTTTCAATTAGGTACATGGTTTTATCCTTTTTTTAGTTTTTCTTACATATAAGTACATTATATCAAAATAAATAAGGTTTGTCAAGTACCAAAAACAAAAATAGAGATTATTACTTCCTTATTATAATCTCTATTTGTATAATTTTAACTGTATTTATTTGTTTTCACAGTTAACTTTTTACATAAATATTTTCATATCTTTTGGAATTAATAATTTCTTTTACAATAATTTCTGGTGTATAAGTTTCTTTATTCAACAGGCACTTTACAACCATTGGATTATAACCTGTGATTACTGCAACTCCATTTTCTTCTGCTGTTACAGGCACATTTTGATAACTACCAACATTCCACCATATTATATTAGGTTTAGTATAACCATGTTCTTCAAAACTGTTAAGCACATATTCAACAGAATTATTATTTTTGTTATCATAATAAGGGTCAAATTGCATATCTGAAATAATTAAGAGTGTTTTTGGCATTTCTGAATCAGGAAGTTTTTTAGAAGTAGCATACCTCAAAAGTAAATCCAGTGTTTTTACAATATTTGTATTGTAACCCCAATTAGAATTAATAATTTTATACATTTTTTCAAATAAATCTTTATTTTCATCTAAAACAACAAATTGAGGATTCTCACTAAAAGTAAGGAAAACAGAACTAAATTTACCTTTATTTCTTTCTGCAAAATAAAGGGAAAGCCCTACTGAAACAGATATAGGTATTCTTTTTGGGCTATACATTGAGCCAGAAACATCACAAACAGGAAGTATGCTGTATTCCTTCCCTTCGAAAACATTTCTCAAATTTTCCCATTGTGCTTTAAGTGCTTGATTTGCTAAATCATTCTTAAATTCATCACTTATTAAGTATTCTTTATCCCATGTTTCAATTTTTTTCAAAAAGTGTAAAACAATTTCATTGGGGTAAACGGCTTTTGTATTAATTTTTGCAGTACCATTTGAAACATTTTCCAAGAATTTAGCAAAAAATTCACTTGCATTTTTAGAGAATGCCTTTCTATATTTTTTCATAGCCACAGAAGGCACATGAGAAAAATTTATCTGATACCATTCCTTTTTGCACATTTGCTGTTCTACGACAACAGGGCTTTTAGATAGAATTAATTTTCTATATTCTTTTGGTGAAATTTTCAAAAACTTTATAATTTTCAAAAATGCTTTATGATTTTTCTTCTTTTCTCTTGGTAGCCATTTCAAGCACAAGCCATTGTCAGAATCAATCCCATCTTTAATAACTTGCAGGGCTACATCTTCTAACTGTGTATTAAACAAAGAATACAGGTCATCCCATCGTCCATATTCAGGAATAAATTTTATTAAATTAGAAAACTTTTGAGGATATTTCTGTGAAATATAGTTAATTAAAAATCGAAAAACACTTCTTTTTCCTGCTCCCTCTAAAATATCACGAACATAAAAAAGAAGTTTCACAGTATCATTTTCGCTGTGCTTCCATGACTTTTCAAATAATTCAATTAACCTTTCTCTATCTCCTTCTGTGATTGGTAAAATATTAGGAACAAAATAAAAGAAATCTAAAACTGGATTTGTAGTCGAGCGATTTGTAATATCTCCATTTTCAGTCAAAGAAAAATTATCAAAAGCATTTTTGAACATTTCTTAATCCTCTTTTTTAAAAAAGTTCAGGCTTCCATAAAATTAGATTTATTTAATCAATTTTTAGTTTTTTGCTGTAGGAAGCCTTTTTAAACAGGTTGCTATTTTTTAGATATTAATTATCTCGATTTTATTTGTTTGCTGTGAGCAACCTTACTTATATTATACACAATAAAATTAGTTTGTCAAGTCTTTAATATAAGAAAACTATTAGAACTTTCACGGTGCAAATTGAGGAAACACAATCCAATTACTTGATTGATTATTAAAGAAAATATCAAATTCTTTATATTCTCCTCTATGTTGAAACTGTCCAATGTTCGGTACATGCTCTATAATCAAAGGAGAACATTCTGCTGAAATTTGAACACAATTATCAGGTCTTGCAGTCATCACATTTAAGAATCCTCGATAATCAATAAATTCATTAGTAAAAGATACTCCAATGCTGTTCAGGTTTGCCCTGCTAAAACCAACGCTGATTACATGCGGTTGAACCTTGCTAGCATTTCCAGTTAAAAGTGTAAATTCTAAATTTGAAGGGTCAGTAGGTAGAGAAGATGAAGGAATAGGATAATAGCCAAACATATCCCCAATTTCAGTACTAATTCTCATCCACGATGAAAATACAGGATACCATGTAGCCACATTTTTGTTACCAACACTATCATAATGGAGCATAACTGGTCTGGGTGCATTTGAAGGTTCTACCCTGTCTAATACTTGAGCATTATCTATCATCAAATCCCCTGTTAATTGGTGTCCAGATACAAGCATTCTTCCACAAACCCTATCTCCTTCTGTGGGGTATCTTAATTCATCGCAAACATAGGCTTCAATCAATGCTGAATGGTGTGTACTAAATACATTATGTAAATCATTATGAACAAATGCCCGATAGTGGATAATACAACCATTTGAAAATTGAGAATAACAAGGTAAATCTTTTTCTACAAGCCAAATATATGACTTGTGCTTGATTTCCTCATTCTCTTGTGGAGTATGCCATTCATAAGAAATTTCACCACCCATTAAATCATAAACTTCTGTACCAAAAACATCATCTAAAAGATGAGGATTATCCCCGTGAGTATGGTCATAATGGCATCCCAAAACAGGATTAAATAAAGAATGATATTCGTTATAATGATGTTCTTCGCATAATGGGGCATCTGGATAAGGCTCATAAACACCAGAAATTGGAGTAGGGGTAGGATTAGGTATAATCGTTGATTCTGGAGTAGGTATAGGTGTATTTGTGCTGGTAGGTTGTGTGGTAGGAATTGGGGTATCTTCTTGAATACACTTTACCAAAATCCCATTTTCAACTCTTTCAATATTTAATTTTCCCTCACAAACTCTTTCCCAACTTAAATTGGTTTGAGGCATAAAAGTAGCCGCCATAATTAAAACAGGTAAAAAAATCAAAAAATAAATCAAAATATTTTTTTTCATAATAAAAAATCCTCCATAAAATTTTTAGGGATTCCATCCCTGCATCATCGCCATCATTACCCAAAAGGCTTTTGCAAGTCTTATTTTTCCAGCACTAACACTACCCAAATGACCTCCGTCTATTTCGGTTGTATAGTGAGGGCAAATGGCGGGGATATTTAACCCATCGTCAGGATAATTTTCTGAACGATTGTTAAACGTATATTGAATACCATCTCGATTATCATAGCATGGGTTACCTTGTGGGTCATGGCTCAAAATATCAGCAACATCGAATAAAACTTTATTATTTATACTTGCGTATTCCCTCATTTGATTATTGAATTGTTCACTTTCTTGTGTGCCAATACCTCTCGATAAAGAAGTAGTCCAGTAAATTATAGTTTTATCAGGATTATTACTTTGCCAATTTTCTAACTGATTAAATTGGCTAAAAATATCAAATATCCAATTGTTATTTCCGTCAACCTGTAAATAAGACACTTGAAAAGATAAAATGTCATAATCACTTTTTATGTTCTCTATTTTATCGAGAAAGCAAGAAATCATTTGGTTTGCACTGTTTGTACAATTAGTGCCAATATCCGACCAATAATTATAAGAAACATTAGTAGAAGGATAGAACCCGTTCCAATAAACTTCTAATGGGTCAACACTGTAAGAGGGGATTCCTGTATGATTTGAACGTTTGCAATGATTCAAAGCCTGACCATAGGGTACATTCATGCAATTAATTCCTTCGTAAATATTCCCTCCTACCGACTGGTCAACAAAATAAAATCTTTTCTGAAAAGCCAAGTTCAAGTATTCTTGGGGAATTTCATCAAATAATTCAACCGATTCATGGTTGATAACCAATCCGTTATTCGGATTTTGAGTAGGTAAAGTACTGGTAATAGTAGGTTGAAGTGTACTGGTAGGAGTCAAAGTATTTGTAGGAATAATAGTAGGTTCAAGTGTAGGTGTATTGGTAGGTTGAGGGGTATTAGTGGGAGATAAAGTAATTGTAACCGTTCCCGTAGATGTTTCAGTAGGGGTTTCAGTAGGAGTTTCAGTAGGAGTTTCAGTAGGAGTTTCAGTATTCACTACCGTAGGAGTTTCCGTAGGCATTTCAGAGGAACAAGAAACAACCCAAACGGGAGTCTGATTAATGGTGTAATGACTGAAAAGAACTGTTACATTCCCCTCACAAAGCATTTCCCAATCTGATTGAGTTTCTTCTAGGTTGTTAGCATATACAGGATGAATAAGATTATGATTATTTTCCGTATAATTCCCCGTAAGGATTATAAAAATAATAACCAATAAAATAAAAAAACAACAAAAAGCAAAATTTTTCTTCAAATTAATTCTCCTTTCTTAAAATATAATATATATGATTATAAACCCCCATAATCATATATATTTTTTATCATAAATATATTTTTTTGTCAAGTTAATAAATTGTAAATTTTATTAATTTTTTTTTTTTTAGTTTCCCTTTTCCTCTGTGCTTTTAGTGAATCCTCCTCCCTTAAAGTGAATAGGCGTAGGAAAATACTTTTTAACAACATTTGTTGATTTACAATGAGGGCAACGAATATAATCAATGGTTTCAGCCATTTTTAAAAAAATAGAAAATTTTTGATTACAATCTTTGCATTTGAAAACATATTCGGGCATTTTTTGTTCTCCTTTACTTTGTAGCAATGCCATCCCTGCTATTAGTTTTTTCCAATTACCAGAGTGGAGATGACAGGAGTCGAACCTGTAACCTACGGCTTATAAGACCGCTGTTCTCACCATTGAACTACACCTCCATATAAGCAATTATTTTGTTTTCTTTTTATCCGTCCAAAAATCCCAATCAAGGTAGAAAGAAATTCCGAGTCCGATTACAACTAATGCAACAATCAAAATAATTTCGCTGGCTTCCATCGCTTATCTCCTTATCGTCTATCTATTTGATTATCTATCTCTTTTGAGATAAAAACAATTAGTTTTTTATTCGGGTCAAAATACACCTTTTCGGGTTGTTGATTATACTTTTTTTGGTAAAAATTTAATCCTTCCAATAAGTTATCTCCAAAATAAAGTAAAAATTTTTTTTCATCAAAATTTGGATAGTCTATCTGAATGGGGGTTATGTCATTCATTCTGTTATACCTCAAAAGCATTTGCTAACAATTCATCACGAATTTGAGCATATCGCATTGTTGTATTGATATTGCTATGCCCCATTGCCTTTTGAATAACGTTAATGTTGACTTCAGCGGTCAAAAGTCTTGTAGCAAAAGTTCTTCTCAATGTATGGGGGGTAATTTTTGAATTATCAACCCCTGCATTTTTACAAAGCGATTTTACTTTTAATCGGATTGCTTCTGTGGTATATTTTCCCCTCTGTGGGGAAAAGAAAAGATATTCTGATACAGGTTTACGAATTTTAATATAATCTAAAAATTTTTCATAAGTACTTTTATTCATAAAAACATATCTTTCCTTGTTGCCTTTACCACGAATTTTAATTTTATTACCTTCAATATCGCTTATCTTAATATTAACCAATTCATCTCTTCTCAAACCAGCAAAGGTTAACAATGAGAAAATCAGAATATCTTCTTTATTCTTTTTATTAACTTCTAAAATCTTTTCAATTTCTTCTTCTGATAAAACTTTAAAAATCTTTTTTGCCTCTTTGAGTGGCTTAATTTGAGAAAAAGGATTTTCTGAAACAAAATTATTTTCAAGTAAAAACTGAAAACAAGAGGATAAGTATCTGCAATAAGAATTAACCGATGAATGAGATAAAGTATCAGATAAAACAGATTGAAAATGATAAGCATCTTTTAAGGAAAAATTGTTAACATCTTTATTATTGGCATTACAATATTCCCCAAAGATTTCTAATGCTTTTTTGTAAGAACGATAAGTATTAGGGCTTTTTGTTTTTTGAGTATATTCTAAAAACTGATTGAGCATTTTTTATCTCCTTAATTGTGATATACATTGTAATATACTTATATTATCACAAAAAATAAAAAATGTCAATACCCTATTTTCGATATTTAGCAATAATTTTAGAATCTCGGATAGAATCCTTATAAGTATCTTCAATTGTCCTAATACGAAATAAAAATTTTACAATAGAAACCAGTAATTTAATCATTTAAATCATCCTTTACCTTTTTATAAATATAAATTAATCCAATTATTGTAGCCAATAAAATAAAGAATGTTAATATTGATTCAAGGCAACTAGTCAATAAATAAATCTGCATTGCTATTATATCCCTTTCTGCCTTCTGTTAAAATAATCTGTTTATAAATATTTACAATATTTTGAGATTGTTCATAAATATCTACAGAATTTCTATCAAAAGTATCTAAAATGGCTTCTACTTTTTCATCATATTTATCTAAAATTTCTGATAATGTATCATACCAACTGTTCATATTAGAACCTGCTGATAGCCCCCCTTTATTCTTTATTTCTTTATAAGGGGGTAAATTGCTATAAGCAAAAGGCTTTCCTGTTAAGAGATATTCAACTACCTTAATATCTGACCGATATTTATCGTATTCACCAGAAAGAGGGGCTATTCCAATGTCAAATGTATTCGCAAGCATTGTACCCCATTCTTCATTTTTTACATAATTTTTAAACATTTTTTCTTCAAAAGGTAGTTTATCATAGACTCTTTTATCTCCTACAATACAAACCTTAACGTTATTTCTTTCCTTCACTATTCTTTCCAATGCTGGAATAACAGATGAATCTACAAAAGATTCATAATGAGATAAAGAACCACCCCAACCGATAATAAATTCTTTTTTATTTTTTGGTCGTTTTATATATGGATAATTTTTTGTTTCAAAATAATTCCTTACATAATAAGAAGGTGTACCTGTTATCTCTTGATAATAATCACCCAAAAAATGACTCGGCAAAGTCATTGCATGAGAAATAGAAATTCCTCTCTTAAATTGTTCAAAAGGATGAGGATAAATATATTTTTCTACAATCCTATCATTTTCTGTTATCTTAATTTTACCTTCATTCCAGAATGTATAAGAAGGATTAGTAGGGGTAATAGCATGGTAAGCATCATCGAAATTCGTTACAATAATTTTACCTTGCATATAAAGACTTAACATTTTATGTAGCACATCACCAAAAAAGTTTCTTTCAATAACAATTATATCGGCATCATTTACGGCTAAATCAACATCATTACCACCCTTAACAAATAAATCTATCGGCATCATAGATACCTTATGCTTTTCTGGTAATTTAGATATTCCGTAAGCAGGTAAAATAATACGATAAATGCTGGTGTTCAATTCATGGGGCTTATCTGCAAAAATAAAACAAATATTCATTAATTCTCCTCATTTTTAATCCAATATACAGAAGTTTCTTTTATAATAGCAGGTAATTTAGAATTACTGCTTCCGTCCCAATTATAATATGAAGTACTCCCCGAATCTTTTTTCATCTGAATTACTAAATTATTTTCACGAACATAATCATATAACAAACAAGATTCCTTTTCTGTTATTTTAAATTTTTCAG
>BPGB01000005.1 GCA_026002815.1 Candidatus Woesearchaeota archaeon | reverse complement strand
TTTTGCGGCGCAGAGGATACTCATGGAGCACCGATAGAAATAAAGGCCTCTCAATTAGGAATTCCTCCAGAAGAATTAATAAAAAAAATGGAGGAATTACATTTATTAGATTTTAAGAATTTCAATATACTTTATGACTCTTATTATACTACTAATAGCCCAGAGAATAGGGCCCTCTCAGAGATTATCTTTAAAAGATTATTAGATAAGGATTTAATATACAAAAAAACCATAGAACTCACATATTGTGAACATGATAATAGATTTCTTCCGGACAGATATGTAAAAGGCAAATGTCCTAAGTGTGGTGCTGAAGAACAGTATGGTGACCAATGTGAAAAATGTGGAACAGCGTATACTCCGGTTTGAATTGATAAAACCTTATTGTATATTATGCAAAAAACGCGCCGATAAGAAAGAATTCCGATCATTATTTCTTTAAATTAAGCAAGTTTTCAGAAAAATTAAGGGATTGGTTAACAAATAATACAGAGTTACAACCAGAAATAAGAAACCAGGTTTTATCATGGATAGAAAAAGGCCTTGATGATTGGTGTGTATCTAGAGACGGTCCTTATTTTGGTTTTAAAATTCCCGGAGAAGAAAATAAGTATTTTTATGTTTGGTTAGACGCACCGATAGGATATATAAGCAGCCTCTCACATAATCTTGGCTCTATAGAAGAAGGATTAAAGTATTGGAATGATGCAAGAATAATACACATAATTGGAAAAGACATAGTTTATTTTCATTTACTATTCTGGCCCGCAGTTTTAATGGGTGCAGATATAAGGCTTCCAGAAAATATTCTAGTTCACGGATTCCTTAATGTTAATAATGAAAAAATGTCAAAATCAAGAGGAACATTCATTAGTGCGGCAGAATTAAAAGAATTAGTTAAGCCAGAATATTTTAGATATTACGTTGCATCAAATCTTTCAAGAACCATGTCAGATGTGAATCTTGATTTTGATGATCTTAGGGAAAGAATAAACAACGAACTTATTGGTAATATTGCAAATTTTATATATAGGGTTTTATCATTTACAAATAAAAACTTTAATTCAAAAATAACTATCGGTACTGATGAAAAAATATTATCTGAAGCCAAGGCAATTGTTTATGAGACATTAGATTTCTATGAACATTACGAGCTTAGACAAGCATCTCAATCAATATCAAGACTTTCTGCTTTAGGAAACAAATATTTTCAAGAAAACGAACCTTGGAAGTTAATAAAAACGGATAGGGAAAAAGCTCAACAAGTAATAAATACTGCGGTTAATATAGTTAAAGATTTAGTTATAATATTACAACCACTGCTTCCAGATTATTCTGATAATATCTCAAAACAGTTGAATATTGAGAGGCCATCATTACACAATATTGATTTGAGATTACGAGATCATAAAATAGGTGAAGCGAAAATAATATTTGAGAAAATAGAGCGTATAGTATTTGAAAAATCAGAAAAAGTTGAAATTGCAGGAATGGATTCTCCATTTGATAGACTACAATTACGTGTTGCAAAAATTACAAAAGTGGAAAAACATCCGAGAGCAGAGAAATTATATATAGAACATATTGATTTGGGTGATGAACAAAGAGTTATAGTATCAGGTTTAGTGCCTTATTATAAAGAAGAAGAACTGTTGGGGAAAAAAGTACTTGTTGTAACAAATTTGCAACCTGCAAAACTTAAGAGGGGTAGAGAGTAATGGAATGCTTCTCGCGTGTGAGGAAAATGGTGTTGTTGGTTTACTAATTCCAGATGCCGAGATAGGAAGTTATGCATACATTGATGAAATAAATGAAGAAAAGGTTAATAAGATAAAAAATCTTCCTAAAATAACTATTAAGGAGTTTTCTGATATTCCATTAATTGCAAGGGATGGAAAGGTTTATTTTAAAGAAAAAGATGTAAAGATATTAAATGGAAATTTAAAAATAGATAAAGTTACTAGCGGGGTAATTAGATAATAGATAATAATTATATAATACTTATATAATACTTATATAATAACTTATATAATAATTAGTAATTATATAATACTTATATAATAATTAGACTTATAATAATTAGACTTATTATGTAATAATTAGACTTAGATAATCTAATCAGATACTTTTTTATGTATCTATATTTTTTTCTTCAGATAAATTTTCCTGTAATTAGTTTTTTGTATTCTCTTTTTCTTATGTCTTTTTTTTAATTTATATTGCTTTTAATTTTGTTATATTCTTTTTAGTCTTTTAATTTATTTTTAATTTTTAATTAATCTTTGAAAATTTATTAATTCTAAACAGAAATATTTATAAATATGTATTCTGAATTTTATACTATATATGTATTCAAAAATGAGTATAATTATTATGGTTTATTTTAGTGTGTTTATTTTATTATATGGTGTTTTATTGTTTATATGATGTTTCATTGTATTTTAGTATATTTTAATTTAAATTAATATTAGGAGTGGGTGTGGTGTGAATTTAAGAACATCAAAGTTAATCTGTTCAAAACTAAATGGTTCATATTTTTTTATGTTAAAGATTATTTTAGTGCTTTTTATATTTATATCGCTAGTTTTACCTGCTTATGCCTCACTTTATGTTTCACATGTTGAAGGCTCCAATCAAGTAAAAAACTTTAGGAAAATAACAGATACCGTATCATTTAATATATCTTCTACTTCTGATATAGTATCAATAAATGGTGTAAATCCGACTTGTCAAAAGGAGTCCATGAAATACTATTGTGCTGTGAGCGATACACGAAATGAAGCTGTTGTATCCTATAATATAATCAATCAAGAGGGTGAAAGCGTAACCGCATCTATAAACGTTGATAATTCAATAGGAGAGATAACGTACGTATTAAATAATAGTAATGGAAATGTAACCTTGAATTATGATGTTGCTGATAAAGGTTATAATGGAAATGAATTATGTTCCGGATTGTCAATGTTAGAAGTATGGTGCGAAAGGCAGCAATATAGATAGCATAACTTTTAATGATTCCGAATGTTCAAAAAAAGGTGTTAAAAACATTATCAGTAATTGAATCAGGGGAAGGAGAATTCTATATTGAGGTAACTGATAAACTGGAAAATAAAAAAAGAGTTTCTAAAAAATATTACTCTTGATGTTGATGCGCCAGAAATAATCTCTATTGAAATATATAATAATGGTTTACCTCTTAATATTATCGCACCAAACACGGATTTTGACGTGATTGTTGAATTCAAAATAAAAGAGAGAAATTTAACCTCCTTAGTTGCCGATTTAAGTCAATTAACAAATAATCCGGTTTTGAAACAGGTATATAAGAATACTATTATTCCATTATCCTCTTGTGGCATTAATATTTCTGAAAATATAAACTTTTATGATTGTAAAGTACGGGGGATATCATTAAATGTAAATAAAAATTCTATATTAATAAATGTAACTGCATTAGACTCATCAGGCAATAAAGTTACAGAACAATTAGAGAAGTCTTTTACAATAGATAACATAATACCTAACGTGAAAATATTTACTGATTATTGTAATAACGATATATGCTATGTTAAGAATGGAATAAACAAGTTAATATTTGAGCTATCAAAAGATAATTTTGAGAAGAAACAAATTTTTTTTAGCATAGCAGAAACTTCTGGGAGAGTTGTTAATTGCACTGGCAACCAATGTATAGGATTTGCAAACATAAACTGTAACGGTCCTTTAGAGATACGTATATTGACAAGTAACCCTACCAGTCAAGATGATTCAGGTAATAGACTCCCATCATATTCCAGAAAGTTGTTATGCGATAATTCAATACCACAAATAACAGGAGTAAATTGGAGCTCAAATAATCAATTAGGTGAGAATCTTCTGATAACAGGAGCGACAATTAATCTTGAAGTAGATGTTAATGAACTAGATTCGGGAGTAATTGCGAACGCATATTTTGACCTAATAAAAAATGAAACAATTAATGCAGTATGCACTAATTCTACTGGAAATTTATTTATGTGCAAATGGGTGGTTTCTCCAATAAGGGAAGGATACTATGATGCGAATGTGATTATCAATGTAAGCGATCTAGTAAATAATACCATTACTAGAACTGAAAAAGTAAGAATATTAGGATTTAAGTCTGATAATCTTACACCATCAAATTTAATGGCATCATTAACTAAAACAGTTCCATCAAGACTGAATAGGGCAGTCCTTAAATTAGCTGAATTTAATAAAATACCCGTGTACGCTCATGCTTATTATTCTGTGTCTGTTAAGCAAGGAGTTGATGTTCAGTTGTTATCTCAAGATTTATCAGTAGATGATTGTGTAATAAAATTAAAGAATCAGGACATAGTAGCTGCTTCCTTATTATTTTCAGAGATAAAAATTGTTGATAAATATAAAGGCATAGGTAATGATCATAGAATAGATTTTACTTTTGCAACATCCTCAGGAAATTATAATATTTTTGAAGATGATACCAGAGTTTTATGTAACATATCAGCATATGTAAGGGAAGGTAAATATGTTTATAAGAAACCACAAATATTGATTATTGAGATTCCATTTCAATTAAGAAACAGTCAATTAGATGCCCCAGGAGAAGAATATGTTAAAAAAATAAAAGATATTGAAAAATCAACAACAAGCGATTATTCAATGTTAATAGCAAATCTTGATTCATTTATGACAAAAGCTCAGAGGTATATGTAATATTAAAAATACATTAGATTATGCAGGATTATCAGGTGTTACTATCCAACTTATAGGGTTTTCTTTAGGGCCTGTTCTTGGTTCACCATTAAAGGAATCCGGTGGTTCAATTTTTCAAATGAGCAAGGAGTTGCAGGAATTATTTTATAATCCTGATGAAGAAGACGATTTGGGTTTTAATAATAAAAAAAGTAAGGAATTGCCATTTATGGGCATAATAGGTCAAGCATGCACTTTTATGAGTTGCGAACTTGAATGGAATAAGCCATTACAACCAGATGAGTCGTTAGCTGATTCAATAACAGAAATAGGAAAAAAATTACCTTTAGGATTAGGTGAAGAATTAACTGACGGATTGACTAATTCAGATTTGAAGAACAGTATGGTAATGTCTGCTCTAAAATTATGTATTCCAGGAGTGGTTTATAATCTTAATAAGTACAGGCAAGTAGATTGTGAATACTTAGAATGTTTAAAAGTGTATAGTGCTTCTGGATTAGATGTAAGCCAATGTGATGTGATGAAAGCATCAAAAACATGTTCTATAATAGTTGGGGAGGTATTTGAGATTCCATATGTTAGAATTGGGAAGAACCTATTCTCAAATATGGCAGACGTAGTTAGGATGTCATTTGGTACAGGATTGGTTGAAGTTCTAAAATTATTTAGTGATTCCGATGTTTGTAAAAGTTCAGAAAGCGATACAGCAATAATCCTATGTAATGTTCCATACGCATTAAATCAGTATATTTCAGGTCAGAAAAAAACAAGTATGTCAAAAGAATTTACTTATGATTCATCAAGAGATTTTTGTCAGACAGCAGGATGTGTTGGGCCGGATTGTTATCCAAGCAATAGTTTATTTGGAATACCTGTGCCACAATATGTTCCAACAAAAGAACAGAAATTACAAATGGATGTTTACAGGAGATTTGGAGGATTATCAGAATATACGTATTTAATAGTGAATGCACACGGTTCGCAAAATCCAGAGATAAGAAAACGAAATATTGAAGAATGGAATATCAAGGTACAAGATTATAATAAGAAATATTCAAAAAATTATCCTCAAATACCTTTAGAGGCAGCACAATTTAATGATAATTCACAATTAATTATATCTTCTTACTTTAATAATTTTAATGAAAAAGATGGTGTTAATAATGATGATAAAAAAGAAAAAGATAAGTTTTATAAAATAAATCAAGTGGATCCAAGAACAAAATATGATTCTGCAAAACAGGAAGCTAGGGCTATGTTTTTAAAAATACAGTCAAATCCTTTTATACATCGGACAAAAGATAAGGTGGGGTTATGAAGATGTTGAAAATAATAGAAAACCAAGTAGCAATAAACAGTACGAATCACTATTAAAGGTTCTTCCATATGGTAGCGATAATATTAAAATCGTTGATGATCCTTCCTTGACTTCAGATAATAAATTCTATTATTTTAAAGACAATGTTCTTTATTATCATGAAAAAGAGAACGATAAAAAATCCTTTGACATAAAAATATTAACCTTTGATAATGATGGATATCCTGTAGAACATCATTTAGATGTTGATGACACAAAATTATCAGATCGTCAAAGAGCGTTCATTAAATTAGCTAAAAATGGAAATTTATTAAAAAGATTTGAAGATTATAAGAAAGATTCTGAAGAACTTAAACAGAAGATTGAACAATATTCTGAAGCAAAAAAGGAGTATAGGATATATATGCTTAAGCAGAAAGCAATGGTGTTTGTGAATATTTTCATGAATCAGCTGGGGTTAAGAAAGTTTTTAACAGCAGATTATTGGGTTGATAAGTTCGGTCCTGCTGAATATATAACGAAAGTTGCCAATGCAGTTGATCCAGAAATATGGAAAAACAATTTGTGCAACCCCGATAATGGTCCATTGCTCATAGGAAGCGAACAGCCAGAAGGAACAGTATATAGTTGTGTATAATTCTCCAGGAAAAGGCTGTAAATTAGTTCTTTCTTATGGTGCAGAATATTTAGATTATGAAAATAACACATACTTATATACTATAACATATTTAGTAGGACCAGTTGTTTCTGATGTTTCCTTCAACATTGTCTTAAAAGGACCTAGTGGAAGTTCAAAGTGGTATGAGAGGGATAGAATATTGCCAGCACACAATTATGATAGTAACGCAGTAGCAATATTATCTAAGAAGAAATATACTCAAATATGTGTATCATTCAAAGGAAATTTTCCAGATAGAGGAGATTCGGCAAAAGATTTCTGTAGACCAATAAGACAAAATGTATTCAATACTGGAAGACCTATTATTGATAATAATGTGCCCGGATATCCTTCTGGTAATATAGGAAGCGGTAAACCGTTTAATGGAGGTTAAGAATATATGGAAAGAAAGGATATGGTATTTATCAAAGAACTTAATAAAATAAATCATCCTAGTAAAATCAGGCATGATAGTAAAATAAAATATGAGTAGTAAAATAAACCACACTAATAAAACAAACAACATTAAAATTAATAATAATAAGAGTAATATTAGTAAAATTAATAATAATAAAATAATAAATAACGTTAAGAAAATAAATAACAAAAAATCTCAAATAACAATATTTGTAGCCATAGGATTAATAATAATCATTATTATATCTTTAATTGTTTATCTGAGAAGCGGAACATTAAAAATAAAACCGCCAGTAGATAATTTAGAAGTAACAGATGAAGTAAAACCAATACAAACATATGTCATAAATTGTTTAGAGGAAACATCAAAAGAAGCTTTAATAAAAGCAGGACAAAATGGCGGTTACATAAAGTTTAATGGTAGAATATCTCTTCAACCATACAATTCTGATGCTTTAATTTTTGAACCACAAGTACTCCCCTATTGGTATCATTTAAGGGAGTGTTCATCATCTACAATCGGTTGTTTAGATAGTTTTAGGCCTCCATTATGCGATGAAAAAGATGCATGTGTAATAAACAGCAAAGGAGCTAATAGTATAGAAAAACAATTATCTGAGTATATTAATGAAAATATAGAAAGATGTTTGGATTTTACTATTTTTGAAAACTTATTCGATATAAAAAGAGGTCCTGTAGATACGACAGTAATAGTTCGTGAAAATAATGTTGAATTTTTATTAAGGTATCCATTAGAAATAAGAAGCTTATCCTCTGGTCATAAAACAGAGATATCGTATTTCATAGCCCGACATAATGTAAAATTGAAAGAAATATATGAATTAGCAACAGAGATAACACAGCAGGAAATAGATACAAATTTCTTAGAGTTACAGACAATGAATTTAGTAACTATTTATTCAGGAATGGATACTAGTAAGCTTCCACCGCTTTCGAGAGTTGAATTATCAACTAATGTTTTAATGTGGACGAGGAGTAGAGTAAAGGACATATTAATTAATGATGTTCTTCCTTTTATGTCATTTATTAGGATAATAGGCACTATAAACGATTGGCAATTAATGAGTACCGATTTGAGCGATTATTCTATTTATGCCGATGGAATATATAACAGTATGGAGTATAATTTGAATAATAAGACATATGATTTATATACAAATTTTATTTATCCATATTCTGACATATACTTAGATTTTGGGGGTTCAGAAATATTAAGACCTGATGAATACACACCTGAATATCCATTAATGAGAATGGCTGGTTTATTTATTAAAGAGTATAAGTTTAAATATGATATTAGTTATCCGTTAATCGTAAGAATAACAGATCCTGATGCTTTTAATGGTGAGGGATATACTTTTGATTATGCACTCGAAGTCAATATAAGAAAAAATGTTCCCGTAAAAGGCAATTTGAGTATTAATAATTTAGGTGGAACAGGCTCAATAAGATTAGATTCTGAAATACAAAAAGTTAATAGAACAATTACTGTAAGGACGATAGATGCGCATACTAAAGAACCGCTTGAAGATGTATATGTTTATTATTCTTGCGGAAATCAATATTTAATAGGGAAAACAAAAATGAAAGGGAATTATGCAGAAATAGCTGAAAAGTTTCCATTCTGTCAATTAGGAGGATTAATATTCTATGAAAAACCCGGATATATGAGTTCAGCAATAGAATACAATAATGTTGAAGGATCTGATCCTCAATTTTTCGAAGTAAAATTATGGCCTATTATAGAGAAGGAAGTTGAAGTATTAAAAAGAACACCTGAAAATGTAGAAAAAATAAGAATAAATGGAATAGGAGAAATCTATAAGCAAGCAGAGAGATTATCAGAAAACCAAACAGTTTTAATGTCTATAAGTAGAGTTAAGACTACTCCTTATGATATGGATATTCCGCAAGTTGGATTAATAACAATAACAGGCAGAGGTAATAATGTAAATCTTGGTGAAGAACAAAAAAATCAAATAAAAAAATTATATGATGAAGGAAAAATAGATAAAAAAACAAGAGATGAACTTTTATCCGGAATATCGAATGCTACAAATATTTCGATTGTTTCGATAGATAAAGTGGGATTCGTACCCGGGACATATGAGGTGAACGCATTTATAATATATAATGGAAATATAACTATACCTAAAGAGATAAGAAAAGAATGTGGTGGGATAAAAATACTTGGAAAATGGTGTACAAACACCATAAGAGTAGAGTTGCCAGAGCAAAATTTCACAACATTTGCAAATGGTGGAGCAAAGTTTAATTTCACATTAACAGAGAGAGACGTTTATGGTCAAAAAAATAAGATAATATTTTATGTTTTAGAACAACCTATACCTAGAAATTGGTTAATGCTTGAAAATTATCCCTCATTGGATGAATATCAGAAGGGTAAAGATTACTTATTACGTCCTAGACTAGAGTAAAGGATAATTGATTCCTAGTGTAATTTTTTATTATAAGCTTTATTTATATAATACTTATTATAGGTTAATATATTTGTATATACTTTACTTATAGGTTAATATGATTAGGTATGAATATGTGATGATCATATGGTAAAATTTAATCATTATAAAAAAGTGTTTGCATGGATATCTATATATTTGATATTATCTTTAACATTCTTTTCAGCTAAAGTTCTAGCATTAGATTACAGAGTATCTGGAGAAAATATGGTTAATGGTTGGAGGAAAGCGGATGATATAACAATATTTTATGTTAATGCTTCAGCAAATGTCAGCATACAATTAACTAATGGTCAATGGAAACCCATGATATGCAATCCTCAATCGAATAATTACTACATATGTGAATATTTTTTTGACAGAGAGACAATACCCTCTACAATAAGCAATATAACCACTAAATTACGTGAGGAAAAAGAGACGCCCGTAGAATATACTACTAATATAAAAATTGATAGGATATCACCAAAAATAGAAAAGATTAATATAACAAAAGAAAAAAATTTGCTAAAAGTAGAATATATAGTAAAGGATTATTATCATCAAGGCAATAATTTATGTTCAGGAATAGATTACATAACATACATTTTAGGATCTGAATCAAATACAATAGAATTTAATAGTACAATTTGTCAATATGGTTCTACTATAATCTTTAATGAATCAGAATTCTATCAAGAGGATTTTCCAATAACAATAACAGCATACGATAAGCTTGGGCAATCAGTAACTAATACTACGAAAATACTGTTTGATTCAAAGAGCCCAGAAATACAAGATGATTGGCAGATAATGAGAGATGATCAAATAATAGAAACAATATCAACAAGGCAAGCATCAGATGTTAATTATGATATAATTGTGTATATTAATGATCCAAAACTAGATGTGAATAAGGTTCATGGAGATTTATCGTCATTAAATAACAATGTTGCTATTAAAAACACTTTGAGAAATAGAAAAGCAAGCTGTATTAAGCAATCAGATGAACTATACCAGTGCACATTCATAAGGGTTCCTATAAAAGTAAATAATAACACTTTAAAAATAAATGTAACAGCTTACGATACAAGCAATAATTTAGCGAGTAAAACATTAGAGAAGTCATTAAATATCTTGAATGATGCAGGTCAAGTAAAGTATGTAGGTCCATTAAAAGAACATTGTACACGAAATTTAGACAAATGCTATGCCTCTCCTGGTTCAGTTCCATTCATAGCAGAAATAAATCAGGGTTCAAATTTTAGTGTGATAATTTTAGGGTTTAATAATGAAAAGAAAGTAGCTCCTTGCTTCTTCAAAAACGAATCTTGGGAGTGTATATACCGGTTTAATGTTCCAAATAATAATCAAGTTAAAGTATATGTTTCACCAGAATCAACAGATGTGTATGGTAATAAATTATCATATTATGAAAAAACAGTGCATATAGATTCAATCGCTCCAAAGATATTAACAAATATAACATCAAGTATTCCAAGTTGTGCAGTAGCATCAGATACAATGGAGTTAACATTTAAAGTTAAAGAAGATACTTCATCAGAATTAAAAACCTATGTGAATACTTCTGGAATAGCATCAAATGATATATTCTATGGAGATTGTGAAAAAAATAATGATTGGGAATGCAAAATAACGATAAATGGATTTTTAACAGACCAAATAATATCAAAAAGAAAAATAGTAGTAGAAGACCTTGCAGGTAATAAAGATGAAAAAGAATTCACATTTGAAGTATGTGCAGAAAATCCAAACACAGTTCCTAATTATATATCAAAAATAACAGCAGACAACAACATAAAAATAGACCGCAGGACAGCAAGTTCATTGCCAGTAAAGAAATATATTCCATTAACAATAACAAAAAAAGATAACGCAAGAATAATGTCAATGAATGTTGATAGTTGTTATGCGAAAGATGATGAAGGAGAAGATATAAACGTACTAGATACTGGTCATTATGTTATAAACAATAATATATTAGTTCTTTATGTTGGATTTGAAGACGCAAAACTTCCAGAGAGAGAATTCACAGTAAATTGTACATTAAGTTCAAGAATACGTTCTGGAAACATAGCATTCACTAATCCAGAACAAGAAAATGTAATAATAACATTTAGTCCATACAATAACCCGATAGGACAGTTAGATAAATTAGTAAATGAAAAGATTCAAAGAGAAAAAGCAGCAATAAGGGAATTGGATAAAGAAATAAAATTAAGGAAAGATATATCTAATGTGTTTGAGGTTCTGTGTACATTAGCACAAATAATTGTAAAAATAAATAATGTGCTTCAATTAATAAAATCAACAATATATGCAGTGTGCGTCTTATTGGCTGCTTCTGGTATTGTTGCAGGTCCAGCAGAGTCAATATGGAAATCTGTTGGTACACTTTTGAATAGTATAGATGTAACAGTACAAACATATGTTTGGCCTACAAATATATTGTCTGGTTCAACATATGGTGCTGTAATAAAAAGCACCTGCTTGATATATACATGTCAACATTATAAAGTATCCGGATTGATAAATATTGGCGATTCTATTGTTAAGTTAATAGATAGTGCCACAACGGAGAAAGAAAAAACAAAAATAGATGAAAAGGAAGCTAAAAAATTAGAGGAATCAAATAGTGAAATGGAAAAATTTTTTAAAGAAAGAAGAACGAATGATGGAGTTGTTTTGTCAGATTCGGATATACAAGAATTTGAAAAAATACTTAAAAACAACAGAGATAATAGGCAATATAAGTTTATATGGTTTGAGGATGTTAGAAGTGATATTACGGATTCTAGGTGGATTAGTGGCACACCATCAGATAGAATAAAATATTATTCTGGGGAAAAACTATTTATTATAGATAAAGATAAGGGATTGATGCCATATAAGTTTTCACCATACTATACTGGTAATATTATTGCCGACATTACTGGTAATCCTTTTCTAGGTTCGGGCAATGGTGTTGGGGGGTATGGTAGCGGTACTACGGGAAATGGAGAATCAACAAGCGGTATTTTGGGTTCTGGTGTTGGTTGGGGCGATATTAATAATGCTAATCAAAAATATTATGAGCGTAATTTGAAATTTTATTCAGCTCTTGAAGCTGAGGATTGGATTATAAATCCTTATAGAAGTTCACATTGGGATGATTTGTGTGCTCCTGCTGTTGTTTATAACTTACAGAAAGAAAGACAGATAAGATGCAAATATGTTAAATGCATGGAAACACAGTTAGTTGCAGGAATGCCAAGTTATATCTGTGATAGAGATTATGGTATGGAATCATGTTTGTATATTGATAGTGCACAATGGCATGTTACTGGAGGACACTTTTTTGAGAATATACTTCCAGGATTATTGAAGAGTTTCTTTTCATTTCTTTTAGGCATCGCTCCTTATATTGGATATAATTATTATTGTTCAGACTATTTGGGATTAATGCTTGCTGTCAGAGCAGATTCTCCTGCTGGAACATCATTAGCAACAGGTTCGAAAGATGTTACTTGCGGCATTCTTGGTACTGCTCTACAATGGAGAGAAATTACTGCATTATTTTCCGGAGACTTTTGGTCTGACTTCATAGGAAATGATATACCAAAAGATCCTGCTGAGATTCATGATTATTGTGCGGATGTGGATTATAATGAATAAATCAATTGTATTAATAATTGGGATTATAATGTTCAGCTCGTTCGTATTAGCTGCATTTCCTCCTGATAACATCTTAAAACCTGGATGGAATAATATTATTGGATTATGGGGAGAGTCTGTAGATGAAGAGACTGTTCCTGGAATGTTTGGTTATACTTTGAAAGGGTGGGAAGTTAATGTCTGCTCGCAGCATGTTACTGGTAATTTATTATATAGAGCCTCAGGGGGATTCTCTGGAATAAGTACTGATTTAAGTAAGATATATGATACAACTGCAACACTTCAAGCTATGAAGACTGTTTATAATGAAAGTCAATCATTAATAGAGGTTGCATGGTATATTCAACCTAAATTTGAATCAGAATATAATATCTATTTACTTAAAGGAAATACTAAACTTGTAATTGTTCCAAATCGGTTTGTCGACCCATTTCAGGGAGAAACAGGTTATGTTGCAGATTATTATGATATATCTTATGATTATGCAGTATTGGCATACAAATCCGGTGAAGAAATATTAAAACAAAAAATAGTGGTGTTAAATGAATAGTTTCTTTAGAAAAAAAGAATTTTGGAAAGCTTACGCACTCACAATATTAGAATTAGTTGTTTTTTTATTAATATCACTTGCTGCATATATACTTATACTCATTAACATGGATTCTGTTTATCCTTTTATTCAAATCTTATACAATATCAATTCTTATTCTGAGTTACCTAGTGATATTGTTAATCAATTTTTTGATAATACATATTTATTTAATCAATTCATATTGTTTTTGATAACAATAGTTATATCTTATTCAATAATAATTTCTTTCATATTATTATTATTTGATTATTTAATAATGAACTTATTGTTAGAAAAAACATTTAAAATTAAAGAGTGGCTTTTGCATTGGTATAAGTATTCATCTCTGACTTTATTATTATTAATGATAGTTTCAGTATTATTTTATGCAATAAATAATATATTATTGTTGGCTTTTTTGTTAATTATTGTATTTATCACATATTGTTATTTTATTTTTTTAATACACTTTGGTAAAAATTTTGTTCATTTAATTAAAAAAACCATATTAAGATTGTTTGTATTGATTCTTTGTTATATATTTTTATTTGTAGCACTTTTGATGATTATTTATTATACTAATAATTGGATTGGATTTTTAATTAGTTTTTTATCATTAGCCTTTTTATTGTTATGGTCTAAAATTTATTTAATTAAAAAAATATAAACAAGTTTTAAAAAATATAAAACACAATAATGTAAAACACAATGAGAATGAATGAAAAAAGAGGTCAAATAGCATTGTTCATAATATTAGGTATTGTTCTAATGTTAATCATAGGATTAGTTATATATATAAGTTATAAGGGCAAGTCAAGTGAAGCAATACCTGGAAGAACAACAGTATCAGAAAGATTTGAACCAATACAATTATTTGTTGAGGATTGCATTGCGAGTGTTGCAAGAGAGGCAATAGAAAAATTAGGAAAACACGGTGGCTATATAGATCCTAATGATGTGTATTTATCAGGTAGATTATTTGATGTAAATAATCAAGATCAGACTGAAAATGATTTGCTGTATTTGTCAAAAGATATAGAAAAAGCAATACCTTACTGGCTTTATAGTTATGATTACACTGGATGCGATAATTGTTTAATACTTAGTCAAGCACCTTATCTCGATGAAATAGAGCGTCAAATAAGCATTTATGTAAGCGAAAATATAGATTATTGCTTAGAAAATTTAGAACAGTTTATAAAGCAAGGGTATGAAATTAAATCAGCAAGCACTTTATATGCAAATACAATAATACGCGATAAAGATGTATTTGTAACTGCAATATATCCTATCAATGTTACATATAAAAATGAAAAGACAACCATAGAAAGATATGAGGCAATAGTTGACATACCATTATTAAAATATTACGAATTAGCAATTAATATAACCGCCAGGCAATACAACAGCCAGTTTTTAGAAGGATTAACCACCTATATATTATTATCTCATTCTGGTCTTGACTATAGCTTATTACCTCCATGGTATGCATATAGTAGCCAGTACAGTGTAGTAATGTGGTCTAAGACATCTGTAAAAAACACTATTAATCAATTATTATTGTCATACATGCCATTAATGCAGGTTAAGGGTGCAAAGAATTATCATCAAATAAGAAGCAATAATTTAACCTTGTTAGAGAAAAATTTTATCGATTTGATAACCCTAGATTTATTCCCAGACAGAGATCTTAAAAATACAGAGATATCGTTTTTATATATGGGAGAGGATTTATATTTTGATATACAACCATCAAAAGATGAACTATTAGGACCATTCGAGAATTATGGTATAGGAAGCGATTACTCTTTTGCTCCACCAGAAAAATCTAATTTATATCAATTCTTTTACGATATAAGCTATCCTGTTATTGTGGAGATAAGAGACGAGTATAAGCCAGGACAAATATATACATTCATGTTTGCTCTTGAGACAAATATTAAGCAAAATCTCCCTTTGAAAGAATGGTGGAATGAATCAAAAAAGGCCTTTATTAGCAGATTCTTCATTATTTTCTTTTGATATGTATGATCCATTAATAAGTCAAAAAATAACAGATCCAAGAACAGGTAAGAATTATACTTACAAAGAAAGAAATTCAAAAATACTATTATGCAGACCAGAGATGAGAACAAGTGGAGAAGTATACTTGAAGACTTATGATGCTGCAACAAGAGAGCCATTAAAGGATGTATTTATAACATTTGGTTGTGGAAATTATGCAACATGTCAAATGGGAAAGACAAAACATGATAGTATATTGAATGTTGAGTCATTTAACGATAAAATGCCAATATGTATGAATGGATATTTAAAATTAACAAAGCCAGGGTACAAGGAAAAGATATTAAGAATAACCACTTCCTCACAAAAGATAAATTTAGGATCAGTTTATCTAGAACCATTAGTTAGAAAGAATGTGAGTATTAAAATATATCCATTAACTAGAAGAAATATTAATGTTGCAGGAAATATACTTTCTATTGACCTAGTGATGCCTAATCAAAGTTATTATCCGAATCCGAATGATACTATAACCATATCACTGTCTAGAATACAACAAGGATTAGATGAACCAATGGAGAAAAACATAATTATAAGTCAAGATTCGAATATTACAGAAATAGAGCTAATACCCGGAATGTATACAATAAAAGGGAGTTTATTATCTGCAGATGGATTTATAATACCAAAAGGATGTAAAGAAGTATGCGATGGCGGTTTTTTAGGAACAGGAATAGGTTCTGATTGTAAAAAATTTCCTGATGAAAATATAGTGATAAAACCGGCATTAATAGGGGGCATAGAGATAGATGAAAAATATCCTTTCATTATAAAAAGAAGCGATCTTATGAATAATAATACTTTAGAAATATACTTAATAAAAATACCTCCTCCCCCATGTATTGATCAGATGCAAGAAATGAGCAGTATTAGACCAATCGCACTAAGATATAGGGATAGACTAACACCAAGATTTATTAATTAGTTTTTCTTAATTCATTGATGTTGTTAATTCATTAATCAGTTTTGTATATCTAAATAATTAAACCCTTTTTTTTTAAATAATTAAACCCTTTTTTTAAGTATGCATTATTTTTAATGTGGTATTTTTAATTATTTAATAGTACTTTATTAATTATCTAATATAACTTATTCTAATTCCCCTGTTAAAGTGAAATCATTAATGCTCAAAGAAGACACTTGATTATATGATTCTTGATAATTCATAGGGACAGGATTGGTATTATAAAGCGCTGGTTCAAACTGTCTACTCAATTCTAATACTTTTTCATTATTACCTTGAATATAATATTGATTCATTTGTTCTACTATTCTTGTTTGTTCACAATATCCTTTTAGGTTTGCATTTTTTATTTTTTCACATATTTGAGTATTTCCTAAAATTACAAACGCTAAATAGCAGTTATCTTTCTTATCGGAATTGCTTATTTGATCACAGTATGCAACTCTATTTGTTGTGTATGCAATTTCATTAATACATATATCTTTTTGATTAATATCTGTGAATTTTAAACAAGTATTGAATGCTACTTGTGGATTGTTAACAGATTGTTGTTTTATTAGAATCATTGTTTCCCCAAAACTTTTTCTATTTGAACCACGGGTGTTTAAAGTGTTAGTTTGAGGGTTAGATGGGTTGTTTAAGTTATTGTTTATATTATTATTCAAATTATTATTTATATTATTGATACTATTATTTATTCTATCTACAATATAAATCTCTGTACTACTTTCAGCTTTCTTATTATCACCATATGTAACTATTGCGTTTAAGTAGTATGTTCCAGTCCTCAAGTTTGAAGGAAGCAGTAATTTTCCATTTGAAGTTGTTTTAGTTTCAACAGCAAGAGTTTCTGTATAACTACGATAAATTCTTCCAGTATTGTCTGTTATAGTATATCTTATTGTTGCATCAAATCTTTTTGATTTTCCCATATTCACTAATTCAATACCATAATTTACTTCTTGTCCAGGCAAGTACTCTTGTGTATATGCTTGTATCGAAACGTCGAGAAGGCTATTATCATTATTATTAGAAAAGAACCAGAAACCAGAAATTCCCAAACCAATTATTAGTATTATTATGATTGTGGTTCTTATTGGAAAATGTATCTCATGCTTAACAGTTATACTATTATTTCCAAATGCAGAATTAATTAAGTCATCATTATATCCTTTCTGTTTTAAACTATTTCTTATTAGTTCAGGTTTGAATCCTAAAGCTATTTGCCTCTGAACATAGCTTCTTAACTGTATTTCTTGTTGTTGTTTTGAGAAATAAGATATTACTTCATCGACTTGTTCTATTGGATAGTTATTAATAAGTGTGTTTCTTATGGTATAAAGATCATATCCCTTATTTAAGGCATCTTGTACATACTGATAAATTTGTGTATTAATAAATCCTCACCCCTAAGATTTATATTAACATATTAAAATATTTAAAAATTTTTATCATAAAACATATTTTAAACAACTTATAAAACAAAGTATATACTTTATTATGATATACTTTATTATGATTTAATTTGTTATTAATAGTATATATTTTTCTAGTTTATATGTTTATTTTCTTAATACTTTATATATTTATTCTTTATTGCATTTTTTTATTATACTTTATTTTTTTATAAGCTATTTTTTAGTATATTATATTTTTTTGCATCCTATATTAATGTCTTTTTTATATTTGACAGATTTTTAAGATTGATATATTATTTTAGTAAAATTTAAATATAGTACTAACTTTAAAATGAAAAATTGAATTATGCAGTTTTAGAATGTAAAAAAAGAATTTAAAAGTAATAAAAAAAGTACTAAAAAGGTGATGTGATATGCCAGATTATTCTAAGGGTTTAACTTATAATGAAGAACACGAAAAAATATATGAGAAGATGCTAAATGCTGTTCCATTGGATTATAGGATAAAAAAGACAATAAAACATAGGGATGCATTTAGTGAATCATTAAAAATATTTCAAGGAAAAGAATTCACATCATTAAATGAAGGAATAGAAGCATTAACAGATGCTTTAATAATGTATAGGAAAAAAGCTGGAATGCCAGTAAGCGATGATAAGGAGCATAGGCACAATTATGTAAGCGAAGTTAGAGAGTTTTTAAATGCATATTCTAAGGAAGCGGGAAAGGATGTTTTAAATATACTCAAGCAAGGAGATATTCATACAGTATTTTTGCAATTAGTTGAAGCTGATAAAGCGAGAGACTTAGAAGGCAAAGTAGATTATGAATTGAGAAAGATACTTCCAGAAGGCAAAGATATGGAATTTTACAAGGGAATAGTGCATTATCATGCAAAATTAAATCCCAGTACAAAATTTACAAAAGGGGAAATAGCAAGATTATCTTCATATGAAGGAATACTCAATTTATTAAAGAGAAGTTATCAGTTAGAATTAGAAAATAAGATTAAGGAGTATAAGCCGAAAAAAGATGAAGAAAAGAAATCTAATCAGTTAAAAAAAGCAGCGTAATACTTGGTTTATTATCTTTAAACAATGGTAAATATGCCTTAGTATAGCAAAATCAATATCTTTTTAAATCTATTTCTTTTTTTCATATAGGTGAGTTTTAATGACAAGAAAAAAATCAGACACTTCAATAAAATCAGATGCTTCAATAAATGAACAATATATTACTACTTCTGGAAATAATGTTAGCTTGAAAGATGTAGTTCCTAGTGATTTGCCTCCTGAGGCTCAAAAAAGACTATTAGAAATTAAAGAAAAAATAGACCGATTTCAAAATAAAGCAATGGAAAAGTTTTCAGACTACATATTAGGCATAGCGTTAATGCAGCCACCAAAACCAGAAAAAGATGAGAATGGTAATGAAAAACCAGTTGATAAAAATAAGATATATTTGATGGTATTAATAGATGATTCTGATAGTACAAAGATGTCAAAAGAGGAATTAAAAGAAAAATTATCAACAATAATGCAATCATTGGCACATGAAGTTGATAAAAATTTAGAGGTAGAAACAATATTACTCACAGAAGTATGGCAGTCGTGTTATGATTCTAAGTATGATATTCTTGAATCAATAGCTCTAAGCCTTCCAATATTCGATAAAGGAATGCTTGCAGCTATAAGAATAGCAGAAGTTCATAAGGGAATGGTTCTTAAAAAATTCGAAAAATACATAGTATCTTATGTTTTAGGAGGAAGCCTTGTTCAAGGAAGAGCTACAAGCAAATCAGATATTGATGTTTTTATAGTAATAGATGATACAGATGTAAAGAAGATGACCCGTGCAGAGTTGAAGGATAAATTGCGTGCAATAATAATAGGGATGGGTATTGATGCAGGAAAAATGACTGGTATAGAAAATAAAATTAATATTCAAGTATATATATTAACTGACTTCTGGGAGAGTATAAAAGAAGCAAATCCTGTAATATTCACTTTTCTAAGGGATGGTGTTCCTTTCTATGATAGAGGAATATTTATGCCTTGGAAACAATTATTACAAATGGGGCGCATAAAACCAAGCCCAGAGTCAATAGAAATGTTTATGCATTCTGGGGATCAAATATTAGATAGAGTTAATTTTAAGTTGAATGAAATCGCAACAGAAGATTTCTTTTGGGCAACCTTAACACCTACACAGGCAGCAATAATGCTTTACGGATTACCTCCTCCCACACCTAAGGAAACTCCACAAGTAGTTAGGGATATATTCATAAAAAAGGAACACATGCTAGAAGAAGAATATATTGATATATTAGAGAATATAATAAAACTTAGAAAGGATTTAGAGCATGGAGATAAAAAGATAGTTACTGGAAAGGAAATAGATCAATTATTAGAAAATTCAAGAAAATACTTAGGAAGACTAAAAGAGTTGTTTAAGCAAATAGACGAGTTGAAAGAAAAAGAAACAATAAAGCATAATTATGAAACTGTTTTAACAGTTATTAGGGACACGTTACGGTTAGAAGGCGTTGATACAGTTCCTGATACTGAGATATTAAAATCTTTCGAATTATATCTTATACATAAAGGACATGTGCCAGAGAAATATTTACGAATACTGAAGGAAATAATAAAATCAAAAAAAGATTATGATTCAGGAAAGTTAACAAAGACAGAGGTTCATCAAGTAAATAAGGATTCAAAGGAATTAATAAGATTTTTAGTTGAATATATACAGAGAAAGAGGGGAAGAGAACTCGATAGGGTAAAGATACGTGTTAAGCATGGTAATATTTTTGGAGAGGTAATATTATTAGGAAAAACAGCGTTCATAATACATAATGTAGATGATCAAAATAAAGAAGTATCTAAAGCAAAAATTACAGAAGATGGAAGATTTATTGATATACAAGAATCATCTCTTGAAGAATTAGAGCAAGCAATATCAAAAGTAGAAATACCTTCCAAAACATTCATCAAAGAGTCAATATTTGAGCACTTAAAAGGAATATTTGGTAAAGATGTTGAGATATTGATAAATTATTAGTCAATTATTAAAGTAATTATTACTGATTATATTTATCGTTTTTTTTATCGTTTTTTTAAATTATATTTAGCATATTTAATGATATTTAATAAATTATTTAAATGAATAAGGATTGCTAATTCATAGGTGATTAAATGCAAACAGGATATAAAGTTATTGATATAATGACAAATAAGCCAGTTGTTGCTGATAAAGATGCATCATTAAAAGAAGCAGCTAATATTATGCTACAAAATAATGTTAATAGTTTATTAATAACAGAATCAGATAAAGCAATCGGAATAATAACCGATGAAGATTTAGTAAGAAAAGTCATTGCTAAGGGATTAGATCCTAGAAAGACAAAGATAAAGGATGTTATGGAAACAGAATTAATAACTATATCTCCAGAAAAGGACATTTATGATGCAATGAAGATAATGAGAGATCACAACATAAGACAATTGCCTGTTATTGAGAAGAATAAGCTTGTAGGTTTTTTAACTGCAAAAGATATACTTAAAATACAACCAGAACTTTTTGATATCTACATAGAACGTTATGAATTAAGAGAGGAGGAAAGAAAACTATCAGAAACCAAGGAAAATGACGAAGATATTTTTTCTGAGTTCTTTAAAAAAATAGGAATAAAAAAATCTAAGAAATGAGATAACTTGTTAGATTAAAATGTCCGATATAAAACATTTAGCTGTGATAATGGATGGAAACAGAAGATTTGCTAAACGGCTAATGTTAGATCCCACAAAAGGCCATGAGTATGGGTCAAAAAAATTAGAACAATTGTTCGAATGGTGTAAAGAGTTCAATATAAAAGAATTAACCCTTTATGCTTTTTCTATGCAGAATTTTAATAGGCCAAAACAAGAGTTTGACTATTTAATGAATTTGTTTAAAGAAAACTTTACTAAGTTTGGAGATGATCCAAGGATTGAAAAAGAAGGTATTAAAATTAACGTTATAGGAAGGTATCATTTGTTTCCAAAGGAAGTTTCTACAATTATAGATAAAATAATGGAAAAAACAAAAAAGAATTCGAATTTTATAATAAATTTTGCAATGGCGTATGGTGGTAGAGAGGAAATACTAGATGCAGTAAAAAAAATAGTTGCTGATAATAAGACTCCAGAGGATATTACAGAAGAGTATTTTTCAAGTAACCTATACATTAGTTCTGAACCTGATATAATAATAAGAACAGGTGGTGAAAAGAGAACTTCTAATTTTTTACCTTGGCAAAGCATATATTCTGAATGGTTTTTCTTGGATAAAACATGGCCTGAATTTGAAAAAGAGGATTTTATAAATATTATTGAAGAGTTTAAGAAAAGAGAAAGAAGATTTGGAAGATAAAAGGTTTAAAATAGCAATACAATAATAGTTTATTTAAATTATGAATGCTTATATTAAATACTTATCTATAATAATATTCATCTATTGTTTATATTGTTTACGTTCTTGTACGTGAAGTTTTATTCTGTTATACTTGAAGTTTATTCGCTGAATACTTCTGCTGTGAAGCGATAAATTTTAGCATCTTTATGTTTCCATGCATCTCTGTTAAGGCCGGCTTTTTCGCTTAGTGCTTCAAGAAATTGTACTGGCGTCCAATGATACTCTTGAGCAACTTGTGGTAGTAATAATCCAGAATGTCCATTGAATTGTATTATTAGTCCATCTCTTCCAATATTTATATTTTTTATGTAGTCTTCCTGACTTTCTGCTTTAATAAGTTCCGGCTTATTAAGTATGGATATTTCTATTTTTATGTTTTTTAATTCTTCTTCAACTACTGGTTCAAAACGAGGATCTTCGAATGCGGCTGCTTTTGTTGCGGCTATTACTTGTTCAAACAAGGGCATTATTGGCTTAACAAAACCAATGCATCCTCTCAGTTCACCTTTCTTATAAAGCGTTACAAAGCATCCTTTAAGTTGTGTTAAATGTGTGTAATCAGAAGTATCAGGATCTAAATCTTTAAAATATGCTTCAAGAGTTTCTCTGGCTAGTTTTAGTAATAATTGTCTATCTTTTTTAAGCATAAAGATATTAATACTATTTTATTTTTATATATTTTGGAGTAACTTTATAGAAAAGACAAAATTTTAAATAATCTTAATTTGATTGAGTTATACTATAAACAAATATATTTACTATTAAGTAATTAAGATATACATTAACAAATAATATGTATATATTACATGTGTATATTAAAGAATTATATTAAAGAATTAAACATATTTTAAAATACATTTTATTCAGCAATGTAAAAAGTTAAAGTATTGTATTAAAAAAATTGCATTTTGTATTTTATATTCGCATTTTTTTTGCACTTTCTAAGAATTGTTCGTTCTTCTTTTGTAATCTTTTTGCAGCATCTATTAGTGCCTTTTCAGGTTCTTTATCTTCTGTTTCTACAATAATTCTTGGTATTCCAATAAGAGGGTGCTGGATATTGTAGGCGGATACTTTAACATTCTTATCATTCCACAATTCTTTTTTTAACGCATTAGAAAATGTATGATCGGCACCTATTAGGTCAAATATTATTTTCTTTTTAGATTTTTCAATAACTTTTATTTCCATAAAACTATGGAAAAATAATTAGTTTATAAATCTTTTTGTTATAAGCAAGTATTGTTGAAGATTGCTTTTTTATGTTTCGATGCGCAATATTTAAAAATAAGTTATAAGTTACGCTCTAAGTTGGGGATAAAATGGATGAGAATAAATTAAGAGAGGCATTTAGGAAAATAAAAGAAGAGAGAGACGAGCATTTGGAAAGCATAAATCAACTCACTTCTGAATTGCAAACAGCTTTCGATTACATATCCGAATTGGAACTAAAATATGAGAAATTAAAAGAATACATTGATGAATTAATGATATTTAAGAATAGCATTCTACTTAATGATAAAACTCACTTTTCAAATATTTCCTTGAGTTTGGATGAACAAAAGTTATTTCAAGTGCTTTATGTTTTTGGAGAAAAAGAGCCATTATCTTTAAATTTTATAATGAAAAAGTTAGACCTTGATAATTATTCTTTCAAATCATTGTTATCCTCACTTTTAAACAAGAAAATTCCCATAACTAAGGAGAAAATAGGTACTGAATGGTATTTTAATATTGATGATAGGTTTAGAGAGTTACAGACTAAAGAACAACTTATAAAGATACATGAATCGGTAAGTAGGGGTATTTATGAGAAGAGTTTAAATCAATTTTTTTAACTTTTCTCTTTTGTTTTTCTTTCACTTTTTTACTTATTCTTTTAATTTTGGATAATTGTAGTTTTTGATAAAATTTTTTAGTTATTAACTCTCACTTTTTGTTTTTTTTGCAATTTTTTTCTGGCTTCTTTCACTTCTTTTTTCTTTGCTTTTTTATTATTTTATTTTTTTTGTTTTTTTATTTTTTTTGTTTTTTTATTTTTTTTGTTTTTTTGTTTCGTGTTTATTTTTAATTTTTAATTATCGTATAAACAATATATAGTATATACAATATATTGGTTAAACAATAAATATTTTTATTGAGTTTTTTTAGACGATAATAATAAAAAGATAAACTATTTAAACTAATATTTTTTTTATATGTTTATGAAAAAAAATGTCAAATTAAAAAATAAATTGCTTGTCAAAAAAAAGATTAAAAAAATCACACATAGTTCTAATAAAAAAAATATTAATCTTGAAAAAAAGAATTCTAGAAGCATAGCTAAATCCCCGAAATATATCGAATTAAGAGGTTTTTTAAGTTTTTTTATACTTCATGAGCTTAATAGAGGAGATCATTCAGGAGATGAGCTTGCTGAAATAATAGGTAAAAGAAAAGGTACAAGTCTTACTCCAGGAACGATTTATCCTGCTCTCAAGCGTTTACGAAGGCAGAAGCTTATAACTTTCAAAAGAATTGGAAGAAAAAAAGTTTATTCCTTAACGCCTTTAGGGTTAAGTGAGCTTAAAGCGTTATATTCTTTGTTTAAGGGTATGTTTTTTGGATTAAGAGGTAAATTAAGATAGTACGTTAAACTATCAAAAAAACTTCGATTATATTATTTAAGCAAATATTAAATATTATTATTTTTTATGATACTATATTTTATCAAAAGATTTAATCAAAAATTAAATTTTTTTATCTTATCTTATTTCTTTATCGATTATAATTTATTATCAAAGATTAAATTTTTTAATTCATTAACTAATATATTTTGATTAAATAATTTAGTTTATTATTAAATATTATAGATACTTTTTTTATTAGCTTTGATTAAAATATTTAAGTATATTTTTTTCTTTTTTACTAATCTAATTTTTTCTATATTTTTAATAAAAAAGAATAACTGTTATTAAAAGATTTAAGCAAAAATTATAATATATACACTAAATGTAATAATAAGTAATACTTGATTTTGTTTTAAAATTATTATATTTGCTAAAATATTTTAATCATTATTTATTATCACTTTTAAAAAAAGTAAAATTTATATACTTTGGGAACCCTAAGTATATAAAATTCTGTTTTGAGGTTCTAAAATGCCCAAAAATTCTAAAAAAAATCCCAAAAAAATCAATAAGGCAGCAATATATGTAAGGGTAAGTACTGAGGAACAGGCAAAAGAAGGATTCTCATTAGCAGGACAGGAACAAGCACTAAAAGAACATGCAAAATTGCTTGGATATGAAGTATATAAAATTTACAAGGATGAAGGAAAATCCGCAAAAGACCTTCATAGGCCCGCATTACAACAAATGCTAAGCGATGCAGAGAAGCAATACTTTTCAGCGATAATAGTATACAAACTCGATAGGTTTTCAAGAAGTCTAAAGGATTTGATATTAACCATAGAAAAATTAAAAGAACTAGGAATAGATTTCATATCAATGCAAGATAGAATAGAAACAGCATCAGCTTCAGGAAAATTAATGTTCCATATAATATCATCATTCGCAGAATTTGAGAGAGACATAATAAGTGAAAGAACACGATTTGGAATGATAGAAAAAGCAAAAGAAGGAGGAATCGTAAGCAAGCCCCCTTTAGGTTATCAAATAAAAGAAGGAAAACTAGTAATTGATCCAGAACAAGCCGAAAAAGTGAGAGTAATATTCGATGAATATCTTAATACAGTACAAAGTCTTAATAAAATAGCAAAAAAACATGGTTTAACCGTTCGTGGATTAATTCAACTGTTACAAAATAGAACGTACATTGGAGAAATTAAGTTCAAAGAAAACTATAAAGGAGAACATGAAGCAATAATAAGTAAAGAAATATTTATTAAAGTTAAAGAGAAGTTAGAATCAGAAAGCCAAAAAAGAGCACAAAAACGATATGAAAAGATATTACAAAAAATAATAAGTGACAATAATCTATTAAATGATATATTAGAATTATTACTAAATGGAGAAATAACACTAGAAGAAAGAGAAATAACTGAAAACTTACAAGGTATACCTGATAAATACGTACAAGATAAAAGTATATATGATAAAAGTATATCTGATAAAGATATAAATGCAATAAAAGAAGCGGTAATAGGACTATTAAAACAAGAAGGGTTTTCAGAAAACGAGATATTTAATAATAGGGTATATATAAATGCAGATAATCCTTGGATGTCAGCAATAAATAATAATCATAAAATATATGTTGAATACGCGCCTGATAAGTTTAATAAACTACTCGATTACCTAAATGAGTATATAGAGGTATGGTTATTTATTAATAACCAAAAATATTATGTTTTTAAGAATATTAATTAGATGTTGAATTTTATAAGATAAATAAATTTTATAAGATAAATCTTATCAGCATTCTCTTAAAAGAAAATCGTATCGATATATGCTTATTATAATTACTTATATAAAAATTATTATATACAGAGTTATTATTATATGCATATAGTATATTGCTGAAAAAAGAAAAAAAGTTTTAAATTTTATATTTATTTTGTATATTTGTGTTATATTTTTTCTATCATTTGCTCTTCTAGAACAATATCTCTTTTCATTCTTTGTATAATGTTCAGGGCATTAAGAGTTATATCTATAAGCTTAGAAATATTTTCATGTCTTATTCTATCAGATCTTATTATAGTTAATAATCCATTAAGAGCACTTCCCAAGTCATTAGTTTGAGTATCTATATTCTGCAGTACTCTTATTCTCCTCCCTCTGTAATCTCCTGGTCCTGTTCCTTCGTGAACGTTTACTAATGTATTATTGGGTTCTTCAATATAGTTTCTAGTATTCATTCCAGATAATAGTCTGTCATTATTGGTCTTATATGATATAATCTTTCCTAATTCTAAAGATACATCATTTAATTTTTTTATTATTCTATTAGTTTCACTATTACTTGCCATATGTCTATTATTTAAGGTCGGGGCAAGCCTATTTAATGAGCTTAAGACAGAGTTCATGTCCTCTTCAATTTTATTTAATGTTGATAGCTGATGTCTTAAACTTTTTTTTACTGCCTGTTTTGTTTTTCTGTTATACTTATTAGTTTGTTCATTTTGTCTATTTGCACTTGCTTCTATTGTTCTTGCTTCAGCGATATTTTCACTGGATTCAGCATTAGTTTTTCTGTTTTTAGCAATATTAGATCTAGTTAAAACATATATCGTGTATACCCCTGCAATAAGTAATGCTATAATTGTTAATACTGTAAAAAGTTTTATTAGTTTTAAAATCCATTTAACTACAGGAGTTGTAAATATAGTGAGTATTGCTAATGCAATAACAAAAGCTTTTCTAGCGCCTTGATTTTCTTTTGGTTTAAATAACGGGACTTGCATTGATGCAAGCCATATTATTGAGAATAGTAGTGTGAAAGTTAAAATTACTACCCAAAAGGGCAATCCTGAATATCCTCCCTCTTTATCAACAACATATGCTGGTGCTGGAATTTCATAATTTAAAATATCTATTATTCTATCCCCTATGTTTGCAGAAACAGGACTAGAAAATATTAAAATAAAAAGAAATAATAAAAAAATGTTTTTTAAAAGCATATTATTCATTATGAAATTAATAAAATAATTAGTATATAAATATTTCTAAAAATAAAAAAATTATCTTGTCTTTATGCTTATAAGAATTCTTTTAAGATAATTTATGTTACTTGTTAAACTAGCACTCACAATTGTAATATTTCCACCTATTACTGATAATTCTTTAAGTATTGATTTTTTCCATTTTTCATATAAGAAGTTAGAATAATCTGTGTCTGCTAATTTTTTGTCTTCTTTTAATCTTTTGTCCAATAGATCAATTTCTTGATGGATTACTACCATTTTACTAATTATTCCTTGAGAGGCTATAACTCCGCCCAGTACATCTGCTTTTTTTAATAATTCGCTTTCGAAATTTATTTCTTTTACAATATTTAATAAACTTGATACTAATTCTGATGTTTTTTTTATTTTCTGTTTATAATCTTTTATCATATGACTTGGTTGAGGAGGTTCATCCTGTTTAGAATTAAGATACTCTTTTATAATTTCTATTCTATCTTTAATAATACTTTCTTTTTGATAATAACTGGCTAATTCATTTATGATTTTTGCTAAATTATTTTCTTTTATGAGGTGTGCTGTTTCTTTATCTTTGTAAAACATCTCTTCATGTGTTAAACTTATATTTTCTCCTAATGGTACCGGCGAGCTCCTTTCTTTAAAATAGTTTTTTATTCTTCCTAAAAGTGCCATTTTATATAACCCTCTATGTTTTATATTTTTTCTATCATTTGTTCTTCTAGAACAACATCCCTTTCCATTCTATTTAATATATTTATTGCGTTTAGTGTTAAATCTATTAAATGATGTATATTGCCATTAGGTCCTGTAGTTATGCCTTGTGTTCTTATTGCATCACCTATTCCTCCTATTATTCTACCTAGATCATTAGTTTCTGTATCAACAGTTCTTCTTATGTTTACATGTGTATCGGTTCTACTTACTAAACCTCCGGGTCTATGGTGTTCATTATAATTAATATTACTCATGCCTGTCATTATTCTGTCATTTTCTGTTTGGAATGATAGTAGTTTTCCAAGGTCTATTCTTACTCTGTCCAAATCTTTTAATATTTTTCTTGTCCTATTATTGCCGAGTATTGTTGTTGCATTCCCTCTTTGTATCTGTCTTAAATCTTTTAATATACTTTCTAGGTCGCTTCTTAGACTTCTTATTGTTTTTATTTGATTTTTTAATCCTTTTGCTGCTGCTTGTGCTGTTTTGTGTTCGTATTCTTCTGTTTGTTTTAATTGTCTTTCTGCATCTGCAAATCCTTGTGATGCTTTAGCTAACTGTTCCGAGCTTTTTGCTGAGTATAACTTGTTTGATGCCCATCCTCCTTTGAATATTACCCATATAGTGTATACTCCTAAAACTATTGCTGCAATAATTGCCAGTGATGTGAATAATCTTAATACTTTGAAAAGTAATGGTACTAATGGTGTTGCTAGCATTACCAATGCTGAAAATGCTATTACAAATGCCTTTCTTGGTCCTTTGTTTTCATCATCCTTAAATAATGGAATTTGTCCTGATGCTAACCATAATACTGAGAATAATAGCATAAATACAAATACATATGCCCATAATGGCGCTGTTCCTGCTCCTGATTCATAGCCATATATGCTTGCCGCTGGGAAGGTTACTGGATAGTTTATTATATTAATTACTGTACTTAATATGTCTTGACCTAATCCTCCTAGTAAATCTTCTGCTGCTACAAAATTAGGTAGTAAAATAAACAACAACAATATAGTAATTAAAGTCTTTTTCATTAATTTCACCCTTTCTATTTTTGAGTGTAAATTGATTAAACTAAACAAGATATATTAAAATTATTTCTTAACTGGGCATCCATTCATTGGTAGATTTTTTATAAATTCTATATTACATGCAATTAGTTCCCATAAATATGGTGCTGCCATTACTAATACTCCTATTATTATAACATGAATTGTTTTCTCTCCAACTCTTCCCGCTACTGCCGCTGCTGCCTTTATTTTTACCATTGCTATTAATCCAACAACAACTCTTACCCCAATATCTATCCAAAAGTTTTCTTTCATTTTAAACAATCCTAGAACGAATCCAATATTCATGCTTATAAATATAAATAAGAACATTGTTGGTAAAGCATGCAACCCATGTTTTAACCAGCCCATTCCAGATTCATCTTGATGTACGAATATTAACTCTATTATCCCTAAAACAACACCTATAACAATTACTGGTACTATTGTAAATTCCGTTGCCAAATTAATTCACCAACAATTTTTATTAAAATTTTATTAATTTTTTTATAATATGAATACTTTGTAGTATCTTATATAAAAATATTTCTGTTTTTATATTTTTATCTTTCATATTATTAATAATCTTTATAATTTGGTTTGAAAAATTACACTCTAATAACTACTAGATTATTTTGTTTATTATTATATTAGTATTTAGATAAACTTTTATTTGTATTTAGATAAATTTTTATTTAGAAGCATTTTTGGTCTTTTTTTGATTTTTATTCTTTAGAAATAGTTTCTCATTCTACTTTAACTTTTTTTCCTAAACATTGACCCGGCATTCCTGTTTCGAATACTGCTCTTAGGGCACCTTTGTTTCCATGTGCCGCATTTATTTTTCCTATCATATCTTTTTTTCCTGTGTGATATATTACTTTTTTGCCTATCAGTTTTAATGCTTTTTCTCTACTATCTATTTCCTTTATCGATATTATCAAATGATTTGTTCTTTGTCCTGTGCTATTTCTTCTATAATTTATTATTGTTCCTTCCATTAGGGTATGGAAAAAGAAGCAATTTATAAATATTATGGTTAAATATTAGACAAATATTAGACAGGTAAGTTATGGGCAAATAGAACTACATTATAGGCAAAAACATTATGATACGTGTCTTACTTGGCTATTATTGATAAATATGTTGTTGATAAATATGTCATATAAAAAATATTGCTCATATGACTAATCGTGCATTGATCGTGCATTGATCTTGTATTTTAATCAATAGGTTAACTAGTTTTTTTAGCCTCTTGATTTTAAAAAAGTTTTATTTGATGTCACTATAAAGTAAGTATAAATCGAAAAGTTTATAAATATGACTAATATTTTATTAGTATGACAATAAATATTGTATTACCAAAGGTGTATTTTTATAATGAAAAAATATTAGATAGTGAAGGAAAAATAACAAAGAGAGTAAGCACAGGATTAGAGAATGTACTATATGCATATTCTATTTTTGTTCCAGAATACGCACGTGTTCACGATAACAATCCTAAAAATTTTATAATAGAAAAGGCATACCTTATTGGAAGTGCAGTACGGCAATCTAGGATTGATTCTGATTTGGATTTAATGTTAATAGCACCAAATATTGATGAAACTGCAGAAAGAGACATAAAAGTATGGTTAAACATATTATTCTATAATAATATTCCAAAAAATAAGGCCATAGATGCATACGTTCGTCCTTTTGATAAATTTCCAGAAAGACCCAGTCATGATATAACTACACAAGTCAAGAAATTATTAAAAGAGTATAATAAGCGTCTTGTAACTTATAAAAATAAGCAGTTTTAAAGTACTAATATTTTAAAGTAAAAATATAAATAAGGTGTAAATATTAAATCAAATACATTATCACTGGAATCATGAGACAGGACATTGAGTGAGTTCTTTGAATTTTTGTTATACCAGGAATAATACCTATTGCAGTAGATGTTATCAACACTAACAACCCAATCCAGGAATTAATAATCAAAACCATGATCGTTATAAAAAGTATAATAGTAATTATTAGCATCTTATAATCTATTTTTGTTATTAGTTTTGAGAATAATACACCTATCTTTATTGAAATTATAAAACTTATTGCACCAGCAATCAATGAAACAATAAGAAAAACAATTATTATCCATAACTCTAAGCTTTCTGAACTACTATTAAATATATTATATATTGCTATAATTGCTCCGTTTCTTGCCTTATCAACAGCCAACAATGCAACAAGACTAATCATGAAACTACATGTGCCAATGCATCCCATAAGTATCATGAACCCTTTATCACCTAGATCCTTAATAAATTGCATCGAGATAACTGCAGCGATACTGCTTGAAAGACCTGGAAATGTTGAGACAATGAATGAGCCGATGTTTCCTGCAAGTACGCTTAAAAAAGTTTTTTTTCTATCAATATTTGTTTTTTCTTGTATATTCTGTTTTGGAATATTATTATTATCAAAATAACTTATAATTAAAGTTGAAATACCAAACAAACCTGATAGCATTGGAAAGAGAGGATCTTTAATGTTCAGATTAAAAACTATCATTCCAAAAGTTCCTGAGAGAATAATAACAACTATAGACCATGCTTTTTTGTTATCTTTAAATATCATAAATATAATTACAAATATTAAGATATAAGCGAAATATTTTTCAAAAAAACCATATGTGTTAATAGTTATAATGTAAAATATTGGAAACAATATTATTCCAAAAATCAATCCTAAAAAAGACCCTATACTGAATAATTTTACTGCCATTAAACCGTTGCCCCTAAGCAAATATCTATGCCCAGGTAAGACGCCTAATATGTTATTTTCATCAGGTGCCCCAAAGAATATAGAAGGCAGAGAATCTAAAAAAGTATGTGTTATACCCAATGATATTATAAAAATTCCGAGAGTTAATGGGGAAAAGTGTTCTAATAAAAAAGGACTACTCAATAAGACCATCATTGCAACCATGTTTATATGAATTCCAGGGGTTAGGCCTGTAAATATTCCTGTAATGATTCCTACTATAATGGAAAGCAATACTTCTAAAATCAACTCCATAGCGCGCCTCTTTATTATCTATTATTTTATTTTTCAAATACTTTTTTATAAAAATTCGATAAAAGATTAGCGTATTTTTTCATCCAAAAAACCGTTATTTGAGATTATTTTATCTGCAATTATATTTCTCTTCCCCTTATATTCATTTATTTTACCAGAAACAATAACAGGTGTATTGGAATAATTTTCATCTATATAATGATTAAAAACTATAACGTCAATTTCACATTCATGAGATAAGGTAAATATTGTGTTGTTTTTTTGATAGGATAAATTTGTTATCACTCCTCTTAATGTGATTTTTGTATCAGAATATGCATCCGAATCATACATAGGGTATTTAGGAATGAATTTTTCACTTTTAAGAAACATTAAAAGAAAGAGTATAAGTAATCCTAATACTGAAATTATTAAAGAAATGTTTAACAATGTTTTATCCTTTACGTTGTATTCCATAAAATCAATATCTTAATAGATTTAATAACGTATTACTTTTTTTATTCGTAATATTTTCGATTATTTTATTATATTTTCGATTTTTTTTAGAAAAGAAATATTAATGTATATACCCGTTTTTTTTATATGACAAAAGGAAATGATGAACAATTAGATGAAGAATACCTAAAAGTTTTACAATTACTTAAACATAATCCTAGGAGAAGCTTCCTTAAAATAAGCAGAATTACCGGCATACCCGTAGAGAGAGTTTATGAGATATATTATGATATGTATGTTAATAATTTGATTAAGACAATAACAATACTTGAAAAAAATCAAAAAATCAATGTGTTGTTAATATTTATTCCAAGTATGAATCCTGAAAAAACATTAGAATATCTTGAAAACAATATTTATGTTAATAGTATATCATTAACAGATAGGGAGTTTATTGTTCATTTAAGTTTTAATAATTTTTCAGAGTATGATTCATTATTAGATGTGCTTGAATTTTTTGGTGCTCATGATTTAAAGGCACATTTCATAAGAGAAGTAATACTTTAAAGATGTTGATTTAAAGATATGCCTTACTTTATTTATAATTTTAATATATATCAATTGGAATTAATTTATATTGTACTTTTATTAATAAATGAATTATAAAAGTATGCTAAGAAATGTTAAGGGATGTATATGAGAAAAAACAAGGCTGGATATGGTTTAGAGAAATACGTAGAGCTATTATATAAAGACTTAGGATATAAGAATGTTATACGCAATGTAATATTTAGAATGTCTAAAGGAGATTATGCTGATGCACAAATAGACTTAACTTATGATGGGCCTTTAGGAAATGTCGTTTATGTTGAATGCAAGTATCATTCTAAAGGTAATGTATCTTTTTCCGAATTTGCAAAATTTGTTCAAGTACTTAATATTTTAAAAATACCCAAATTACCGGTAATTTATCGTGGAGAGTTAGTTACAAATACATATTTTGATAAAAGGACAATAAACTCTGCTGAAGTTGAGAGAATAAAACTGATAGATAAGGATGGGTTAATAGAATTAGAAAAGAAGAGAAATAGTTTAGCAGGGACAATATTTGCTGGACTTAATAGTGTTGAAATTTATAAAAATAAAGGTCCAAAAGATGTGATAAAATATTTATTGAATAGAGCTCTTCCAATAGAAACACAAATAAAAAGATACTCAGCTTAGTTGTTTTCCTATATAGTTTTCCTATGTTTTTTTATTTTTTAGTAAATTTTTCATGATTAAGTGTAATTCTTTCGGGAAATTTATGAATACAATTATTAAAAGCAACGAACCATATTATTATATGAACCTACAACAAAAAGTGTGGAATATTTATTCATATATAAAAGATAATGTATATTTATGTAGGTCTGATATTGTGATAGATAATTATCCTATAAACAGCACTTTGCTTTTTGGAATAATGACAAGTTTAGTTAATGGTAAACAATTAATATATGGTGAATATGGATTAGGAAAAACCACCAGTTCTGAAAACATAATCTGTATGCTATATAGTTTTCCAAAAGAAGTTGTTCTTGCTTCTTCATTGAAAGGAACCCCTGAACAGACGGAAGAAAAAATGATTGCAAGACCTCATCTTGGGGACTTGAATAAGGGAATAGAAAATGTAATATGGTCGGACTTTGTATTGATAGGACCGAAAATAATAGATGAACTTAATAGAATGCCTCCAAGTAAACAAAATATTTTATTAGAAGGAACTGATAGGGGCATATGGAAGTATTTGAATGATTTTCTGAAAAACGATTCTCTGGCAATATATAGTACGAGCAATTATAAAGATTCAGGCAATACGGATGTAATACCTCCACTTCTCGATAGATTTGATGTAGCAGTAGAGAGTAAGCATCCTGGAATAAATAATCTTAGATATAGAAGGTCTGTCCCGAGAGGCGATGATTTATATGATAAAGAAATTGCCGACAAAATGTTCAGCATAATGAGCGTTGAAAAAGATTATGCTAAACTTAATAATCAAATAAGAGATTTAAGATCTGAATATCATAAAAGACTTGTTGAAAGGATTAATGTTGATCTTTTATCACTTGATGAACAAGAAGAGGCAAGAAGAGAAATACTAAATATGCGAGTAGGAAAGGATGGTAATTTGTTTTATGATATAATTATATCAGAACTTGCTTCATGTCAAGTTTTTGGTCAGAAAAGAAGCAATGAACAATGTAAGACCGGTTGTCATTATTCTAATTATTTGTGCAATAAAGTGAGTAATTGTCTTTCTGTTAGGAGCGATACATCATTAAAGAATTATTCAGCTGCATTAGCGTGGTTGTTTGGAAAATCTGAAGTAGAAAGCGAACATCTGGCGATAGTTTTGCCTTATGTAATATGGCATAAAACTCAATTTAAGAAAGAGTATTTGAGTCAATTTGAAGAAGAGGAAAGAAAAGATCCGTTACATTTGCATGTTGCTAAAAAATCTGTTGAGCAAATGAGAAAAAGATTCTCAGAGATAAAACCTATTCAAGAAGATATGATAAATGCAATAATAAGAAAAGATATTAATGCTGCAAAAAATATTGCTTCAAACTCTGATCATCCTGTGTTTAGAGAATATTTATACTTGTAAGGAATTTAATTTAATAATTCAAATTAAAACTTTTGAAGGAAAATGGAATCATTAGAAAAAAGTTTGGAAGAAGCTTGGAACGATACGAGAAAACTATTTTGTTATCCTCCATTAGAAAACCCTGTATTGACAAATGAGATTAACACTGCAGCCATAAATATGGAGGATCATCTTATAACTATTAATTCTAATTTTGTTGAATATGTTATTAATAGGGCTCTTTCCAATAATGTCATTATTGATCCTAAAGTAATTTTGAAAGGACTATTACATCATGAAGTTAATCACTATATGTATTGTCCTTATGATTTTAGCACTTTATTAAAATTAGAGAAGCAAATAGGAGAAGTTGCTAATGATAGTATAGTTCATGATATATCAAATTATTTTAGTGATGTTGTTATAAATTTGGACTTAATGATTAGAAAAAAAAGGAAGGAAGTTTCTGTTATTTATACGCATATGGAAAAGAGGCATCCATTGGATATATTGTTGTGTGGTTTATATCAAGACATTACAAAAGATGACTTTAAAATCGGACCCTTAGATGATGATTTAAAAGATAGATTGAATAAATTAAAACAAATAGATTATTTTGATAAAGATAATTGGGGGGTATCTGCAAAAATATTTGCATATATTGTTAAAGATTTGCTTGAAAAAGAAGGTAAGAATGATATGTTAAATATTGACAACTGGGGGGCCAGTAGTTATTCTGATGAAGAAATAGAGAAAGGCATAGAAGAAATAGCTGGAAATTCCGATATTTCTGATTTTAAGGAAATACTTATTATTTCAGGAATAGATTATGAGTCCTTACCAGAAAAAGTAGATACGTTATATTATGATCAACAATCAAAAAAGTATCTTATGAATGTTAGTTCTGTAAAGTTTAAAGGAAACAGTTTTGATAGTAATGAGCATAAGAAGTATGAAATTTCAGATAGTTATTCTACTATTGATGTGTTCAATAGTTATGGTAAATTTATGCCTGGATTCTCTCAGGTGTGGAAAAGTGTTGATCAAACAACCTCTGGAAATATTGATGCGGTTCCTGATTTGGTTATTGCTTTGGACACAAGTTCGAGCATGATTAATCCTAAAACTAATTTATCTCCTGCTGTATTAGGCGCTTTTTGCGCCGCAAAATTGTATTTAGATAAGCAAAGTTATGTTGCAACATACAATTTTAGTTCAGAAGTATATATAACAGAGTTCAGCAGGGAAAGAGAGAAGATATTTGATAATTTAGCATTTCATCAGAACGGAGGAACTTATGTTGATTTACCAGTTTTATCTTCTTTAGTGAATTCTGCGAAATCTAAAGCAGATTTAATAATGATTACTGATATGCAGATAGACAATTATGATGAGTTTATGAATTATTTGAGGTCAATAGAAAAAACAAACAGAATAAACATTCTATGGATAGATCCAACTCCGAATACTGATTTATCTTCAATAATCTCTAAAAATTTTAATGTTTATAAGATATATAATCAGAACGATATACCGAAAATCATTATAGGGGAGTGTGGTAAAAATGGATGAGTTTGAAAGATATTTTGATATGTACGATGAATCTAAGGAAAAAAACTATGGAACTGTAACTTATGAACCTGAAAAAAATGTTTATGTTCCTAACATAAAAAAAGTTCCTCAAATCAATGTCGATGGAAGAAGAAAATATCGGAAAACATCCTCTCATGATCCGTCTAATAATCCAGCAAATACTAATTCGAATGGTAACGGAAACACATTAAATAATTATCCTAATAATGCTATTTTTCCAAATAACGGATATTATAATAATGGGGCGTCTAATAACGGATCATCTAATGCTGGATCATCTAATAATAACAGTACTTGGTATATTAATGGTCAACCGATTAGTGATTTTATAAAGAATAATATCTATTATAATAAGTCTAATATTGCTGATCCTATGAATTATGCGGATGCTGTTCTTGTTGCAGCAGAGGTTATTGATAAATATGCAAAAGGTCCCCTTGAGAAAATAGTTGCTGGTAGTTCTGTAGTTTATTTGATAATGAAAGCAAAGAAGTATTTATATGATACTTTTGTAAAATAACTTATTATTGATGTATTATATTTATAGTGTATTATATTATTTTAATATTTATGAATTATGATCTTTATTATTTTAACTTATATCTTTTTAATGACTTATATCTTTTTAATGGGCGCGGGAGGATTTGAACCCCCGACCTACTGGTCCGAAGCCAGTCGCTCTATCCAAGCTGAGCCACGCACCCTTAATGTTTAAATACTTAAATCCTTTAAAAAAGTATCTATACTAAAAAGCATCTATACTAATGTGTAACTAATGTGCATCATATAATAATATAAAACACATAAGTTAATATCTACTGTTTAATGGTAAAATATATAAATTGCATTATATTATTAAAATTATGAAAATAAATAGGGATTACTTTATTAATAATGGAATAGAAGTAATTATAAATGATATGAAGACTGGTGAAATCCTTTTCTCTAGAAATTATTCTATTTGCAATGCTTTAGTATTCTCCGATGGAAAAACAACTGCTTTAGCACATATAAGTAAGGCTACAACACCAGAAATGCTGATGAGTGGATATGTAAGCAATCTTTTGGTAGAGAACCCTAAAGAAGATAAGCGATATGTTAAGAAAATATCGGAAATTTTTGAAGACCCTGATAAAATAATAGCATATCATATACATAGAAATGACGGGTGTTGGTCTGATAGTCAAATAAGAAAAGAATTAATAAATAAAAATATCAAAGATAACAATATATACAGCTTTCAAATAAAAAACAATTCATTTAGAACAAGAGATATAGGTGTAACGATGAAAAATAAGAGAATATATATTTTTCCAAGGTCTTATTATTATGAATTAGAACCAATAATTATGGAAATAAATAATTATGGGAGATTAAAAAAGATTATATCATGAAATAGTTTTTTATATTATTAAATATTACATATACTATGAACCTTCTAATTATAATTTAGAAAATCTATTAATTATTTTAAATGCATATTATTATAGAGTTAAAATTATTTGTCAAATATACTAATTTATAGAAAAATTACTAATTTATAGAAAAATACTTTAATATTATAAATTATATATGAAATATTATAAATTATATATGAAACTATTTATACATACGAGTCTTATGAAAAAGTAGTAAAATAAAATATTATGCTTTAGCAAGAGTTATTTCAATGGTAGAAACTCTTACATCTTTTCCTTCTTTGTTTTTAAAATCTTCAGAATCAATCTTTATATTTTTAACATATATTTGATCTTTTAAGAATCTTTTAGTTGTAACTTCAACAACATCAACAGCTTTACTAATAAATTTTCCTCTAGCTTTAAGAAAGACCTCATCTGCTCCTTTAGTAGTAAATTGCATGACTAAACTAGTCACATAGTTCATAAATGGCTTTGTTCCAACGAAAACTTGGTTGTCTTTATCCATGTTATCACCCTAAGTTTCTTTATTTACAGTTCTTTCTTTTTCAATCTAGTTATGTAACCTGCTATTACATTTCTGATTTTTTTAGAGCGAATATTAAGTTTTGTACTTAAAATTTGTTTATTTTCATTAAAATCAGTAGTAAAAGCATCATGATCCTTAGACATTATTTCTTCAGTTGTTCTCTTTATCAATTGTGTTTTTATTCTTCCCATATGAGTTATGGAATAAATGACCATTTATAAATGTTTTCTTTATAATAGGTTTAATGAAAATTAAATTAATTTATGAAATATTTATGAATTCATTTAATTCAAATTTATTAGTATTAACATTTTTTTAATTTTATTAGCATATATTTTATGAATATTTTTCACAATAAAGAGTTAATATTTAATGTACTATTAATGTAATATACATTAAATCATAGGAAACTACAGTTCAACAAATTAGTAAAAATTTATAAATATATTTTATATTCGAAAATTATGGTTAATAATGCATTATTATCGGATTCCGAGATTATAACGACAACAGCAGCATATACAACAGTATTAACAAAGATAATAACAGTAATATTAATATTAGTAGTAGGCTTTATAGTTGGAAGAATAATAAAAAACCTATCATTAAAGCTTTTTGAAGCAATAGAGTTAGATAAACTGACAAAGAAAAAAGTAAAAGGATTAAGTAAGATTTTGTCAAACATAATAGGTGTTATTATCTATATACTTTCAATATTAATAGCATTAAACACTTTGAAAATTGCAAAAACAATAATTACAATAGTAATATTTATTCTTGTTATAATCTCAATCTTCTTTATAATATTTGGAATTAATGACATCATTTTAAACTTTTTTGCTGGATTAATATTTAGTATGAAAAGAAAGATAAATTTAGGAGATGAAATAACTATAATAAATGAAAAAAAAGTAATATCTGGAAAAGTAACAAAAATAAGATTATCAGATATTCAAATAGATACTGGAAAAAAAGAAATAGTAATAATTCCAAAAACATTACTTCTAAAAAGCAAAATTAAAAAGAAGAAACAAGAAAAAGATTAAATTGTTGTTAATTTTTTTGTTCAATTATTAATAATATTTTTACGAACAAAACCCTTATATTAATAAAAACCATTCGTTAGTTCAACTTTTCAAGCATACTGCTTATGTTCCATATTTGCGTCCTGACAAAAGGCTGAATATTCAAATCTTCAGATATTTCATCAAGAATATGCAAGCATTTACCTACTTTAAGACTTACTTCTGTATTTTCATTAAGTATACTTATGATTGATTCTAGTTTTAACTTTATGTTCTTAGGCACTGAATCGTCTTCCTTCAAAGTCTCCGTGAATTTTATAACTTCACTAATCCCTTCTTGAAGTTTTGCTTTGCTTAGCGTCATTTTCCAAGTCTTTTAATACCTCTTTCTGTAATTCTTCAACATTTGATCTTAATCTTTCTTCTTGTTTTTCCAAAGCGGAAATTCTTACTTTTAACATTTCATGCTTTTCTTTTAATTCTTTTTTTAAGGATTCCTTATCACTTTTTACCATTATATTACCAATAATTTTATATGTTACTTCTGTTTTTTCAATTTCATTTAATGCTGATTCTATTTCAGTTTCTTGAATTTGAAATTTTTGTCTTTGAATGGATATGTTTTGAATGTTTTGTTGTATGAGTTGGATTTGATTTATTTTGTCTTGTGTTTCATTCATTTTTATTACCAATCTATTTTATACTTTTAGATTTTTCCCAAACAAGTAATACTTTCGCAATAGTATTCATAACTGTTTTTAAAGCTGTAGCATCTTCGGCTTTCATTTCTATTATGAGTTGGTCGTTTTTTTTATTAATACTAAAAGAAGATCTTCCTAAATCTTTATCTTCAATACTAAGAAGTTTTTCTAATTCATCAATGTCTTTATCTATAATTAGGCTTGAAGTATACATTTTTATTAAAAATTATCTTGCCTTAACCTTTGTAATCGATGTTCTCGGCTTGAAAATGAGCCTAGATCCACAATACGGGCATCTAACTTTCTTTTTTATATAAGTGTCAGCAACAACTTTACTACAAGAAAAGCATTTGTAATCAACCATTTTATACCTCTATTCTAATGATTTTATAGACTGTGGTTTTGAAACAGTATATGCTCTTGAGGTAAATTTCGTTTTGCAATTTTCACAATGCCATATACCAACTGAAACTCTTTTAACCTTAACATATCCACATTTTGGACACTTATGTTTTCTCTTTTGTTCTACTTCTATCATTGCAACTTTAACTCTGTTTCTTCTTCCATATCTTGTTCCAAAACGACCTATCGCTTTGCTGTGTTTTAATGATTCTCTCATTTTATACCTCAAAATTATATAAAAGGAAAAATAAGGCATTTATAAAGTTATTTGTTAATAAGTCATATGGGGTTGCGAGGATTTGAACCCCGATCACAGCGTCCCGAACGCTGTATTCTAAGCCAAGTTATACTACAACCCCTATGATTCTTATAATTATGTGCTTAATTATATTTTACTTATATGGGATTATATTATACTTATATGGGGCTGCCAGGATTTGAACCCGGGTCGCACGGACCCCATCCGTGAAGGATACCAATCTACCCCACAGCCCCTGTAATAATATCTTTCTACAATGATTTTATTTTAATAGTTTTTTTATTTTAGTATTACTTTTCTAAAATTGATTTTATAATTAATGCTTTTCTTATTATTAATTTTTTAATATTTTTAATTATAAAATACTTATAATTAATTATATATTTACTGTGCTAGTATGATTATTTTTATGAATTTTAATTATATTTTCTGCATATGATTCCATTTTTGCTTCGTGACTAACTATTATTAGTTGCTTAACATTTAATGCCTCAAATACATCTTTCATTCTATCCAATTGTTCGCTTGAGAACCCATCAGTAGGCTCATCAAGTATGAGTAAATCCTTTGTTTTTATGTTATTGATGAAATCGTTAATTACTTTATTGAGAGCCAATCTATAAGAAAGAGCCACAGCAGTTTTTTCCCCTCCTGATAAATTTTCTATAAATGTATCGAAATTATTTTGCCTTATTACTGGGGAAAAATTTTCGTCTATTTGAACTTCAAATTCTTCATCCTGTACTATTATAGAGAACCATTCCTTAAATAATTCATTGAATTCTGCATGGATCTTGTGCATAATGTTCTTTTCTATTGTTCCCGAAAGGGCGACGAAATAATCAGTTATCCAATTATTTAGTTTTTCTATATATTTTATTTTCTCATATAAGCGGGTATTTAAATCAATATCTTCTTTAACTTTAGATATTTCTTTGTTAATATCTTCTAATTCCTTTTCTTTTAATGATTTATCTATCTCTAATACTTTTATCTTTTTTTCTAAGTCTTCTTTTTCTTTTATTTTTAATGAAAATTTTTTTTCAATGTCAGAATATTTTTCTATTTCTAATTTATTGTTTTTTAAATCCTCTGAAAGATTTTTTAATTCTGTTTTAATTTCTTCTATTATTTTTTGCAGATTTTCTTTTTCTGCCTTCTTATTTTCTAGGTTTTCAACAATATTTTTTCTTAAACGTATGTTGTCAAGTATTTTTCTATTCTTGCTTATTTCTTCAACAAGTTTTTCTATGTTTATTGAATCAAGCTTTTCTTTTTTCTCAGTTAATTCTTCTATCTCTTTTTGTATCATTAATTTTTTTTCACTCAATTCAGACATAGTTTGTATCTTTAATTCTATGCTTTTTATTTCTATTTCATCTTTATGTATTTGTTCTATTTCTTTTTTCATTATATCGATTTCTTTTTCCAACGTTTTCTTTTTTTCCTCTAATTCTTTTAATTTTCTTTCATTGGAAGTAATATTAGCATTCTCTCTATCAGTTAACTTTATTTTATGACTAAAATCAACATTTTGCATGCAAACTGGACAAACGCTCAAATCTTTTATTTTATCTATGATTTTTTTAGAGTTATTATTACTTATTGTTAATGTATTTATGTCCATTTTTATATTATCTAAAAGAGATTTTTTGCTTTCATATTCATTTTTCATTGATTCTAATCTTTCGATACTTTTTTTCAGATAATCAAACCTTATTTTTAGTGAAGCAGTATTCTCTATAATTATACTTTTTAACTCGTTCTTTTTATTCTCAAGTTTTTCGTTTAAACTTTCTTTTGCAGTATTGATTTTTATCAACATATTGTTATTTTCTTCGAGAGATTTTTGAAGTGACTCCTCATCAAAGTCTATCGTACCCAAGTCTTTTATTTTGTTTTCATATTCACTTATCCTAAACGATATCATGTTAATATCTTTTTCTGCTTTCATAAGCTCATTTTTTTTAAGAGTTATTTTTGTTTCTATGATAGCAGTATTTTTTCTTAATTCCACAACAATGTTTATTGTTTTTTTAATTTCATCAATCTCTAGATTCTTTTCTTCAAGAAGTTTCATGTTTGAGGATATTTCATTAGAGATGTTTTCAAGATTTTTAATTGTTATATCTCTTTCTGTTATAAGATTTTCAAGTTTTGACTTTAAATCATCTAAATTAACAAGCTTCTCTTCAAGAATCTTCTTCATAGAACGAAGTTCTTTTGCATAAGTAAGAGCATTTTCTCTAATTCTCTTGTACTTATCAATATTAAATATTTTTCTTAAAATATCTAATCTATCTTCGTTTTTTTCAAACAAAATGTTTTTCATCTCCTCTTGGGGCGTATAGACAGTATATCTGTATATTAGAGAAGTATTCTTATTAAGCATATCTTCAGGGTAACCGAATATTTCTAATATTTTCGATTTTAATTCTATAGGTGTTAAATCTGTCTTAATATTATCAATAATTATATATCCATGGTCTTGCGATATTGTATCTTTTTTTCTTTTTAATTGTCTCATAATTTTTACATCTTTACCATTAACCTCAAACTCTAATTCTACACTACCCTCATTTTTCCCATGACGAAGCAAGGTTGATCCAGTAGTGTCCCCTTTTATAAGACCGAATAAACCAAATTCTATAGCCAAAAGAATTGTCGTTTTTCCTGAACCAATATCTCCCAAAAGTAGCGTGGCTCCTTCTGGAAATATAATTGTCTGATTTAGATACGATCTTATATTGTTTAATCTTATTGATTTGAGGAGCATAATAAAAGAATAATAATAATATTTAAATGTTTATTGATTGATACGCTCACGGATAATACTTTTAGTTATTAATAATTTAGTTATCAATAATATAATTATTTCGTTTTTTTAATTTTTGTCTAAATCACAAATAATATAAACAATTAATTTTTTCTTTTATAATGAATAAATTTGTATATTTGGAATATAAGGATTTTTCAGTAATAGGTCAGTACATATCACAGAAAAATAATACTGTAGAATTATTAGATGCTCTTCACATAACTAAAAAGAGATTCAAGAATTATCAATACGATGATATTACAGTAACAATATGGATGAACAATTTATTAAAATCAGATAAAGGTTATAGGTATAAGGCATTAAATGGAAAAAGTTTTTGGAATACACAAAATTCAAAAATATATAATGGAATAGATTATGTATTAGAAAAAACAAAAAAACAGGATATGAAGAATCTCGAAAAATTTATAGAGCAAAATATCTTGTAAATTTAAAATATCTTGTGAACTTAAAATCTTGTTTAAAACAGCCCCGTAGTGTAGCGGTCAATCATTCGAGACTCTGGAGGTAATGGAAGAATACGTAAATTATCCATTACCGGAAATATCTCGAGACCCCAGTTCGAATCTGGGCGGGGCTATTTGACATTAACTTTTTATACGTGTATTGATTCTTATTTATAGGTGATATCATGGCAAAGAAAAAGTCTAGTACAAAAAATACTTGTGAGTGTAATTGTGGAAAAATGAATAAGTGCGATGGTTCAAGCGCATTTTATGGCCTAGGATTCATTGGTGCTGCAATATATTATATAAGCACTGCAACAGGGTTTTGGACGGGTGTTTTAGGATTTTTGAAGGCAATCGTTTGGCCTGTATTTTTAGTGTTTGAATTAATGAAATTTTTAGTAATGTAATATTTCTAGTAAAATTTATATTCTAAAATTTTTTGTATTTTAGATAATGAAGCAACTAGACAAGTTTGTATCAAATACTAGAAAAAAGATAAGAGATATTGATTATTCTAAACTATATGATGCAGGTCTTGGTTTTTGGGTGTTGATAATACTTATTTTCCTTATAGTATTATTATTTGCGGTTTATGTCAAGCAAATTATAGGATTAGTTATATCAGATTACGGTTTTATTGGGATATTTATAGCATCATTCATAACAGATCTCCTCGTTCAGCCGATTGGGCCTGATGTTCCTCTCGTATTAGGCGTCTTTGCAGGACTTAATCCATGGATTGTTTTACTCATGATTTTGTTAGGATCGTATCTTGCCTTACTTGTAGCATATTATCTTGGAAAGACATTAGGTGCAGCAGGTATTGAACGTATTATCGGTAAGAAAAATTTTGTCAAGTTAGATAAATATACTTTGACTGGAAAATGGTTTATGTTTATTGGTTCATTAACACCTATACCTTATATTCCATATCTTGCCGGACTTTGGAGATTCTCTCTTGTTGATAATATAATGTTTGTAGTTGTTCCAAGAACTATAAGGTTTATTATTATTTTAATTTTAGCATATTATTTAGGAATAGTTCTTGTGTAGTTTTTTAATAAAATGCTTTTTTTTATTCATAAATTTTATAAATACTTTAAATTCTCTGAAACTACTTAGTATATTTAGTATACTAAATATTATTTTTTAGATAAAAAGGTGAATAATATGAATTTTAAAGATATAGTTAAGAGTAGGTATGCAGTAAAGAAATTTGATGGAAGACAGCTTCCTCAAGAAAAAGTAGATGAATTGCTGGAATTAATTAGATATTCAGCATCATCATTTGGCCTGCAACCATACAAAATTAAGGTTATTTCAGACAAGAAAACAAAAGAGGAATTGGCTCCTGCGTCATGGAACCAACCTCAAATAACCTCTTGTTCTCATCTATTAGTTTTTTGTGCATATACAGATATAAAAAATAGGATAATACAATACGGCAAATTAATGAAAAATAACGGAGCGAAACCTGAGTCAATAAAAGGATTTACAGATATGACTAGTGGATATGAGGCAAAGATGTCAGATGATGCAAAATTGGTTTGGGCTCAAAAACAAGTATATATCGCATTAGGAAATGCAATCAATGGTGCTAAAGCGTTAGGTTTTGACTCCTGTCCAATGGAGGGATTCAATGCAGAAGAATATTCAAAAATATTGAAATTACCAAAGAATATTGTTCCTACAGTTATTTGTGCTATAGGTTATGCAGCAGACACTCCAAGACCAAAAATAAGGTATGAAAAAGAAGATTTATTCTTCTAAATATTATTGTATTTTAAATTTTCTTTTTACATTCTATTTTACATTCTATATATGTTATGTATAAACTTATACATAGTAGTACTATTGAAAGGATATCAACTATAACACAGAATATACAGTATTGTTTTAAAATAAAAGATTGAATGTAAAGGAAATAAATTGCCATAGATCCTGATATTATGCCACCTGCAATAATTAATTTTTTTAAAATCTTTTTTTCTTTTAAAAAGTTTAATATAGCAAATATTAATATTGCAGAGAATCCTATTATTCCATACCACGGATTATCTATTCCAAAAGTTTTACTATACCTGCTTTTTTGAACAGATTCGCACTGACTCTCACTATTAAGCGCTGAACAAATATTGTTAATAACAGGGTTATATGAAGTCTTCTGTATTAATATAACTATAGAAAAAACCAATGATAATAAAGTCAGTACAGCAATAAAAAAATAAATCTTTTTATTATTTTTCATCATTTTGGTATTGCTCATTATATATTTATTTTGCTATCCTTTTTAAATATTATTAATCATAAAATATATAAAATCAGAAGTATATAATAAATTATGAAGAACGTTTTAAGAAAGATAATAAGTAGGGAAAAAATGAAATTAATAAAAAACCCCAAGGAAGATAAAATAAAAGTTGAAGCAACATGCGCAATAGTAAGTAGAAAACCGCAAGAGAAAAATGAAGAGTTTAAGACAGCAGTGATAGGATTATATCACGAAAATAATCCACACAAGAGAGGATTATTTCCATTTCTAACATATGAGTTTACAAATATAGAAAAAATACGTATTAAAGGATTGAACATTTCTTATTATTTAGAGGGAAACGATCTTATAATAAATGATTTAGAAGAGTTAATGATAATAAAAGAACATACATTTCTAGTGCTTAAAGGGTACCAATTTGAAGTTGAGAGAAGAAAAACATAAATAAGTATTAATGATATTATTTTAATGATTTTATTTATTATTTGTGTTAGTGTCTCTCTTAATTATTTTATATAACTGATCATTCTTTCTGACCTTTTCTCTAACTTTCAAAGTTATTATTTTTCCTTTTTCCACGTTTAAAATTTTTTGATTGTTAATCATCATATTCTCAGATTTTTGCTTCACCAGTCCAGTAGTTTCCCCAATTATTAATATTTCATCTCCTTCATTTAATGTATTGGATTCTATAAGTATTTCTGCGACACTAATTTTATTATAGTAATTAAGAACTTTTCCTACATATGCTTTAGTTTCTGTTGATGAACTTCCATATTCTTTATTCCATTCATTAATTGGCTTGCCTAGATAGAAACCAGTACTAAATCCTCTATTATAAACTTTTTTTAGTTCATCTATTAGTTCTTTTTTTGAATTTTCTATACTATTATGGTTATTACTTGTATATTCATCAATTGCTCTCCTATAAACATTAACAACAGTATAGACATATTCAGGAGATTTATTTCTTCCTTCTATTTTTAATGCATGAACTCCTGAGTCAATTATCTTTTCAATTATAGGCAATCCACACAAATCTTTTGGACTCATGACATAATCGTTTCCGAGAAGCAATTCGTAACCTTCTTCAGGATCTTTCAAATAAACATCGTATTTTCTTCTGCAAGGTTGAAGACATTCGCCCCTATTTGCTGATTTGCCAAATATTTCTTGTGATAAAAAACATCTTCCTGAAATAGATACGCACATAGAACCATGTATAAAGACTTCTATTTGAACGCCAAGATTGTTTTTGTTAATAAGATTAATTATTTTTTTTATTTGTTCTAGTGTACATTCTCTTGCAAGGACTATTCTTTCAATATTAGGATAATTCTTCTTAATTGTATATATTGATTCATAATTTGATATTGATGCTTGTGTGCTTATATGTGTTTTTAAGTTATACTTTTTGCACAATTCTATTACTGAAAAATCCCAGCAAATAATAGCATCTACTCCATACTTTTTTGCTTTTTTTACTAATGATTCGACTTTTTTGATTTCATTTTGATAAATTATTGTGTTAAGAGCAAGCAGAACATTTACGTTATTTTCATGACATATTTTTACGATTTTTTTTAATATCTTTCTCATAAAAGTTTTTTGCACCTGCCCTCATATTAAGGCCTTTTATTCCGAAATATATTTCATCCGCACCTGCAGATATTGCTGCTCTTAGAGACGTGAAATCCCCTGCCGGTGCTAGCAATAAAGGTTTTTTATGAATAAAATTTTTTTTATTGTTTTTTACCATATTTTTTACCTTATTTTATTATTACTTCTATTTCAATTCCTTCATGGTTATAAAATTTTATTGTTTCAATAGTGTAAGGGTAAGATATTATTGCATTAACTATTCCTATTTTGCTGAAAAAATGTCTGTCTGCTGCAGATGGTTTATTACTTCCGCTTGGATGACTATGAACAGAACCATAAAAACTTTTGTCTGGGAAATGAAAAATAGGTATTGCAGAGGATTCATTAGACAAATATTCATTATATACTAAGTTTTTTATTGTTAATTCTTTATTCTTTATCATACCATTAAAAAATGCTACAAACTCCTTAGGATGATTAGCTTTTGCAAAATCGATTATGTCTTCTATTACTTCTTTTTTTATTATTATTTTTTTGAAGTCATATTTGTCAAGTTCAAACAGATTCCTAATACTATTAAGTAATATTTTTTTTAAAATTTTTGTCATAAAAAAAATAGAAGTATAGTACTATAAAAAATTAATGATTTATATCGATAAATAACTTAATGGTAATACAAACAAGTTTTATTTAGTATTACTTTATATATTCAATTATCTTTAATTTATCCAAGATTAGTAATGTATTTGAGATTATTAATATAGTTAAGAGAGTTTATTACAATGGTTTATTCTGGTATAGAATCATCTACGGGTATATCATCTATAGTAGTATCTTCAGGAAAAGTTATATTTTCAATAAAAGTCATCTCTTCAATGCTTTGATTAATCTCGTTTTGTGTTTGTTCCTGTGTTTCTGTTTTTTTAGATCCAGTACAACTAGTTAAAAAAATTGAAACAATAAATAAAAAAAATAAAATACCGATTATTTTTTTTGTTGTTATCATTTTATTCTCTGTTTGTTTTATGTTTTTTGAATTATATTATAATTAAATTTTATCTTTTTGATTTTCCGTTTTTTTTATCTTCAATTTTATTTTTTTTATCTTCGTTCTTCATTATTTCTTTTCCTAACTTTTTCATTTCATCAGAGCTTTCCTTTAGGTCTTTAACTATTGATGTTAGTTGTTTTCTATCTTTTTTATTTATTTGTTCCATATTTTTAAGTTTTTCCTTTATTTTCTTTACTTCCTCACTTCTACCATATTTGTTTGCTGTGGGTTCTATCCTGTTTAAGTAACTATTTAATATTCCTGAGTGGAATTTGGTCCATAAAGTAAGATGCTCTTGATTCATTAGTTTTAATTGTTCTTCTATTAATGTTTGATTACCTGAATTTAATGCGTTTTCAAGATTTTTTAATCTCAATTGTAGTTGTTCAGTAATCCTCTCTATCTCTTCTGTTTCTAAGTTTCTTTGTTTCATGCTTTTTATTATTTGTTCCCACATTTTTAATTCATGCTTGTAATATTTGTTCATTAGTTTTGTCATCTCCTCTGTTTTTCTACTATTGCAGAATTTATAGTTATCTCTTAATTTTTTTAAGTCATCTTTGAAATTTTTTGCATCGCTTAGATTGATATATTTCTTGTAATTTTCCTTAAAATTCTTTATATCCCTATTTGTTTTATTAAAATCTGTTAAGAGAACCGTCATTATAAATTCATTGAATTTTGTTATATTTCTAGTTTCATATATTTGTTTTAAGTCTTGTTTATCTTTTATCAGTTGTTCTTTGTCTTTCAACAGTTCTGCGGTTATGTTTGTATCATTAGAGTATTTTTTGATGATATCAATTTGACCTATTAAGTAATCAATTTTACACAATATGTTATCATATCTAATGTCTAATGATCTATTTTTAAAGTCTTCATATGATGTTGTTTCTGAATCGGAATCCTTATTGTTTGGTAGTGTGGTGTTTGTTAAATTAGTACTACTGTTGTTTGTTATATTACTAATGTCAGTTGTTATATTTGTTATATTATTGTATGTTGTATTATTTATAGTAGAATTTATAGTAGAATTATTATTTATAGTAGAATTTAAATTCGTGCTATTACCGTCTGTGTTATTATTTTCTAAGTTGTCATGATCTATGTTCTCTATTGTTTCATTAGTTTCATTCTCTTCGTTTTCTGCAATTACTATTGTCGTAATAAATAAAAACGCTATAAATAGAATGGTTATTAAAAAAATGGTGTTTTTTTTCATTCTTACCTCCAATGGTTTTATTTTTTAGTTTTATATTTTGTTTTATTAGTTTTATATTTTGTTTTATAATTTTATCTTTTATCTAAAACAGGTATTATGTATAACTGTTATGTATAAATATTATGTGTAAATAATATTTGTAGAACATATTTTGTTTATAAATATACTTTCTATTTTTTATATATTAATAAGTAAAAATACTTAAAATCATACTTTAAAAACTTTATAAAGGTTTATAGAACTTTAAAATTCTTTAAAAAGTCTGATTTTTACTTTATTATTTTTATAAAGTCATTTTTTTATTTTTTTATTTGATAACACTTAAAAAACTATATAAATATAAAAAAATAACACTAATTATGATAATACAACATGAGGGTTCATCAAGCATGAATGTGTCAAGCATGAATGTGTATATTATACATAATAATATTAATGATAGTATACATAATAATATGTATATTTCAAAATTCTTAAGATTGTTTTTGTTAATTGCCTTATTTTTATCTATTTCAGTAACTTTAGTAAGTGGCGCAACCATATCAGGAAAGATATATGATTTATCATTACAGCCAATTACCGCTTTTGTTCAAATTAATTCTACACCAAATCAGTTTATGATTGCAAAAGGAGAATACTCGTTCAATATCAAACCAGGAGAATATGTTTTGATTGCAAATACAAGTGAAGGATCAGCAATAGAATACATAACGGTAGTAGAAGATGGAGAGTATGTATTAGATATAATAGTGGGATTAGATATTAACGATCCATCAAGCCTATTTGACGTTTTTGATGAGTACGATATAACTGATGAAGATTCGCCACAAATTATAGAATTTAAAAATATAATGACGCCAGCTGTAATATCAATAATAATAATTGTTTTAATATCCTCCTTAATTGTTTTTGTAGTTGTATCAAAAAAAGAAGTCATTAAAGATGGGAAAAAAGGTAATAATAAAAAGTCAAATATTAAAAGAAATACTTTAAAAAAACAAGTTCACACATCAGAAGAAATACTAAAAAAAGAAAAAATAAGTGAATCAAAAGAAATAAAAGAAATTAATATCAAAACCGATTCCAATATAAAAGAAAATAATTCAAGTAATGAGCAAGAAAATAACACTCTAGAATCAAAGTTAATGAATATAATAAAAGAACATTCAAGAATAACACAAAAAGAAATTAGAAAGATGCTGCCCTATTCTGAGGCAAAAATAAGTCTACTAATAACTCAATTAGAATCAGAAGGAAAAATAAAGAAAATAAAGAAGGGACGCGGGAACATAATAGTGTATGTTAAGAGTTAATTTTTTATTAATAGTTACTTAATATTTTTGTGATATGTTTAATATATTTAATTGCACCAATTTTTAATTTTATGATATTCGGTTTTATGAATTATTTATTAATATTATATGAATATGTATTAAATTCTGGTGATTTGGATGGATATTGAGGAGGAAATATTATTAAATTATAGGAAAAATAAGAAAAAAATAAGAAAAAGGCTTATGGAGTTTTCTAAATTTAAAAACACCAACCCTGAAAAGAAATTTTTAGAATTATGCTTCTGCATATGCACACCGCAAAGTCAGGCGAAAAAAGTTGCAGAAGTTATAAATGAACAAAACATAGATGTCATAATAAATGGTAGCAGGGAAATTATTGAAGAAAAACTTAGGAGCAAGACTAGATTTCACAAGAATAAAGCAAGATACATAGTAGATGCTAGAAAGCATATAAGCAATCTTAATAAATTGCATGAAGATACTTCTATTGCTAGAGCATGGCTCGTAGATAATATTAAGGGTCTAGGTTATAAGGAAGCATCTCACTTTCTTAGAAATATTGGATATCGAGATATCTGCATAATAGATAGGCATGTAATACATGTGCTTCATTTAGCAAAAGTTTTTGATGAAAATAGGCCCCCGAAAAACCCAAAAGAATATCTGCTTATGGAAGAGAAAATCAAAGATTTTGCGAAAAAATTAAATATAGGTATTGATGAGCTTGATTTAACATTATGGTCAATGAGAACAGGATTTGTTTTTAAATAGTGCTTTTATACTTTTTAAATAAATAGATATATTTTATAAAAAAAGACTATTAAAGAGGAAAATGAAGGCTGCATATTTAAAGGATTGTTATAAAAAAGAATTTATATCAAAGATAGTTTTTGTTTCAGAAGACGGATTATGGGTAGAGTTAGAAGAAACATATTTTTATCCTACTTCTGGAGGTCAACCAAATGATGAAGGTTTTCTTATAAAAGTAGAAGATAGCAAAAACAATTCTTTTGATAAAAATATTGATTTAGAAGAAATTAAAAACATAAGGTATTCTAATTTAAGAGAAATAGAACAATTTGCTGTTAAAGATGTTTTGAAAAAAGATGGAAAAATACTTCATAATATAGTAATGCCGGGATTAAAAATAGGCGACAAGGTTATTGGAAGAATTAATTGGGAACGTAGATATAAATTAATGAGATATCATACCGCATCACACGTATTGAGTACAGTAATTAATATTGAAACAGGTGCTGAAATAACAGGAAATCAATTATATACAGATAAAGCAAGAGTGGATTTTTCCTTAGAAAATTTTGATAGAGAATTAATGAATAGTTTTGAATCAAAAACAAACGATATAATGAAGAAGAACCTGCCAGTTTCATTCAGAATACTAGAACGAGAAGACGCCTTTAAAATTCCTGGTCTTGTAAAATTAAGAAAACAAATACCCGAAACAATAAGAGAAATACGAATAGTAGATATAGGCGAATTCGATCATCAAGCATGCGGAGGTACGCATTTAAAAAATACTTCAGAAATTGGTTCAATAAAAATAACAGAATTAGAAAATAAAGGAAAAGATAGAAGAAGAATTTATTTTAAAATAATAGATAATAATTAAACTGTATAATAACTTATAATAAATATTAGTTTAGAAAATAATTAAAAAATAATTAAGATATACGACATAAGTATTTATGGCATAAGATGATGATTGGCATAAGAAGATGATTAAGATATTAATAGCAACTAAGTGTGATGTTTAATGAATGAAAAAGTACAATTAGTATTATTTATATCAATTTTTCTCTTATTGTATGGCGGGATAAATTATTTTGTTTTAAATAACTTATATACTTTATTCAATTTTCAAAAGAATGTGGGGTTTTATGTTATTTTTATTATTCTTACAATATCTTATGTTCTTGCATCTGTTTTAGAATCTGCTTTTGGAAATATGCTTAGTAAAATAATATACTATATTTCTGCTTTCTGGATGGGTTTTCTGTTTTTAGCCTTCATACTTATATTAATTTATAAAATTTTAAGTTTCTTTTTTGCACTACCTAGTTTTTTAAGCGGCATAATAATAGTATCTTTGACATTGCTTTTATGTTTAATCGGAATTATTAATGCTAAATTAATTTATGTTAGAGAATTAGCAATATATACAGATAAGGTTAATTCTGAATTAAGAATAGTTCAAATATCCGATGTTCATTTTGGTCCAATAAACGGAAAGGGATTTTTAAAAAATATAGTATACACTACTAACAAGCTTAAACCAGATTATGTTTTTATAACAGGAGATTTAATTGATGGGCGATATAATTATAATAAAACTGATTTTGATATACTTAAAAGTTTACATGGAAAAAGATATTTTATAACAGGGAATCATGAAACATATGCCGGAATAGATTATAGTATACATTTAGTAGATAAATTAGGGCTTAATGTGCTTAGAAATGAATATGTTAATGAAGGAAACTTGACAATAATAGGGATAGACGATTCTGATGATAATAAATGGGTTATAAGGAAATTTAATGAACTATATGAGTTCGGTCATATTAATAATACTAACAATTATGTAATTCTTTTATATCATAGACCTTCAGTTTACAAAAAATTAAGTAATAAAATTGATTTAATGCTCTCAGGTCATACACATGCTGGGCAAATATTCCCTTTTTCAATACTTGCATGGTTAGAAAACAAATATCTTAATGGACTTTATTATGATAAATCTTCTAAAAACGGATCTAAATTGTATGTATCAAGCGGTATAGGAACATGGGGTCCACCAATAAGATTAGGTTCAAGAAGCGAAATTGTTCTGATAAAATTATTGCCAAAGAGCGATTAAATATTATTGAATCAATTAAATAGTAATGTAATCAAATAGTAAAGCAATCAAATATTAAAGCAATTTATTGTTAACATATTGTTAAAATATGTTTTTAAATATATTTATATTCTCAAAAAATGTATTCTCAAAAAATGTAAAAAATAGTAAATTTTATAAATAAGCTTAGCGGGTTATCTTAATATTATTATGATTATTGTTTAAAGTATTTTAAATTGTTGTTGATTTATATAATTGATTTGTATTTTTTTGTAACTTTGTTTTTTGTAATGTTGAGGTGTTGAAATGAATGATTATGAGAAGATGCGTAAAATGAATGAACTTGCTAAGGATTTAAAAAGGCATGGTTTTGCAGAGTCTTCTTTTGAAGCTATACAACAAGCATCTCAAATATATGGTGAAGATTCAATAACACATGAAGTTAGGCATGGTCTTATAAAAGATAATAAAGGGGATAATTTAGGTGATAATAAAATGAATGATCAAGAAGCGGATAAAAAGATAAGAAAAATACAAGATAATGTTGATATATTAACCAATAAGATGAATGAGATAATACAAGCAATAAATGATTTAGATTCTCGTTTAGTGCGATTAACTAAGGAAGTACAAAAGATTGAACCTAGATCTTCTAATTTTGTAAGAGAAGAACAGCAAAAAGTATTAGAAAAAAGTTCTCAAGAGCATTCTGTAAATCAAGATCAAAAATCAGATGAATATGCAAATCAAAGAGTAGGTAATTATCATAGCGAGGATGTTGCTATTGATAAAATGTTTTATTTTGGAAAAAAATAGATAAGGTGATGTATATGGCAGAAGGATATTGTGTAAAATGCAAGACAAAAGTTGAAATGGTAGATTCGAAAGAAGTAACTATGAAAAACGGCAGAAAAGCTATAAAAGGAAAATGTAAAAAGTGTGGAACTGGTATGTATAAGATTCTTGGCATAGCCAAGTAATACTTTTTTATTATTATGATAGAAGAAGAACTTCTAGACAGCTTATTGGAACTTGAAATTTTTTTAAAAGAAACAGAGGAATTATTGAGTAAAAAAGAGTATTCTTTAGCCTCAAAAAAAATTCAAGAGGCCAGGGAAATAATAGAGCAATTAAAAGAAGAAGACGAATCTAATATTGATAGTAATGATCTAGTTGGTGTAGATGTTATGAGAACTATAAAATAATAATTAAGAATTATTTTTTGATAAACTTTTTAAATACTTTTTCTAGTAAATAATTATGCCTAAGGATGAAGATATATTAGATGAAGATTTTGATGAGTTAATAGATGATGAACCTATACCTGCAAGAAGGGACATAAGAATATTTCAGCGTAAGAAGGAAGAAAAAAAGGAAGAGGATGAGGACTTTGAGGAAGATGTTTTTGTATGATGCTTTTTCTATTATATAAAGTAGTAAATCTCAACATGTGCATTTTTTTTATGTTTTTTTCACATTAAAGAAATATTTATATATGTGCTATTTATTACACTAGTGCAGTTTTTTAAACATCAGTAAATATAACTTTTAGGAGGTAAAAAAATGAACGTATTAACAGACAAAACATTTAGGGAAGCGATAAAAAAAGGACCAATATTAGTAGATTTTTATGCTGATTGGTGTGGACCATGCAGAATGCTAAGCCCAGTTCTTGAAGAATTAAGCAAAGATCCAGACTTTAAAGGAAAACTAGAGTTTGCAAAGCTCTCAACAGAAGATTATCCTGAACTTGCTGAAGAAAATGAAGTTTCAGGAATTCCTTGCTTGATATTTTTCAAAGATGGAAAAGAAGTAGAAAGAATAGTGGGATTTGCTCCAAAACCAGTGATGAAATCAAAAATAAATGCAATACTAGAATCAATATAATATTTATTAAGAAAATATAATATTTATTGGAGAGATAGTTGCATATATTGTTGCATATGTTGTTGCATATTGTTTATTTATCGGTTTTTTATTTTTTGAATTATTTTTAGTTTGATAAAGTGATAAGATGGACATTACATGTGGAAAAGTGGATATAGAAGATATAATAGCATGTAGTTTATCTTTAAAAAAGTCAGAATATAGAGTATTTGAAGTTCTTTTAAAAACTAAAGAAAACTTAACAATTGTTGAAATAGCAGAAAAACTTAATCTCGATAGAACCACAATACAGAAAATAATGAAGAAATTATCAGATAAAGGTTTAATACATAGATTTCAGCAAAATCTAGAAAATGGTGGATATATATATAATTATAATATAAAAGATAAAGTTGCCGTTAAGAAGCACATAAAGGATTTGCTTAGAATATGGTATGAGAATTCAATAAGTCAAATAGACACATATTGATAATGTATTAATTTTATTAATTTATAGCATATATATTATTTTATTAATATTATTATTTTTTGATTCAATTTTATGATTTCTTATAATCTTCAGGAAGCTCATTTAATTCTATGAGCCTGTTTATTAAGAATTCTCTTAATTCTTCTGGCCAAGAATTTTTTATTTCTTTCTTATAAGTGTGCAGTGCTTCCAAGAAGTCTTGTCTTATATTTTTGCTCCCATCTATTATTTCGACGATATGTTCTCTAACCGGAAATGGAACCATCTTGAGATTCCATGCAATTCTTTTAAGATTTTCTTTATACTCATCTTTTTCTTTCTGCTTTTCTATATCCTGTAATCTCCAAAAATCTTCATAACTAAAATTGTAATTATCCTTTACCATTTCTTTTTTAGAACCTTTTTTTAGAGATATCTTTGCTTTAACCATGTCATGCATCTTTTTGAGGAATTGCATTTTATCTTCCATCTTCATAATATCAGAATATCCCATAGTTATTAGATTAAAAGCAAAAGGACTAGGCATATCGGTATTATATTCTTCTACTTTTATTCTACCTGATTCTATCTGCTGTATTACTATCTCTGCATTTTTAATATCCATTAAATCTTCTAATACCTCTCTCTTAGCTTCTTTAAGAATAGGAAAATCCTCACTTATCCTCTTAACACTATTAATCAATAATCTTGAAGATACTTGTTGTCTTCCTGCACTTTTACGTTTTCCCATATAAGTTCTTAATATCATTAGAGATCTAGTAGCACAATGTCTGAATCTCCTCCCTAAAACTTCAGTTTTATCAAGACTTAATTCCGCAATCTTTCTTAAATCAGAGGATTTTATTAATTTAAATGCCTTGCTCGCTTGAATGTTTTGATTTGTTAGGATGTAAAAGCCATTATCGTTAATGTTTATTTCAACATCTTTATGCTGTATTCTGCTTATTACAAAACCTAACACCCTAGAAAGTACATCATTGACTCTTCTTCCAAAAAGAGTATGAAATAATATATATTTATTTTTTTCATCACTAAAATATTCAATAACTATTCTTTTATCATGGGGTATTTTAGAAAATTGATATTGTTCATTAAAGTATTCATAAATTGCATTAGCGCCATAACTATCAACATATAGGTATTTATTTATGAAATCTATTATCTCTCTTTTATCTGCTCCTTTTTCAAAATATTCATTCATGTATCTTCTGAATTTTTGTATTTCCAAACTTAAATCAAAAGATAAAGGAAGTGTTTCAGAAACCCAGCTAGGAACAGTCGGCGGTCTATTTACGGAAGCTTTCACAAAAGCAGTCATACCTTGGGCATAGAGAAATTCATATGTGTTTCCTCCTAAAACAAAAACATCTCCTCTCTTTAATCTTTCTAAGAAGTTTTCATCTATTTTCCCTATATACCCTGTTTTATCATCATCTTTAGATCCTTGGAGTTTAACTTTAACATATGATTCGTCAGGAATTGTTCCAACATTAGTCATATAAATTACTCTTGCTAGTTTTCCTCTTTTTCCAATCATTCCAGTATCTTCATCAAACCAAATTTTTGCATATACATTCCTGTCTTCTAATGAAACAAATTGACCGTTCAAGTAACGAACAACTTCTATGAAGTCGTTCCTCTTTAGATTACGATAAGGATATGCTCTTCTTATAATATCGTATATTACATCTATATGCCTAGATTCCTCTATACTCATTCCAAAAATTTCCTGTGCGAGAACGTCTAAAGGATTTTCAGGTATATCGACTTTATCTATTTTTTTTTCAATAGCCGCTTTAAGAAGAACTGAACATTCAACTAAGTCATCTCTATCCTGAACAATAATTCTTCCTTTACTTATATCATGAAGCTTATGCCCTGATCTTCCAATTCTTTGAAGTGCTCTCGCAACACTTTTTGGCGATCCAAGAAGTACAACTAAATCTATATATCCTATATCTATTCCTAGCTCAAGACTAGTGCTTGAAACAACACATTTTAACTTTCCTTCCTTTAATCTATTCTCTATATTTAATCTATGTTCCTTGCTTAAACTTGAATGATGTGCACCTATATAAGATTTTGATTCTAATTCTTTAAAGTCATTAATATCTTTAACATCATCTTCCTTTTCGTTTAATTTAACATAATTTTTTGGAAACCTATCTTTTAGATGATGAACCACACGTTCAGTTGCTGCTCTTGTGTTAGTAAAAATAAGGGTTGTTTTATGATCCTGAATTAGTTTATCAAGAAGCTTATATGTTTCATCATGTATTTTTTTAAAATCAGTTTCTATTAGATTAGGAACAGGACTTAAAACTTTTAAATCAAGTTGTTTTATGTTTTGAACATCGATTATCTTACATTTTCTAGGTTTTTCTAAATCATAATCTTCCATCCCAACTAAAAATTCTGCTATTTTATCAAGCGGGGATACTGTTGCAGAAAGACCTATTCGTGTTGGAGAATTATTTTCTTTATTAGTCAAATATTCTAGCCTCTCAAGGCAAACTGAAAGTTGAGTTCCTCTTTTTCCAGATGCGATGGCATGTATCTCATCAACTATTACCCACTCAACATTTTTGAGTTTTTCTCTTAATTTAGGACTGGTAAGCATTATGGCAAAACTTTCAGGTGTAGTGATTACAATATGGGGTGTTTTTTTTAGCATCGATGATTTTTCAGAAGAACTAGTATCTCCTGTTCTAATAGCAACTCTTATATCTATCTTTTTTGATGATCCAGGGATTTTTTTATCTGCAAGTTCTTTTATTTCTAGGAGGGGTTCATTTAAGTTTTTTTCAATATCATTTGCTAATGCTTTTAATGGAGAAATATATACTGCATAAATTTTATTCTCAAGTTTATCCTTACCTGAAAGTCTTATTAATTCGTTAATTATTGTCATAAAGGCAGATAGCGTTTTTCCAGAACCCGTTGGAGAACTTATTAAAGTATTCTGTTTGTTATGAATACTTATTACAGAATATGTTTGTGGAGGTGAAAAAGTTTTAAATTTATTAATAAACCACTCTCTAACTATTGGAGTCAATATTTCAAGAGATTCTTTTTCTGAATAGGGCTTAGATAAATATTCTATTGACATAATTTTACCGTATATTAATATTTTTAATTATTTTTATTTTTTAAAATTACATCAAATAATACTAACGATGTTCTTTTCTATATATTATTTTTAACATATTATATTCAATATATATTTTAATAACTTAATAAGTATAATACTAATTAATTATGCTAATAAATCAAGGCAGTATTAATGTATATATTTAATTAAAAAATCAATAAATAAAAATTAAAATTCAGTAATCAACACAAACATATCGTTCCTTTAAATAGATTATGGATGATTGTCCAGTGGAACTTTTCATTATACAATATATAACGTATAAACTATATAAATAATCTTTAATATATATTATTCCTATAAAATAATAGTATGTTGATATTGTTTATAACTTTAATCGCTATTGAAATAAACGACAACTATTTAAAAATATATAAAAACATATATTATATGAATAAAAGGTATAAATAAAAGGTAATAAAAGGTGATTATTATGATAAAATATCTATCGTTAATTTTCGTTTTAGCAGTCGTAATTTTATCGGCATGTACAACACAAGATGTATTAAATAATGAAGAATTAATTGATAAAGGAACAACAGTAGAAAAAAATAACAATGATCTCAATGAGAAAACATATATAAGCAAAAATCCTCAAGAGTGTATGGTAATTAAATTTGTATGCGAAGAAAATAAAAAACCTTTCTTTGATAAAACAGGTTGTGGTTGTGAATTAGAATTAGAAGGAAAGCTTAAAGCTATAGAGTGTCCTAGTGAGAGACCAACAGTTTGTACTAAAGAGTACATGCCAGTTTGTGCCCAAGTTCAGGTTCAATGTATAAAAGCACCATGCCCTCCAATAAAGCAGACCTATCCCAACAAATGTGAGGCATGTGCAAATCAATTAACAATATCATATACAGAAGGTGAATGCGAGCAAGATTTTACATCTGTAACAGTCATAGGTGATGAAAATCAGAAGAAAGAATCTTTATGTACAAATATTGGAGGAGTATGGACTGGTTATGATTGTGAGAATATCAGTCCAGAAAAGTGTCAAGAAATAGGTGGGACATTTAATGAATGTGCTTCAGCATGCAGAAATAATCCAAATGCAGAGATATGTACTCTACAGTGTGTACCTATATGTATATTGTAAAATCGTGCATATTTTAAATTTTATTTTCTTAATTTTTTTATAAATCTGTTATAATAATTATTCAGTTATTAATGATGATTATTTTTTATTAATGATGATGCTTTTCGTACTCTTCTGCTTCTTTTTTATCTTTATTAATGGTTCCATCAGGATGATTTGGCGGCGCATATATAGTATAAAGTTTTAATGAATCTGTTCCTATATTTATTACATTATGCTTAGAACCCGCATTTACAATAACAACCTCGTCTTTTTCAGCGATTATTTCTTTTCCATCAACAATAAATTTAGCACTGCCACTCTCTATTCTAAAAAATTGATCAACGTGTTCATGAACTTCCTCACCAATATCTTCTCCTGCATTTAAAGACATCACAACTAATTGAAGATTCTTTCCAGTGAATAAAACCTTTCTAAAAAAATTATTACTAAGCGTCTCATTTTCAATATTGGAAAAATACATTTTTACCTCCATACATACACATTAAATATATACGTACACATTAAATATGTAATAATTATTATTTCAATATTTAAAAGCATTTTGTTTTTATTAATTTTATCTTTTTAAAATATACACTGTTATAAAAAGTGTAATAGGAAGCATATCAAGTGCAACGGTTTTTATGAAGCAATAGAAATATTGCTCAATTGATCAATAAAAAATTTATTCTGGTTTATATAATCCCTCTTTTAAAGAACCAAGAAGTGTTGCTTCTAATAATAAAGGATCTGCTTTTCTCAAATGTTTAATCATACTTTTTTTTATGATTTTATGATGTTTTATTTTGTAAAGATAATCTGATATGAACTCTAAGTCTTCAGAAGTTGTTCGCCATTTTCTATTATCAAAAATCTTGAGATTAACAGGACTAGAGTATTCCCTTAATGTTTTTTCACCATTTATGTTTAAATAAAAATCAAAATAACTCATTATTAGTTCTCTTATATTATTATAAACTGGTTCTCTGTATTTTAATACTGTTGTATTGCTCTTACCTAAAGCACCCCATCTATTATTTTTCTTATAAACGGCTATAACATGGTCATCATCGTTATGTGCAATCATATCTATGATTAATGGCTTATAGCCAATATTTTCAAGAGCAGCGGCAGCAAGCAAAGCTCCCTCAAAGCAATTGGCTTTACCCTCATTAATAACATACCTAGGAGATGAACTCCCTTCCCTTACATCATAATCAATAGCATCCAAGTAATCTTGTATTTTTGAAGGAGAATTCAAACTTATAAAAAATTTCTTTTCTATTTTAGTCCATTCCATTTTTAATAGTGTTTTTTTAAGTTTAAAGTTTTGATGATACTTATTGCTGATCACTTCTTATATTTAACGGTTTTATAATTAATATTTATAAGTTTTTCTATAATATTTTTTTATTTATTATAATTTTAGTTATAAATATATGTTATAAATATTTTTGTTATTATAATTCTAAGCTTTCTATAATCATTCTAGGATCAAATTCTTTTAAATCATCGTAAGATTGACCTATTCCTAAGTACAAAATAGGTTTTTTAGTAACGTAAGAAACAGAAATTGCTGCACCACCTTTTTCATCAACATCTGCTTTTGCTAGTATTATAGCATCTATGCCTACTGCTCTATCAAATTCCTTTGCTTGTTCAACACAATCATTTCCGGTTATACTTTCACCAACAAAGATTTTTATATCAGGTTTGCATATTCTAACTATCTTTTCTAATTCCCTCATAAGATTGGTGTTGCTATGTAGTCTCCCAGCAGTATCTATTATAACCACATCAATATTTTTTGATTCAGCATACTTTATAGCATCGAAAGCTACTGCAGCCGGATCACTGTTATAGTCGTGTTTTATTAGTTTAGTATTCAATCTGTTTGCGTGTTCTTCTAATTGTTGGATTGCTGCTGCCCTAAAGGTATCAGATGCTGATAAAACGACAGATAATCCGTTTTTTTGAAATAAATGCGTGAGTTTTGCTATTGAAGTTGTTTTACCAGAACCGTTTACTCCAATAACAGCGATAATATAAGGCTTCTTTTTCTTTGCTTCTTCTATTAAGTTTATGTTATCAACATCGAATAAGTCTATTATTGAATTTTTTAATGTTGCTGCAATTATTTCATCAACGCTCTTTCTGCTTATTTTTCCTTTTAATAATTCTTTTTTCATGTCGGCCTTTATTTTTTCTATAACTTCTACTGCGACATTGTTTTCTAGTAAGACTACTTCGAGATCCCAAAATAATTCTTCAAAACGCTCTTCTGATAGTTGGAATTTTGTAAATGTTTCTGTTATTTTTGTGAAGAATCCTTTTTTTTCTTCTTCCTTTATTTCTTTTTTCAAATCCTTTAAACTTGTTTTATTTTTTGTTTCTTCTTGAGTTTCTTCTTGAATTTCTTTTTGAATAGATTCTTTATCTTTATATGATATTTTTTCAGAGTCTATATCTTCTTTTATAGAACCAATATTGTTTTCTTGTGGAAAGCTTTTAGTGTCTTTTCTTTCTTTTTTATATTCATTATCTAATCTTAAGTCATGCTGTATCGATTCTTTATCTTTTTTTGTTTTTTGATCATTTATTTCTATTTTATCGTTTTTCTCCTCTTTCTCAAGAATTATTTCCGTGTCTTTATTATCCTCTTTATTAGATATTGTTTTTTTGTTATCTTTAATATCTATTATTTTAGTATTATCTTGATTAATTATTGTTTGTTCAGAAATTTTATTATTGCCTTTTTCTTTATCTTCATTTAATAATGTTTCTTTATTATTAAGCGATCCTTTATCAATAATATTTTTTGATTCTTCATAATAATCGTAATCATCTTTTTTTGGATAATCTTTTTTTCCAAATATCTTTTCAAAGAATCCTTTTTTCTTATTATCATCTATTTTAGTGTCGCTTTCGGAAAGTTTATTATTTTGAGCCTCGGTTTTTTCAACTAACACTTCTTTTTTTTCAACTACTGCTTCTTTTTCAACTTCTTTTGAAAATTTTCCTACAGCTTTTTTTAATTTATCTTTTAAAAAATTGAACATTTTAACTTTTTATATTTTAAACATTGTTTTTTTTCATTTATTGTAGTTGATTGAATTTAATAATTATTTATTATTAATTGTGTATTTTAATTGTGTATTATAAATAAGTATTTATTACTAGTAGTATAAATAATTATATATCATTAATTAATATATTTTTTCAAGCATAACTTCCAGTTGTTTGTTTAATTCTCTCTTGTAGGTTTTCATCTCAGTAAGTTGCTTATTCATTAATTCTATGGTTTCATCAATTGTCTTTTCAACAACAACATTATTACCTACATTTATTTTTATTTTTTTGTTATTAATCATATATCCTGAAGCGAATATGCCATTTGCTATTGGAAATAGAATTTCATCACCCTCTTTTAATTTATTATATTCTTCTAACGACTCTATTACCGATACTACTTCGTTTATTTGAGTTTCTATTGTCTCTATGACTTTTTTTAATTGTTCTATTTGATATGCTAGTCTGTATTGTTCTTCGGTATATTCTTGCTCTTTTTTCTCTTCGCCATCGTTTGTTGTACTATTGTGTTTTTCTTTAGTCATTTAAATAACACCTGATCTGCATTTATAATCTCAGGCCCTCCGCTCATTTCTCCTATAATCATTCCCTTGCTATTACACAATATTCCTGCACCTATAAATGGACTTCCCATATTAACAGTTCCTGTATGTACTTCAAGATTAAGTATTTTCTGTAATGTTTTTGCTTCTTCTTCAGATATGTCATGATGACATAGTATGCTTTTTTTTGTATGTACAGCAAGACTTCCTAGTGTATTATGACTTGCTATCTTTGCTTTCACAACTTCAAAACCGAGAGCTTGATTAATTTGCTTTATATCTTTAACACCATAATCATTACTTACTATTCCTGATTTTTCTGTTATTATCATATTGTTTCCTAAGCAGGTATATTTTGTATCTATTATAGCAAAAGGTATCTTGTTTTTTTCTAAGATGGCAATTTCATGTGGAAAAATTATGTTAGGTACTAATAATTTTTTAGAATTCCCATTTACGAAAACACCTATTAAGGAAGTGCCTGCTATAGTTATGGGAATAACTTTAACAGCCAGTATTTCTTCTATTTTTTTATAGATTTTATCGGGAACCTCAGTACCTATAAGGCAATACTTATCATTAGCATATCCATAGAGTCCTACATTTGGATTGCCATTAAAACTTGTTATTAAAACATGTTCCCTTTTCATATTCGAAGAAAATAAATGTATTTTATAAATTTTTGCTATAAATCATTATTTTTAATCTTTTGAAGCCATCTTAACAAAAATGGTATCAAAATGATTTTCTTGCTCTAAATCAATCTTTCTTAATGTGTCTAGATGAAGTAATGGAACAAATGTTAGAACCTTGTCTTTCTTGGAATCACTTATGATTAAGTCTTCAAAAGTTAATAATCGGGTATTTTTTTTAGAATAGTGTTTTTCCACTTTTTGATAAACACTCGTCATTGCTTTTCCTAAATCGAAATTTTTTTCTGGAATAGTTATATTAATCTTTTTATTATCAGCATAATATCTCCTTCTTTTTGATTCAACTTCCAATGCTTTTTCTAAGGCATTAACCAAATCATAAACTGAGACTTTTCTTTTTCTAGGTTGTGGTGTTTTAGGATAAATTTTAGGCATTTCGATAGCATTATTTCCTGTATTATTATCCATGTTATCTAATGGCATGTTTTCTTCAACATTATTAATCATATTATTGAATTTTGCAATGTCTTGTTCTAAAAGAATATCTGATTTCATTTTCAATAATATAGCAGATGCTAAAACCATTTTTCCAGATATTCTAAAATCTAATTCTTTAAGTTTTTTCAGCATTTCAAGAAATTTTTGAGAAAGTATGGATATATCAATATCCCAAGGATCCATGTTTTCTTCTTCAATAAGTTTGTATATCAAATCTTTCCATGAAAGTTCATCCTCTACAAATAATAAGTTGAATACTTTAGAACTAGTTTCTTCTATAGCCTCTTTTTTCTTTTTTCTAGTAATTTTTTCCTCATCACTTAATTTTTTTGCCATAGTATTACAAAGAAAAGAATAATATATAAATATTATTATACATGTTATTTTAAATTATAAATGTAGTATACATTTGTATTTAATATTTTTTATCATATGTTTTTTATTATAGAGAGTTATTTTATTTTCTAGCATTTCTCTTTCTCTTTTCTTTCTTCATTCTTTTTCTCTGCCACTTCCATCTCATTTGTCTTTTCTTTTTCCAACGTCTTGAACTTCGCTTCATTATTGTTCCTCCTTAAAAAATAAAATGCTCCGGCCGGGATTTGAACCCGGGTCATCGGATTTTTTTGAATGTCCGTAACATCAAAATAGATCTTCGAACAAGACTCGAAAATCCGAGATGATTGGCCGGACTACACCACCGGAGCCTTATTGATGAGCCCGCCGAGATTTGAACTCGGGACCACTGGCTTACTTAGAGATTTCATCCAAAAACGGATGAAGGTCATATAAGACCAGCACTCTAACCAGGCTGAGCTACGGGCTCAGTTTTTGCTCAATGCGATCGGCGGGAATCGAACCCGCGACACAGCCTATTTGCGTTTTCATAAAATTCTTGGCAAGGCCGTATTATACCATTTAACTACGATCGCATAATATTTCTGTTTTGATATTATTATTTTCTGTTCTTTTTTTTCTGTTTTTCTATTATATTTTTTATGATTTTTGATTAAAAATGTATGGGCCCAGCCAGATTCGAACTGGCGACCTTCTCCGTGTAAGGGAGACGTCATAGCCACTAGACTATGAGCCCGCTTGTTGCTTTAATAACATAACTTATATTATAAAACTTATGCTTGTTATCTTGCTTATATAATATATGTATAGATTATTTATCAGGCATTAATACATTTTAGTATTTACAGTATATCACGTATATTGTATTATAATGTATTCTTGATGAAATTTTAAACAATTTAAAAAAGTATTGTTTTTAAAGCTTATTTAAATGATTTTTGGTTATTAAGACTATTGCAGTACTTTTTGTATTTTTTCTATTTTTTTAGTCTTTTTTAGATTACTTATTTTTCTAGTATGACAATAATTTAATATTTTATATCAATAGTATTTAAGTTTAATATTTTATGTTATCATTTTATGTATTTAAAGTTAATGTGCATATTTTGTTGAATTTTTTTATAGAAAATAATTTTTTTATAATGCCATTCCTTATAATTCTGTATGATTCTATTATTTGATATTTTGAAAAAAATAATAATTATTGTTGTAATAAAGTGTTATACTGAGTATTATTTTATAATTATAATAGAATCATAAAGTAGAAGTAAATAATTATTATTTTATAATTGTTACACTACAAAATCATAGTGCATTCCTAATTGCGTCTAAATGTTTTGCTACTTCTTCTCCCTTTTTTGTTAGTTTTAAAATCTTTAATCTTCCTGTTTTTTCAAAATTGACAAGCCCAGCATCTTCCATTTCTTGTAATATTTTAACAACATGAGAATACGTGCAATCAACGCTTTTAGCAAGTGTAGAACCATAAACATCTGATGTGGAATTCAGCATATTTACAAGCATCATTGCTGGTTTTTCTCTAATGAATACATCAAAAATTTTTTTGTTTTTAACCATTTTCCACTCTTTTTTTTATATTTTATAGATATTTGATGGTATCAATATCGTATTTGATATTATCGATGTTGATATTATCGATGTTGATATTATCGATGTCTGCTTTATGTTATTAGTATGATATTAATATTTTATTATTATTTTATTATTATATTAATATATATTATGTTATTATTAATTTATAATTACATTATCAGCATATAAATTAATGAACCAATATACTATAAAGGTTATTTTTGAATATTTATTTTCAAAAAACATTTTTTAAATGTATATTTTCAAAAATCGTTTTTATTTAAATATTTTTTGATTATCTATTTTTCTTAAAATTATTTTTATCTAAAAAATTATTTTTTTATAATTTATTAATAAATTTATATAATATTAATAATAATTATAAATTATCACCCCAAATTAACCTTACACTTTTTAGTTTAAATAGTTATTGATTTATTTTTCAGTCGAAAAAAGTGGAACAACTATAAAATATCGACGATAAAAAATATCACTTATTTTAAACTGTATCAAAAATTTAATAATATATTAAATTAAAAGAACGCCTTAAATTGAAAGAGTATATCGAATTAATTAATAGACGAAATCTAATAATTAGTAATATGTTTAATGAAGGATTAATATTGTAATGAAAAAATAAATTATAAACTGAAGGAAATAAAAGAATGAATTATGAGGATGCTGGGAATCGAACCCAGGTCACAGGTTCCGCAAACCCGTATACTATCCACTATACTACATCCTCAAATGATTGGTTGGTAAAATGTTTTTATAAATATAACTTTTAAAAAAAATGAAATTGCAGAAGCAAAAAGAAAATAAAAAAAAGGATAAATATTTTTTATGAATTTTCTATCATAATTAATGGTAACATTTAGAATAATACTAATGAAAAGAAGTGAAGAAAATAAAAAAATATCATCTAGAAAGAAAAAAACAAGACCGCTACATATTAAAAAATAAGCTTGAGTTTTTTTATTATTATCTTTAACACTATAAAAATAAAAAAAAGCAATTATAGAAAAGAAAAAACACTACTGAAAGAAGCAATTCAAGAGGAAAAATTAATTTAGTAGGCCTTAAATAAATTTTCAATAATTGATAAAAGGCAACGCTTAATGTTAATGCTCCAAAAAACAAAAAAAAGTACTTAACATATATAGTTATTTCCAAAAACTCTTCAAAAGTAATTTTACAAAGAATATAAGCTACTAAAAAAGCAATAAGCATTATCAATGGAATGTATATTTCGTTCATTATGAAAAATATTTTTTCTAGTTTAAAAATTTTTGTTTATAATGTCTTATATTACTTAGTATGTTAAAAAAAATAGAAAAAATAGAAAAAAAGAAAAAACGATATGAGAAAAATTTATTATTAGGCAATATTCATTATATAAATTAAAAGATTCTAAGAAACTATGCTTCCACATGGTTTATCATTTATTGTTAGATTCCCATTTCCGAATCCATTCCTTGTTCCAGAGTTTGTGTCTACAACAATTAGATTACCATACTGATCAACTATATAAATGCAAAAATCGCCGTTTATTCCAAACTTTTTCTTTATTTCAGTATAATTTTCAGAATATAATTGTTTTAGTTTTTCTTTATTTATTACTCCGTCTTCTATGATAGTTAAACTGGAAGTTGTTCCTGATGAAGCATCTAATGAACCGCTAAGAAATGTAGCTTCTATTTGTGAGTTGCCTATTTTATCTTTTTTACTATCTTTTGTTAATAGAGTGTAGAATATTCCAACTATTAACATAAATATTACAAAGGCGAGAATTATATCCAAAGACCAAGATTGTCCTATACCTCTTTTTTTCATCATTAAAACATATTACTAAAACTTATATAAAAACTTTACTAAAATTATTAGTTATTTATTTTTCAAAAAATTTCAAATATAGATATTACAGAGATAGGCTTCTAAGAAAGATAAGATATGAAAAAATTTTTTAAAATTTTCTCAAAAAAAACAAAACATTTATAAATGATTAACGCATTGTTTTATAAAATTAATCATATTTTAGCAAAAGTTGGGGGATAATATTATATAATCTTTGATTAAAACTTATTGCTAGGAGGCTAAAAATGTATGTAAAAAAATGCCCCGAGTGCGGAGGCACTAATTTAGCTTGGAATAAAGAAAAAGGAGAGATTTCTTGTAGGGATTGTGGCCTTGTAGTAGAAGAAAAGATGGTTGATTTTGATCAAGAATGGAGAGAGGTTGATAGCGAAGCTGCAGCAAGAAAAAGAAGAACTGGTGCTCCGATGTCTTACACCCAGTTCGACCAAGGGTTAGGAACTGATGTTGGAAGAAAGGCAGACCTTTATCAATTAGACGAAGCAGGAAAAAATAAATTCTTCAGACTAAGAAAATGGCAAAATAGAATAAGCACTGCTATTGAGAGAAATCTTAAACTTGCATTAGCAGAATTAAAAAGAGTCTCTTCTTACTTAAAACTTCCACAATCTGTAGAGGAAGAAGGTTCAAGAATATATACTTTAGCTGTAAGAAAAGGATTAGTAAGAGGCAGATCTATGGAGTCTGTTGTTGCTGGCGCACTATATGCTGCATGTAGACGTCATGATGTTCCAAGAACGCTTGATGAGTTATCTGAAGCGTCTAACATAGAGAAAAAAGAGATAGGAAGAACATATAGGTTTATAACAAGAGAATTAGGAATAACAATTTTACCAAGCAACCCCTCTGATTATATAGCTAGATTTGCATCAACATTAAATCTCGGTCCAGAAACACAGAGTAAAGCTGTCGAAATAATAGAATCAGCACAGGGTATAGAATTAACTTCAGGAAGAGGTCCAACAGGTATTGCAGCAGCAGCATTATATGTCGCAGCATTAATGAATGGTGAAAAAAGAACTCAAAGAGAGGTTGCTGACGTTGCAGGGGTTACAGAGGTTACTATAAGAAACAGGTATAAGGAGCTTTTAGATGAATTAGACTTAGAAAAGGAAATAAAGAAGAGTAAGAAAAAGAAGAAATCTGAATAAGCTGTTTAAATAATTTTATCAATTAGAATTAATTTATTTATTAATTTATTTTAATTGTTCAGTATTGGTTAATTGTTTATTAATTATCAGATATACTTTTTTATTCATTAATATTACTTTTTTCTAGTTATTATCGTGATAATATCGTTTATAATTTAATATTGATTAAACAATATTATTCTAAACAATATCATTCATAAGATTCATTAATTTACATGATATAAGATTATAACCTCTAACAAGTGATTACTCCATAAGAAAAAATAGTTAAAAAAACATAAAATTTATAAACTAATATTGCCAAAGTTATACGGAGGGGGTTATAAGAACTTTGGTTCTTATGGTTTTGCGTGTATGAAAAAATTAGAGATAAATGAAAAAGTCTAAAACTAAAAATCGAACAAAGAAAGAAGTCAGAAAAACAAACAAGAAGACAGAATTAGATGAGAAAGTAGATAAAAGTATAAAATTTCAAAAAATACCTAATGAAAAAAAAGAAAAAATAGAAGAAGTAGTAAGAGAATTAGTTGGAGAGGAAGCAATACCAATAGTGTTATATTTAATCGGTAAAACAAAAGTTTCGGAATTCATAATAGCAAACGATCTTAATCTAGAGATACATAAAGCAAGAAATTTAATGTATAAACTTTTTGAACAAAACATACTTACATTTATAAGAAAGAAAGATAAAATAAAAGGATGGTATATTTGCTACTGGGACTTTAACGAAAAAAGCATACCGTTCCTTTATGAAAAAATAAAACAAAACAAACTAAAAAGATTAAAAGAACGCTTGGAAAAAGAATCCTCATCGACATTCTACTTATGCAAAAATGCTTGCACAAGAATGGACTTTGAAAAGGCAATGGAGTTTAATTTCAAATGTCCTGAATGCGGAGAATTAATGAATGAACAAAATAATCAACGTACTATAGAGTTTTTACAACAAAGAATAAAAGAATTAACAAGTTGACTAAATCAAAATACGTAACACAAATGTCATCTTATGAAACTCTCAAAAAATATAGCGGCAGAAAACTTATTCCTTATCATAGGAGATGCTTTAATAATATCAGACATTCATCTTGGGTATGAAGAATCATTGCACAAACAGGGCTTTTTTATTCCTAAAGGAAACGTTTCTGAACTAACACATATTATAAATAACACAATAGTAAAAAAATCTATAAAAAAAATAATACTAAATGGAGATTTAGTTCATAGTTTTGGAAAACTATCATTAAAGGAAAGATATGTTGTAAAGGAATTTATTACAGATTTAAAGAAAAAAGTTAGTAAAATAATAATAATAAAAGGAAACCACGACAACGTACTTGAATACATTCTACCAGAAGAAAAAATAGTGAAAGAACACATTATAGGAGATGTATTAATAACACATGGAGATTTAATAAATAGCAACGCTAATAAAAAAGAGATAAGAACAATAATAATAGGCCACGAGCATCCTAGTATAACAATTAGCCTTGGTTATCGAACAGAAAAGTATAAATGCTTTCTCAAAGGATTTTATAAGAAAAAAGAACTAATAGTTATGCCTTCATGTAACATGTTAATAGAAGGAACCGATATACTACGGGAAAAATTATTAAGTCCCTATTTGGAAAATATAGATTCATTTAATGTTTACATAATAGGGGATAAAATATATGATTTTGGAAAAATCAGCGCTCTAAAAGATAAAATGTCAAATAGTTAAAAAATTTATAATTATTAAACCATTAAATAATTAATAGAAATAATGAATATTTTAAATTTAATATAAAAAACATAATACTAATTAATAAAATAATAGTACTTAGGAGATATTAACCATTCTTAAATAGAAACATTTATATAATTGAATTATTTTTAAATATTATTAGAAATAAATAATCAGCACTAATAAAACTTAAAAAATTTTTATAATATTTTTTATAATTAAAAAGTACATTAATGTCGTGGGGGATTTTTGTGGATGAAAATTTTAATAAACTAACTAATTATGACATCATAGAAATTCTTAAAAAAAAACATTCATGACGATATACTAAGAAATACCTTTGAAGGAGCTGCAATAATAATAACACCTTTATTACTGGATCCGTTGCCTAGGTCAAATTACGAATATTATACTGATCCGCTTTACAAGCTTAAGATTTCAGAAGCAATAAAAAACTACTTATACAATAATTCAAAAAAGAAAAAAGAAGAGCTATCAGAACTAATAGATTACAATATTAGAGTAGTAGATTCATTGCCATTAATCACAGAAAGAATAAAAAATGCACATGAAAGCTTATACCTAGTATCTTTAAAAGCAGTAAATAGATTAGATGGAATATCACAAAAAAAAGAATTCTGCATAAATTTTGGAGAACAAATAGAAAAAAGATTTAAAAAATTTTATAATAACAAAGGATACACGACAGACCCTGAAAAACCGAGAAATATAAGAAAATACTTGCGTTCAGAATTTGAATTTTTTACCAGAATATTGAACGAGTTATATCAAAAACTTGATTAAAATGATGTTAGAAGATATAAAAAAGATATACATACCAGATACCAACATTGCTATCGATGATACTTATTTTATGAAGGATTTATTGAAGGATAAAGAAAACGCAGTAATACTCCCAGATGTAATCATTGAGGAAATTGATAAGCTTAAAAAATCTTCAGATGTAGGAATAGAGGCCCGATTATTTATTAATTATCTTTATAACTTGATGAAAAAGGGTTATAATAATTCAGGAATGCATATTTATTTAGATGATAAAGAAAAAAATGTTGGTGGAAAATTCATTATAAGCAATGATTATGATTTAAACGCGTTAAAATATACAACAAATATAGGCCTAAATGATTTAAAAATAATAAGTTTAGCAAAAAAAACTAAAAAATAATTATCCTGATAAAGATATTAAGATAGTGTCTAATGATAAAAATCTAATAATAGTTGCTACCTTAAATGATGTTTCTGCTGAATATTTAAGAAAAGATAGTGCTAATCCTGAAAAATTAAGCAAAGGATACAGAATAATTGATAATATAACAAAATCATTTATTAATGATATAGTAAGAGATTCTAATTTAGAAATCAAAATAGAAACAATGAATGAACCATGGGTTGAAGAGTTAATAGCAAATGAATACGTAATATTTCCAAATGATGAGATTAATAAAAAGATAATCAAAACAAGAAACAGTAGAGATAAAGAACCATTCTCTATAGAGCCACGATTTATAAAAAGATATGATATAATATCAAACTCATTAGTTCCAATATCATATAAGAATACGCCTTTGTATGGTTTTAAACCAAGAAATTTAGAGCAGATGCTACTTGTTGATCTTTTGTTAGATAATGATATACATATAAAAGCTGTTAGTGCAGAAGCAGGCACCGGAAAATCTTTTTTACAACTATTAGTCGCATTGTACAAAACAATTGAACGGAGAAGAAACATAATAAAGAAGATGCAAAAGTATTAATAATAAGAAGGTCTTCTTTTCTTGAGGATTATGGATACTTACCAGGAGATATGATAGATAAAAACAAATATACATATGAAGGTGTCGAAAGAAATTATAATCAAATAATGAAAGCATTCAGCGATAGTAATAAATCTATAAAAGATTCATATTCAATAAAATTCTATGAAGCATTGAAAGAAGAGGACGGACTTATAGAAATACTTCCATTCGGTACAATAAGAGGCGTCACATTAGGACCTAATCATATATTGATTGGTGAAGAATGGGAAAATACAGAAATAAAATTTTCAAAGATAATGATGGATAGAAATAGTGATGGTGAAGTATACATAAATGGAGATGTTATGCAAACAGATAATCCGCATACGTCTCCTGAAAGAAATGGTTTGACTTACATAATAAAGAGTATAGAGGAAACATCTAAAAAAGCAAAAGAAAAAAGAAATTCTGTTGCCTTATACGATGCATCTATAGCAGGAGTAATGACGTTGATTGAACCAGAGAGAGGAATTATCAATGCGTGGTCAAAAAGAAATCTTCCAATAAGAGGTTATAGGTAAAGCCGAGTGATAGAGAGTGATAGATAGTATATCTTAAAGAAGCGAATTAATTGTAAAAAAACAATTCTAAAGAATGCAATTAATACCATTATTTTTTAACTTTTAATTTTTCCTTTATGGCTTTTGGTGATATAATTGCAGAATTTCCTGTAGGGTCTTCTATTATTATTTTTTGCTTTTCTTGACCCCATATAACTCTTTTTAATTTTTTTATCATATTCTTTGCTTTTTTCGCTGAATCTTCGTCTTCTTCATTGTTTTGTATAGATTCAAGTTGTTTTATCATTCTATTAAGTATTCCTTCTATATTTGTGATATATCCGTTGCTTGCAGGTCCTGGTTCTATGCTTCCAATATGAGGTAGTTTTATTGTTGCACCGCTCGATTTTACAACTCTTATAGTCATATCCTTATCAGAATCTACCTCTATTGTATATCTACATGGTTCTTGTTCTTTTTCTGATTCCACATCTGCCTTATGGTATCCACAGTTGGAACAATCCATAGAGAATAAATAACATGTTCCAAAATATGGAATCTCTTTCTTCATATCCATTAATGTCAATGTTTTCTCATGACAAAAAGGACATATTTCTCCTGCAAGCACTTCTTTTGGTTCATTCATATTATATCTATTACAATCTTTTATTTAAATATATTTTGATTTTTACATATACTTTAATTCTTAGTATGGTTTTTTGTCTTTTTAATTATTATAAATATTTATTCATAATTAAATCTAATTATTCTATACTGTTGTTTTACTAATCATTAAAAAATAAATATTGTATGTACTGATACTTTATATGTACTAATACTTTAAATATAGAATGTCAGCAATAAAAATCTAATTAGTCAATAGACAAAATAACATTGATTAAAAGAATAAAAAAGATTTTTATTAAAAGGATATTTTTGTTGAATAGTATTGTTAAAAAATTATTCGTCTTCAGAAGATGCTTTTATCTCTGCTGTTGAACCTTTGCTTCTATATATTTCTGCAAAACTTGGCGTAATTACTATATAATCATCTGAAAATCCCGCTATATCTCCTTCAATAGCATCACAAGTCTTCTTAAGTTTGTTAATTGCTCTCTTTAATTCTATCAAATCTTTCTCCTTTAAAGGCCTTATATTTATTAAGCAAATTGTATTTCCTTCCCGTAGTGCATCAAGAACTGGCTTAATGTCAGTGAAATCCTCAAGAACGAAGGGCTTTACAATTACTTTTTTGACCAGAATCAGCAACATTAGAAGTGTCTAATTCAACATATTCTTCAGAATCTGTCATTTCCTCATCATCATATGAATCTTTTTTCATTGATTTTTTTATTTTTGAGAAAAAACCTACCATTTTTCATCTCCTCCATTTAAATATTAACTTATTAAAACATATAATATTATACGCACATTTATACGCACATACGCTATATTTATTCAATACCTTTAAAAAGTTATTTAATTATATATAAATATTTCTATTTTTAATTTATAAAATCACAAAATATTCACAAAATCAAGCTGAATATTATACTTCTTGAACACTAAAAAAACTTATTAATAATTAGTATATAATAGCAGGAATATTTAAAATTTATGATTTTAATATCTTAAAGAAGCTTTTTTATGAATTTTTTAAAACATTATATGCTCCTAGTAATGTTAGGTCCGGATTTGTGATTACAGCAACTGAAATAGTTTCTAGAATTTTCCTAATCTCAATCCTATCATGAGAATTGAATGCCTCAACAAAACCATCCTTCAAAATAGGAAGTATATTAGGAGCAATACCCCCTCCTATGAACAATGTTTTACATAAACTTGTTAAAGCTAAATTCCTAGCAGATCTAGATAAGAATAAAACAAACAATTCTAATGTTTTTAAGCATAAAAAATCTTTATCTTGCAATGCATATTTTGTTATTAATTCGGCCTTTTCAGAGCTATTTTTTATTTCTTGCATTACTTTTCTATCGTGTTTTATTTTTTTAGAGAGCAAGAACTGATATATTGTTATTATACCTTTTCCAGTTATAAGCGATTCAGCTTCTAGTGGAATTTTTTTTTCTTTCATATACTTAAAGAGATCTATTTCTAACTTACTATCCGGGTCAAAAAAAATGCTTGAATGTCCTCCCTCAGAAGGAATTGGATAATGCTTGTTTTTTAATGGATAAACTATAGAAGTTCCTAATCCTGTTCCTGGAGCTATAATTGATATAGTGGCAGAAGAATCCATATTGTTTTCAGTTAGTATTATGTAATCAGACTCCTTAATTATATCCATGGCAAAACCTAACGCTTCTAAATCGTTAAGAAATATTACTCTTGTTTTCAATATTTTTGAGAGTTCTAAAGAGCTTATTGTCCAATTATTATTTGTTATATTTACTAATGTTCTATCACTACTTACTGGTCCTGCAACTGCTATACAAGCATAACTGATATTTTCCTTAGAAACAAACTGTTTTATTAAATCATTGATAGAAGATACATCTTTATTTTTATAATATTCTTTTTTTACGAAAAAACCTTTGTTATTTAGTATTGCTAAACGAGTATTCGTTGCACCAATATCAGCTACAAGATATTTTTTATCAAACATAAACTCACCCTTTTTTAATAAAACACAATTAATAATATTCTTATTAAGATAAATATTTTATTAAGACATTTATTTATATAACTTATTAATATATAAAGTATTATGTTATATAACTTATTAATATAATTGTTTATTTTATATTAATTGCTTATTTGATATTAATTGCTTATTTGATATATTTATATAATTAAATTATTAGCATAATCAGTTTAAGTAATGACCCAGTTCTTTTTTAAGTTTTTCAATTATCTCAACAGGAGTAGGATCAGTAGAATATTTCATTGCTAAATAGAAAGAAGTTAAATCGCCAAGATATATGCAACTGAACATTCTTGTTAAGAGATTATTTCCCTTCAAAGATAATTCTGTGAATGTTATTTTAGGATTTTCTGATTTTATGAGGTTTTTTGTTATACTCATTCTTTTTTGTACTCTCTTATGATCTTCTTCATCTCTAATAAATATCAAGTGTAATGGAAACTCAGAATTTTTAAAACCATTTATTTCATTATGATCTAATTCTGGGAATACGTTACAATATGAAGAAGTCTTCGAGTTTTCATTAAACTGTGTCTTCCATCTATAAGCTACTGGATAGAATCTTGAAGAAGAGTATATTATTGGAATTTTCCCAAGTAATTGATTAGCGATTTTCTCAGACTCTGAATGCAATTTTTTTATTATTTTTCTTTAAATACTCTATAAGTTCTCTAACATATCTTTCTTGGCGCTCTATTAAATTATTTTTTTCCAAAACTTTCAATATTGGGAAAAAGAGATAAGCAATAGCGTTTCTAGGTTGTAATCCCTTAGGAAGCACTATTAATGAATTTTTATTATTTTCAGCATACTCTTTTAGTTTTCCATCAGAAGCAACAACAATTATCCGCTGCATATTATCACTAAGTTTTATGGCCTGTTTATAACAGGATATTGACTCTTCTGTATTTCCAGAATATGAACAAATTATGAATAAGGAATTACTCTTACAAAATGAAGGAATTTCATAATCATTTACACAATACACTGGAATTTTTAAACCTGCACTAGCAGTATATTGTTCTAAAATTTTACCCGCTATTCCAGAACCGCCCATTCCGCATATAAAAATACTTTCAGGAAAGTTTGATATTTTTATATTTAAAGAATACTCATAAGCTTCCATTATTTGCTCTGGAAACGAATCAATTACATCGATTAAATTGTTTTTATCATATATATAATTCATTTTTACGAAATTATCTCTCTTTGTTATTTTGTGTTATTTTTATTATATTTATTTTTTTTATAATTTTATTAAATCTTTTTTTATATGATCTTTTATGTATGAACTTATTTATGAGTAAGTAATTTTTATTTTTGCCCATTAAGATATTATTAATATGTATATAGTGTATTTAAAGGTTATTATAAAGGTTATTATTTATAACTAAGTTATACTATTTATAATCTTAGTATCATTAAATTTTTAAGTAGTTTAAATTTTCAAATCATATGACTTCCAAAAAGACCGTTTATATAAAAACCTTTGGTTGCTCATTAAATCAAACCGATTCAGAGAATATGGCAGGCATACTGCTAGAGGCAGGTTTTGATGTTATAACTAATTATGGAACTCCTAATCATATTTGGATGAAGATGCCAGAAAGTAAGAAAGATTTTGATGTAGTGATCATTAATACTTGTTCTGTTAAAAATCTAGCAGAATCGAAATTTTTAAAAGAATTCAAAATGTGGAAGAATGCTGGAAAAACAATAGTTGTAGCAGGATGCATACCGCAAGCAGATCCTGAGATTCTAGAAACGACATTAAAAGGGATCCCTGTTATTGGAACAAGACAAATAGTTCATGTTGCAGAGATAGTTAAGGATGCGATAAATGGTAAAGTCGTACAAAATATTTCAAATGATTATAATGAAAGATTAAATCTTCCGAAAATAAGAAAAACAGGAATAATAGAGATACTTCCAATATCAGAAGGGTGTTTAAGTAATTGTACATATTGTAAAACAAAATTCGCTAGAGGAGAATTATTAAGTTATCCTAAGGAAAAAATATTATTACAATTCAAAAATGCTTTATCCTCTGGATGCAAAGAATTTTGGATAACCAGTCAAGATAACGGCTGTTATGGTTTTGACATTTATAGAAAAGAAAAATATTTTCTTCCGCAACTTCTTAATGATATGCTAAAAATAAATGGAGATTTTAAGATAAGATTAGGAATGGCAAACCCTGATCATATAAAAAGAATAAAAGATGACCTCATTGAAACTTTTAAGCATCCGAAAATGTATAAATTTTTACACATACCAGTTCAATCTGGAAGCAATAAGATATTAAAATTAATGAAAAGAATGTATACTGCAAAGGATTACATAGACATAGTTAATGATTTCAAGAAAAATATACCAGAAATAACAATAAGCACAGACATAATTGTTGGATTTCCAGAAGAATCAAATGAAGATTTTGAAGAAAGTGTTAAATTATTAAAAGAAACAAAACCCGACGTTCTTAACCTTAGTAGGTTTTGGTTGCGAAAAGGCACCGCTGCAGAAAAGATGAAACAAATAGAAGGAGGAATAAGTAAAAAGAGATCTGAAAAAATGAAGAAAATATTTGATAAAATAGCAGAGCAAAAAAACAAGCAATGGATAGGAAAATACTGTAATTCGCTAATAGATGAAATAGGAAAAAATAATACACTAATAGCAAGAAATGATAGTTATAAGCAAATAATAATTAAAAACGATGGAAAAAATAAGGTCGGTGATTTTGTAAAAATAAAAATAACAGATTCTGGAGTTTATGATTTAAGAGGAGAAATAATAAGCAACTAATCAATCGTCATATCCTAAGAATACTTCTATAATAAATATATTCTAATGATAATTATATATGTATTTTATAACTTATTCTTATTTATTTTATAATTTATTCTAATAATAAATTTATAATTATAATAAAATTTAAAAAGCAGTATTTTATTTTTATATTTATGAAAGAGAGGGTTACTTTAACAATAGAAAAAGAATTACTTGATAAAATCGACCAAAAAGTTGATGGTTCTAAAATAAAGAACAGGAGTCACGCTGTAGAACTTCTTTTAATAAAAGCGTTTTCTTCAAACAGGCCTAGAAAGGCAATAGTGTTTGCTGGTGGTGAGAACGCAGAAAGAACTATGTTAGAAATAAATAATAAACCTATACTACAATGGAACGTCGAATTATTGAAAAGGCACGGGGTAAAGGAAATAATGCTATGCGTAAATAAAAATGAAAATAAAATTAAAGAATATTTTGGTGATGGAAAAAAATTCGGCATTTGCATATATTATAATGAAGAAGAAATCCCTTTAGGAACAGCAGGTTCTTTAAAGTCCGTATCTAAATTTATAACTGAAACATCTATAGTATGCAATGGTGATGAACTTAAGAATATCGATTTAGATGATATGTATGAATTTCATACCGATGGAAACAAATCATGTACTATTGCTTTAACTACAGTTAATAATCCTGAAAAGTTCGGTGTTGCATTACTTAATGGAAACAGAATAGTCACATTTATAGAGAAACCCCCTAAGGAGAATGCACCCTCTAAATTAGTTAATGCAGGACTCTACATAATTGAGCCAAGTATTTTAAAATATATACCGGATGGTTTTTCTAAGATAGAACAAGATGTTTTTCCAAAACTTGCAGCAGAAGATAAATTATGGGGCTACATATTTTCTGGTCAATGGTATTCTACGAAAACAGCAGAAAGCATTACGAAAGCTATAAATGAATGGAAGGGATTATGAGTATATTCAGAGCATATGACATAAGAGGAATATATGGAAAAGAACTAACAGATGATATCGCAGAGAAAATAGGTTATGCTATAATACATTTTACAAGGGCAAAGAATGTTGTTGTAGGATATGATTCTAGGTTAAGTAGCATTAATATATTTTCTGCATTCTCAAGGGGAGTAATAAATTCAGGTGCTAATATAATAAATATTGGATTAGTAACTAAGCCAATGCTAAATTGGGTTTCTATAAAAGAAGGGTATGATCTTGGTGTTATGATAACTGCATCTCACAATCCAAAGGAATATAATGGATTTAATTTTATGAGGGGGAGGAATACTCTTCATTATTTAAATGGATTGAATGATGTTGAAAAATTAATGAATAAAAAATTTACTGAAACAAAAAATAAAGGTAAAATAATAAATATGGATTATACAGATGAATATGTTGATTTTCTCTCATCTAAAATAACTGCCAAAAATTTAAGTAAAATAAAAGTGATTGGTGACGCTTCTAATGGAACAGCAGGCCAAATTCTAAAAAAACTTTTTAAAAAAAATAAAATTAAAGGAGAAATATTATTTTCAGAACCAGATGGAAGATTTCCAAATCATGATACCAATACAATGGTTGACTCAGCATTTTCTCATTTAATAAAAAAAGTAGTATCTGAAAAAGCTGATTTTGGTTTTATGGTCGATCCTGATTCTGATAGGGCAAGATTTGTGGATGAAAAAGGAAATATTATAGATAATTCTTATATACAATCTTTAATTATAAAATATTTAATAAATAAGGAGAAGAGCAAAGAAATTAATGATAAAAAAAAGTATAATATCCGCAAAGGTAAAAAAATATATATTGTAAGAGAATTAACATCTCGAAGAATAGTTTCAGAAACAATAATAGAAAATGGAGGAGTAGATATTATTTCAAAAATAGGACACCCATACATAATTGATATGATGAATAAGTATGATGCAATATATGGGTGTGAATCTTCTGGTCATAATTTTTTTAATGACATTTATAATCTCGATTCGGGAGAGATGATGTTCATAAAAGTCTTGAATATGTATTCTGATAGCGATAAGAAACTCTCTGAAATGATTTTACCATTAGAAAAATATGTATCATTGGGAGAAATAGTTTATTCTGTTAAGAATTATAAAAAAACCACCATTGATTATTCTAAAATAATAGAAAAGATTGAAAAGTACTTTTCAGAAAGAAAAAAAGGAATATAAAAATAAAAGAGTTTTTATATATAGATGGAATTTCAGTTATTTCAGAAGATTTCTGGTTCAACATAAGACCATCAAATACTGAGCCGATTTTACGTCTTAGAATAGAAGGCAAGGATAAAAAAACAATTATTAAAAATAAAAAAAATATTAGAGAAATCAACAGGCAATATTTTAATTCAAGTAAAACAATAATACTTTAAGCATTGCTTCTGAATAATATTTATTCTTTCCATATTAGCTCATTATTATTCCTATATAATTTTGCTAACTTTTTATGGACCATTAAATGATGATTAGGACAGAGCAATACATAATTATGAAGGTCTTTTTTATTATATGCATTCAATATCTTTTTTTTTGTTTCTTTTCTACCATCTAGGCAATGAATCTCGACAAGATAAGTAAAATCACATATAATACATGTTTCTCCGAGCAATTTTTTTATCTTTATTCTCTATTGCTAAAGTATAAAAATTCGACTTTTTAGAGTACTTTTCAAGTTGACATTTTTTTGAACAAAATTTTTGTGTTTTTTTTCTACTTATGAAAAACTTTTTGCAATTAAGACAATTTCTTCTTTGCAAGTTCCTGATTTGCAAACATGTTTACAGCATTTTGCCAAGAACCAAATCTATCAACATAAGCTTTAACAGAGGGATAGTTTTTTTCTTTTTCTAAGTCTTCCTCTCTTGGAATTCTCTTTATCTTCTCCCATTAATTTTTTGAAATAGAATTCTAATTGCTCCTTAGTATATTTACGCTTATGCATAAAACCCCTCAAAAATATAATAAGATGACATATATTTAAAGTTAATGGAAAAATTTAATAATTAATAAAAGAAACTTGAAATATGATAAAAGAAAAATCTTGCGGTGCAATAGTTTTTAAGAAAGAATCTGAGACAAAATTCTTAGTGATACAGCATCGAGGAATTCACGGAGGTCATTGGGACTTCCCAAAAGGACACATTGAACCTGGAGAAACAGAGCAAGATACTGCAAAAAGAGAAGTATTTGAAGAGACTGGAATAAAATTTGAATTCTTACAAGGTTTTAAAGAGAAAATAAATTATAAAATGTGGAACGGAATAGAGAAAGAAGTAATATTTTTTGTCGGACAATGTAAAAATTCCGATATTAAGATAGATCATAAAGAATTAAAAGAAGCAAAGTGGATGACATACGATGAAGCAATAAACATTCTCACTTTTGATAGTGCAAAAAAATTATTATTAAAAGCAAAAGAATTCATTGATAAGAAACTCACTTCCAATTGACAATAATATCATCTGTCCTCTCGTATGGATTGATTTTTGATTGTTCCAGTTTTGTTATGTTGCCTGCTTTGAACATCTTTATTCCAAGAACGCCTATCATTGCAGCATTATCAACCAAATATTGATTTTCAGGAATGATACATTTGGAATTTCTTTCTTCACACATTAATTTAGCCATTTCTTTCAATCTCGAATTACATGCAACTCCCCCACCTAGAACTAATTCTGATTTTTCGCAATGAGCCATTGCTCTCTCTGAAACTTCAAGAAGCATTGCAAATATTGTTTCCTGGACAGAATAACATAATTCCCTCTTTCTTTTCTGTTGTTTCATAATTTCCAGTATGTATCATTTTCTTGAGAAGCGTAAAAAGTCCAGAGAAACTTACATCCATACCCTTTACGGAATACGGCAATTCTATATATTTAGCATTTCTTTTTTTCGCATTTGAAGCCATTTCATCTATCTTTGGACCTGCAGGAAAACCTAATCCTATTTCTCGACCAAAACTATCTATAAAATTACCCACACCCATATCTAATGTTTCACCGAAAACCCTATATTTTCCCCCATCATATGCAATAACTTGTGTATTAGCTCCAGAAGCATATAATAATACAGGATCTTTAGCCCCATATATTGATGCTATTTCTAAATGTGCAACGCAATGATTTTACACCGATTAAAAGGGATGCCTGTTCTTATGCTAATGCTTCTAGCAACTGTTGCTCCAATTCTTAAAGCGTGACCGATTCCGGGTCCTTGTGAAAATGCTATAAGATTAATCTGATTTAATGTCTTTCCAGCCTTAGTAAGCGATTCTTCTATTACTTTATCAAAGCAGTTTACGTGATGCTCACTTAACTCTACAGGTATTATGCCTCCTTTTTCTGTCTTATACATATCCCTAACATTACTTAATATTTTATAATCGTTATTATCAAATTCAACTACGCTCGCTCCAAAAGTATGAGCAGTGCTCTCTATTGCTAAACAAACTATTCTCATAATATTAGATAATACTATTTATTTAAAATAATTTCGAATAAGTACTTTAATTTCGAATAATTATTTAAAAATGAAATATACTGGTCTTATTATAAGATAATAATTCTATGATAAAATAATAAAATATTTAATATACGTTCTATAACCGAGATTTTATGTATATGCATAAAAAAGATGAATTTAACAATATAATTTTATCATTAGATAAAAGAACAATAAATAACAATCCTAATTGGGTAAGCTCGAGCGAGAGGGGGAATAGAAATATTAACAGAAATAATAGAACAAGAAGAAAATAATGGGCACATAAGTAAAGGACAATTAGTTCTAGGATCTTGGTTCTGGAAATGGCTCTGCTGCATTCATATGGGCATATAATGGTTATAAATCAATAGGAATAGAGATTGATCCAGAACTTTATGGTACATCAATAAGAGCTAAAGATGAATATGAAGTATTAAAAGATTTAGATGTAACATTTTACTATGGAAGCTATTATCCAGAAGATTATGTAAAGTCTAAAAAAACAGCCACTCTTGAAAAAAAGATATTAAAAAATTACTCAAAAAAGCAAAAAAAACATAACTTTTAATGATACAACATACAAAGATAATAATATAAATATAAAAGAAATAGATATATTTTATGCATATATTTGGCCATTCCAAATGCCCTCTGTATATGAACTTTTTTACAACTATGCTAGAAGTGATTCTAAACTGATAGCAATAGGACCATTAAGAGAAGCTGTATTAAGCCATTATCCTGAATTAAAAATAATGGGAAACTCAATATATAAGTAATAATTCTAAATATAAAATATAATAATTCTAATTAATAATATATCTAATAATATTTATATAACACTATATAAAAATATAATGTAATAATATTTATATTAATACTATCTTAAAATTATAATTACATTAAAAATTCATGAAAATTCTACGATTATGACTGTATTATTTACAAAAAAAATTGCGAAACTTTTTTTAAAATAAAAGAATTATATATTAGTATGATAACATTAAGAGGCACACACGTTTCATACTTAAGAGATAATTATGTGGAGTACTTAAAAAGCAATACTTTTCCAAGAAAAAACAGTATTTATCCAAATGGAAACACGTATTTAGATAAACTTCTAACTGATTTAATAAACAATCCTAATGAAAACGTTTTTTGTAATTAAAGGTAATGACGATATTTGCAAATTGTGTAATAACATGTATAATTGTAATGATCAAACAAATGATACCAGAGACAGATTATTCCTAAAGATTTATGGATTAACAGAAAATAAAATGTATACTTCAAAAGAGATTCTTGAAATACTCGCAGAAACAGTACCCCCACAAAATTATCAGCAAAACAGCCCATTAGAAAATTTTCTTGAAACAATTACACCAATAGCGGTAATGGGAACTATATTAGGGGGGTTCGCATTGGGTGCAGGATTAATAGAAAAATTATTTGGAAACAACAATGATGCTAATACAAGTAATAACAATAATAATAACAATACGAGTAATAATGCAAATCAAAAAAATAACAATTACAATAAAAATTTTTGATAATAAGATCTTATAAAATAATAAAATCGTATTGATATACTTACCTTTAATATAATAATTAATTTAACAATATATATTTATGGTTTCTAATTGTAAAAAAGATTTAAATTTATATATTAAATTTATTTATATGTACATTGGTAAAATTATAAATATGTAATAAAGGTAAAATAATAATATTCTTAACTGATAAAATAAAGAAATAATAACATAATAAATAATAAAATAGTAAATAATAACATAATAATAACATAAATGTTAATAGGGATAATATAAAATATTAATAGAATAAATATTAATTAAATATTAATTAACATAAATAATTAAAATAGTAAAAACCATACATAGTCTAATCCTGATTATAACGGAATTGTTGGGGACTGCAGGCTGAACACCTCGTTACCTTGGTGCTTACACCCCAGTTCCATCAAACTCATCTTCTATGAGTATTCCTCATGTCTCTTTTCAAGGAGGGTTTCTGGCTTAGATGCTTTCAGCCATTATCCCTTATCGCGTAGCTGCCCAGCATACCTTGTAAGATAACTGGTCGACCAGAGGCGACGAAGCATCGTTCCTCTCGTACTAAATGCTTCTTCCTTTCAGACATTGCGCACTCCCAGTAGTTATTAAACCAACTGCCTCACAGCGTTGTGAACCCAGCTAACATCCCTTTTAATGGGTGAACACCCCCACCCTTGGACGCTTCTGCACGCCCAGGATAGGAAGAGCCGACAACGATGTAGCAAGCCGCGCCGTCGATGTGAACTCTCGGGCGCGACAACCCTGTTATCCCCGGAGTAACTTTTCGGTCAGCACGAAGCCCCATCAAGGAGCTATCGTGGTTCGCTAGGCCCAGGTTTCCCTACTGAAATCCGTCTTGTTAAGAATCCAGTTAGGCCGGCTTTTGCCCTTGCACTCTACACCGGATTTCTGACCCGGTTGAGCCGACCATTGGGCACCCATGATATACTTTCATGGGTATGCCGCCCCAGCTAAACTGTCCACCTGCTACTGTTTCAATACAATTGATGATCGGCGTAAGCCTCAAAGAGTGGTGTTTCATCTTTCGACTAAACCTGACCTGGCAGCCAGGCCTCAAACGTCTTCCACTTACCCTACACATCAAGGCTCGCGTCGAAATAACAGGCTACAGTAAAGTTTCACGGGGTCTTCACGACCCACTGGGAGTCTTCGGCCTTCACACCGAAGAGAGTGTTCAGAAGGTTCTAGATAGGGACAGTGGACAACTCGTTACGCCATTCATGCACGTCGTCAATCAAACGACAAGGTATTTCGCTACCTTAAGAGAGTTATAGTTACCCCCGCTGTTTATCAGTCCTTAGCTCCCTTGAAAAGGAGTTTTAGATACTGACACTGAGCAGACGTCACCTACTATACAAGGCCTTACGGCTTAGCAGTAAGTTGTGTTTTTGTTAAACAGTCGGTCGTCCTTGGTTTTTGCACCCTGAAATCGCAAACATACGTTCACGAAACCAGGGACCCCTTATTCCGAAGGTACGGGGCCAATTTGCCGAGTTCCCTTACCTAGATTATCCTTTCACACTTTAGGCTTCTCACCTAGGGGCACCAGTGCTGGTTCTTGGTACGAGTTATCAAGATTTGTTTTGACTCTGTTTTCACGGGTTCCAGGCATCAACCGAATACCACTTAAGTGATACTATTCTAAGCTTTAATCAAGTTCTCATCATAATGATACTCCCTTGATTTATGCTTATTAACAGTTTATCACTGTCGGTCTAGCCAAAAACGTCCAAAGTCAAACTTGTGTTGCCACACATACTTGATAAGTACAGGAATATTAACCTGTTTCCCTTTCCCGAACACACTCGTTTTCCGAGCTCGGTTAGGATCGACTAACCCTTGGCTGATCTACATTGCCAAGGAACCCTTGCCCTTTCAGTGGCAGATATTCTCAATCTGCTAAGATCCTACTACCGCCAGGATTTTTATTACAGTCAGGTCCACATACTCGCGTGAGCATGCTTCTACCCTAACAGTACACCGACCTACCAGATACATTGCTGTACTCCATGGTATCGGTAGCTAATTTAGCCCCGTCCATTTTGGATGCTTACAACCTTGACGAGTAAGCTGTTACGCACTTTTTAAAGGATTGCTGCTTCTAAGCAAACCTCCTCGCTGTCTTTGGTTGTAAACGATCTTCGCCCCATAGCACTCAAATAGCATTTAGGGACCTTAACCATGGTCTGGGTTGTTTCCCTCGAGGAGAACGAGTTTACCCCGCTCCCCCGTCTCCAGAGATCTACAATGTATTACCATTCGGAGTTGGACAAGAGACCGAGCCTGTTAAGGCCCTAAATCCCCAATCCGTCTCTCTACCTGTAATACTATCTCCCTCCAGGCTTGACTGCGGCCAATTTCGATCGGAACCAGCTATCACCGGGTTCGATGGGCTTATCACCCCTAATCTCAAGTTAGAAAAACGCTTGCACGCAGAACTTCTTCGGGCCTCCACCCCTTTTTACGGGGGCTTCACCCTACCCAAGATTAGATCACCCGGTTTCGGGTCGTATCCATGTGACTACATGGCACTTTCATACCATTCGCCTCATTGCTTGCGCGAAAATTGGTTTCCCTTCGCATGCTCCCTTAACAGGATTATGCTCGCCACACAGATATACTCCCTGGCACGTTATTCAAAACGCACGATAGGCCTCCTAAGAGGACTATCCCACTATAACTATTAGGTTTCAAGGTCTTTTAACTCTCTGCCAAGAGTTCTTTTCAGCTTTCCCTCGCGGTACTTCTGCGCTATCGGTCTTGAGGAGTATTTAGGGTTGGAGGTTGATGGCCCCCAAATTCCTACCTCATATCCAAGAGGCAGTACTCTGGATACATTCAAAGCCCATTAGCCTTAATCTACGGGACTATCACCCTTTTCCGTCCTCCATTCCAGGAGAGTTCAACTAAGCTAATTAGGGTCAAAAGAATGTCCAAAACACCACATCTCTATTACATTACTGTAACAGATTCAGTTTGCCCTGTGCTGCTTTCTCTCGCTGATACTCACAGCATCTCAATTGATTTCTTTTCCTGCGGGTACTAAGATGTTTCCATCCCCCGCGTTCGCTGTCCGTTAGGACTTATTGTGAAGTCACATTCGGAGATCCTAGGTTCAAAGGTTACATGCACCTCGCCTAGGCTTAATGCAGCTTGTCACATCCTTCTTCGCCTCTCAAGCCAAGCTATCCACCTAATAGCGGATCTTAATCAAGACAGACTATGTATGGTTTCACTGAATATGATTTTATTAATGGTGTAGAACACAATATACCAGTTAGTTAAACTAAAAAGGCTTAGTGATTTACACCATCATATTCTCGCCATCCACTCATTATAATACAATAACGAGTTTCATCATTGTTGAGTGTGAGTTTGTGATAATTAACATGTGATAATTAAATGGACTGGTCGGGATTTGAACCCGAAGCCTTCCCCGTGCAAGGGGGACGTTATACCAGGTTTAACTACCAGCCCCCATGATTGCAAGGGTGCAATTGTATTGAACTTAATAAAGTAAATTGTAATATACTGAATTAAACATAATAGTATCAAAAGATACCAATAATGAGTAAAGTAAAAGATGTAGTGATTTTGTTTGGTAGCACACTAAAAAATACACATGCATGCAATATATGCATAAACATGTCATAGGTTATTAATAAAAAAGGAGGTGATCCCACCGCAGGTTCCCCTACGGTGACCTTGTGACGACTTAACCCACCTTACTGAGCTTAGATTCGCTTTAATCAATAAATTAAAGCTCATCTAAACCCTGCTCGGTTGGCTTGACGGGCGGTGTGTGCAAGGAACAGGGACATATTCACCAGACTATGATGAAGTCTGATTACTAGGAATTCCGTTGTCATGTGGGTGAGTTGCAACCCACAATCTAAACTACGATAAAGTTTCGAGGATTAGCTTCACCTTTCGGTGTTGCATCCCATTGTCTTTACCACTGTTGCGCGCGTGTAGCCTAGAAGATTCGGAGCATACAGACCTACCGTTGCCTGCACCTTCCTCCTTCTTACGAAGGCAGTCTCTATAATGAGCTCGGTCAATCCGTAGATCCCGTTAGCAATTATAGATACAGGTCTTGCTCGTTGCCAGACTTAACTGGACATCTTACGACACGAGCTGACGACGGCCATGCACTACCTCTCGGCTCGTCAGATAAGCCCTTCAGACTGATCTTCATCCTGCCGTCGCTTCTAGTAAGGTGCTCTGCGTTGAGTTAGATTAAACCGCACGCCGCACTCCTGGTGTATTCCCCCGCCAATTCCTTTAAGTTTCAGTCTTGCGACCGTACTTCCCAGGCGGCGAGCTTATCACCTTCGTTTCGACACTGCATATTCGCGTAGAATATGCAACACCTAGCTCGCAGCGTTTACAGCTAGGACTACTCGGGTATCTAATCCGGATCGCTCCCCTAGCTTTCATCCCTCACCGTCAGAACTGTTCTAGTTAGGCGCCTTCGCCACAGGTGGTCCTCCTAGGATTATCACATTTAACCGCTCCCCTAGGAATACCCCTAACTCCTCCCAGTCTCTAGCCTGATAGTGTCCCCTGCATGCTGTTGTATTGAGTTCAACAATTTCACAAAGGATTTATCAGACCGGCTACGAATGCTTTAGGCCAAATACAAGAATGCCACTTGTGGCGCCGGGGTTACCGCGGCTGCTGGCACCGGTCTTACCCACCACTTATTCTCCAAGGTATTTGCCCTTGGCAAAAGCTTACAAATAATGTAAGCACTCGGGATTCCCCCATCACGCTTTCGCGCATTGTGGAGGTTTCGCGCCTGCTGCACTCCGTGGAGCTGGGACCAGTATTTCAGTGTCCCTCTCGGGGCTACCCCTCTCAGGGCCCCTACGGATCTAAGGTTTGGTGGTCCGTTACACCGCCAACTGCCTAATCCGCCGCCGACTCATCCTAAGACCTTGCGTTTAATGAAAGGTTCGTTCCAGAATCCTTTCACTATTCGGTTTTAGCCAAAGTTTTCCTTGGGTATCCCGAATCTTAGGGCAGATTATCGACGTGTTACTGAGCCTGACGCCGGCCATTGCTGACCTGACTTGCATGGCTTAATCGAATCCCGATAGCAGCATTCCCCCGCAGGATCAACGGGAATTCAACTCTACGATCCTGTATTTTTTGTATTTTGGTCGCAAACTATCTAATAACTTAAAAGAATTTCAAAGTAAACAAAATCACTACATCATACTTGAGCATTACATCAAGTATTCATGTCAAAATTCTTCATATATGTCTCGCCATTTAGGCCTTACAGACAATCAGAATGGAGGTGATTAGATAATAAGGGAATTATGTTCTATTTATAAAATTTTCGTTTAGAATAGTTATTCAAATAAAAACGTTTATCAATAAAAAAGAACTAATAAAAAAATAATAAATTAAATAATCATATAATCATATAATATAAATTACATAATATAATCACAAAATATTCATTTACTTATAAACCTCTCAAATTCATCTATGAACTTCCTCATATCCTTCAACAATATTGCATCAGGATTACATCTTAAAACCATTCCATCCATATACATCAAACTCTTAATTATTGAAAACATCCCCTCTTCAAAATCCATACCATTATTGACGCCTAATTTTATTGTTTCCATCATTTTTCGCGTTAAACTAACCTCTGAAACAGTTTTACCTTTAAAATCTGAGTAAAGTTCATTAAATTGTTTTTTAAAAGAATTAAACTTTTCAGGAGATGATATCTTTTTTGAAGCCATTTCATTAAGCCAATATGCGCATTTATCATAATTATAATCGCTTAATTCCTTAAAAAAATAAAATAATCCTTTTCTTAGTCTTTTTGAAACACGACCTATTGCTCCAGTATCAATAAAATATATTTTCCCTTCTGAAATGATTATGTTGCCTGGGTGTATATCTCCATGAAATGTTCCTACACAAAACATATAAAATCCATGTATATGAAATAATTCTAACAATACGTTATATGGTAATTTTTTTTCTTCGAGAAGTTCATCAATAGTTTTACCTTCAATAAATTCCGACACTAAAATGTTCTCATTAGAATACTCATAGTATATTTTTGCAAACTTCAAGTTTTTTAAATTAAAAGAGTTCTTGTTTTTCTCGTATATATTCATCAAAATGTTATGCCCTTTTATTTCATTCAAAAGGTTTAATTCTGCAACAGTATATTCTTCTATATTTTTTAATATTCCAATAGGGTTTGCAACCCTCGCTAATTTAGGATAAAAAAAGATTATCAATTTGAAAAGAGATTTTACAGACCTAACATCCTTAATAAATTTTTTTTTAAAATTGCCTTTTATAATCTTTACAGCAACTTTTTTACCTCTTAAATATGCAACATGAACTTGACCAACGGATGCGGAAGCTATCGGCTTATAATCTATATTTTTTATATCTCGCTTGAATTTTGTGTTTGAGTAAGAATCTATTAATAATTTACTATCCTCAATATTAATATTAATTGTTTTTCTGTAAAGTTTTGAAAGGTGTTGGCATTTTTTTTCTGAAAGAAAATCAATTCTTAAGGCATGGACTTGACCTATTTTTATTGCAAGAAGGCCCATCTTTTGTATTTTATTCAAATCAGGTTTTTCATTCTTTCCATATATATTATTTATTAACCAAATAAAATTTAACCAATTCATTATTAATTCACATCCTCATTTAAAATATTATATTTATCTCAATATTCACACTTCTAGATTTTTTGTAAAAAATTTAATCCTATAACTCTTTGATATCATATTAGCAGTAATTCTTCCCGACTCATAAATAGTAGGAAGCCCTGAACCTGGATGAGTTCCACCACCAACAAGCCAAAGATTCTCTATATCCTCAAATTTATTATGAGGCCTCAAATACAACATTTGATCAATTGTGTGAGCAAGGTTAAATGTTGCACCGTTATAGATGTTGTTATTCTCCCAATCTTTAGGTGTTACTATAATCTCTGTTTTAATGTGCTTATCAATATCTTTCATTATTGTCTTTCGCTTTATAGTTTCTATGACTAAATCCCTAAATCTTTTCCTTTCTTTTGACCAATTAATATTGCTGTCTGTATTAGAAACAGGCACCAGGATATAGATTGCTGAATGATTTTTAGGAGCTATTTTCTTATCATTTATTGAAGCATTACGTATGTATATTGATATGTCATCTGACAATCTCTTATTTAAGAAAACATCATCTATATTCTTTTTGTAATTATCTGCAAAAACAATAGTATGATGTGGCATATCGTATAATTTGTCAACCCCCAAATATAACATAAAAGTACTGCAGGAATACTTCTTTTTCTTTAATTTTTTAGGATTCCATCTTTTTATGTTATACCATTGATTTTTGTCTATTAAATTAGTTATTGCATAAGAAAAATCTGCATTAACAATAATATTATCAGCATAATCTTTTTTACCATTTTTAAGTTCTACTCCTATCGCTTTTCCGTCTTTTATAATTATCTTCTTTACAGGAGTATTTAATTTTAGTTTTCCATTATTCTTTTTGAAAACCTTTTCCATAGCAAATGATATTTCTGATAATCCTCCTTCAACATGGTATATCCCGAACGCGTGTTCAATATATGGAATAATCATAAATTGACCAGGACAAGACCAAGGACTCATACCGAGGTATTTTGCTTGAAATGTAAAGCAAATCTTTAATCTGTCATCATTAAAATAATTATCTAGTACTTGCATCATGCTCTTGGTTGTAAAAATGTAGGGTAATGCTCTAATAAATACAGGTTTAAAATATTCCTTTATTGAAGAGTAATCTTTCTGCAAACAGGGAAAGAATCTCTTAAAACGCATAGATTCAGTTTTCATGAACTTTTCTAAGCCGCTTATTTCATTAGGAAAAAGCCTCCTTATTTCAGAAACCATTTTCTTCTTATTATCAGATATATCAATACTAAAATCTTTAAATTGTAACCTATACATCGGGTCAAGTTTGTAAGCATTTATATAATCATTAATATTAGCGCCTGCTTCTTCAAAAACTTCATCTAAAATAAACTTCATCATAAGAAAAGTAGGTCCAGTATCAAATACATACCCGTCTTTTATGATAGGAGCATTTCTTCCACCGACAACTTTGGCTTTTTCATAAATAATCACTTCAAAGCCTCTGTGTGCAAGAAGCATTCCCGCAGTTAATCCCCCTGGACCAGCACCTATTATGATTATTTTTCCGTAAGACATAAAATATCCCCTTATATAATAAAAACATTCATTTTAGCATAAAAATTTTCTATATTATAAAAATAAAAATATATTTCTATATTATAAAAAACACTCATTAATCATCAACAGTGAATAATTTTGAATCTTTAACATTAAACAATCTTATTCTTGCACCAGCATCAAGCCATCCATGAGCATAATTTAAAGCAGCGTATGCTAAAACGTAATCTCCTTTACTTTCAAAATATTTAGCATCATCATAATATCTTGAAGCCATATCAAAAAAATCCTTTGCTTCTGCTAATCTTTCTTTTGACATTGAGATTTTACATTTTTCCAATGCTTCCCCAGTTATGAAAAAGTATTTTTGCAACTTCTCTTGGGTTATTTTGTTTTTTAATCTTAATTTTTTAATCATTTTTCATAATAAAAAGAGTCACAATTTAATTAAACCTTTTTTTATTTCTTTTCTTGTTATAAAATCTTCGAAAGGTATATCTTCTACTTGCTTTATTAATACCCCTGATTGTTCCTTCTTTACTACTTCTTTCATTTCAGAAGATAAAAAAGCAATTTCACTTGAAAGTTTCTTTAAATCACTTTTAAGAGTTTCAAAATCAGACTTCAAAGACAGTATTTCTTCTTTTATATTCGAATAAAGTTTATCCTTATAAGTGTTTATTTCAGATATTTTTCTCTCAATAAAATTAAGATCTTTTTCCAAGTAACTTATTCTTCTATCAATTTTAAATATAAAATCATAAACTTCGCTGGATTGTTGTATCATAAAATAAAAGAAAGTTTTTCGTATTAAAAAAGTTATCTAAAAAAGTTATTTAGAGAAAACTTATTTAATAAAGAAAACTATAGATAGATAAATAATATAGCATATTATATAAAATAATATATACCTATATAAAAGAATATATAACTAACTAAACTATAAACATGAATTTAAAAACAAAAGTAAAAACAAAAAAACAAAATATGCAATAAAATAAAATCAATAAAAGTATATATAATTTATAAAATTAATATAATATATAAAGTTAAGTTATATTTTATAAGGTTAATTTATATTGTATAAAATTATATTTAGATTAAAATTATTTTATTAGATTACATATAAATATGTAAAAAATATAAAATTCAATGTATTCACTGATAAAATAAAACAAAACCTTTTTATATTAAAAGCTCTGACTTTATAAAAAAGGGGTGAATTGAATTGGATATAGTTCCACCAGAAGTTCCTAAACCTGAAAAAAAAAGCTTTTTTAAAAAATTATTCTCAAAAGGTGATCGAACACAAGATAGTAAGCAAGAAAGCAGCGGTATAATAGAAAAGCCTAAACTTGAAGAATTTGAACAACAAAAAAGCGATTATTTTAATTCTAAAAAAACTGAAGAATATCTAATGAACTCTTCTCTTCCAGAGCTTCCAACACTAGATATTCCAAGTTTAGACGATAACAATAAAGTCAAGGATTATACAAATACTGCTCTTGATTATAAGACAGATAGCATAGATAACAATACGGAAAATATAATATTAACAACAGATACAACTAATTTATTTGATGAAAAAAACAGTCCCAATGAATTACAAAAAAACAAGTCTAGTAAAAGAAAAACTAAAAATATAGAAAAAATAGATGAAACAAGTAAGTTTGATTGGGCTAAAAGCATTGAAGAACAAAGCAACATAATACTAGATAATAATAGAAATAATGAGGATATAAAAAATTTAATAACAAGTTCTGATCAACATATAGAAGATCAAAAAAGAGTTCTTAATAGCAAAGTGTTAACTTTGCCTGAAAATTTACCTGAACTAAAATTTGACAAACCGGAAGTTCCAGAAACGGAAATAGAACAAATACCTATGCCTCCTAAAGAGAAACAATTCTTCAGCAAAGTGGAAAAGGAGCATAAAAAGCTAAGAAATGAAATTAAAAAAAGCATGAAGCATTTTACTAAAGAAGGATTTATAAGATTACTCAAGCAGTACGATGATAAAATTGAAACGATAATTGCAGAAAAGAAATTAGAATACTCAAGAAGATCGTGGGAATTGTCTCAATTAAGCAAAAACTTAAACGATAAGCAAAAATCATTAAATGAATTACAAAGAAGTTTAAAAAACCTACAAAAAAGATTAGAAGAAAAAGAGAAAACGCTTGAAGAGACAGTTACTAAACATGTAGAGAAGCAATTAATAAATAGGACAAAAAAAGAAAAACAAATGCTAAAAAAAGAGTTACAAAAAACAATAATGCTAAACAAGAATCTAAAAAATAAGATTGACACAATAGAAAAAGATAGAGAACAATTGGAACAGTTTAGAAAAAAACTTATTGAAGAACACCAAAAGAAAATGAATGAGTTACACACAACATACGAACGTAAACTAGATGAATTAAGAAAAGAAAGAGAAGAATTCGAAGAAAGAAGAAAAAGGGCATTAGCTCTACTTCATAAGGCAGATTTAATACAAAAAGAAAAGGAAAATCTTGATAAACTTAAAGATATACTTGCACAAAAAAGACAGATGCTCAAAGAAAAATTATATGAGGATAAAGAATTAAAAGATGCTATTGAAAAGGCCGAAGCCAAATTATCAGAAGAAAGAGCAAAACTTGATGAAATGATTTTCTCTAAATACATTAAATGGAAACTATCGGGAGCAGATGATAGCGATAGTGTTGCAGAAATATTAAAAAACCCTGTTGTTGATGAAATAAACAACATGATAGTAGAGTGCAGAAGCAAAGTTGTTAATGGAAACATAACTGAAGCAAAAAGACTATATAATGCTATTAAAAGAAAATTCGAAAGCTCTCAAATAGATGATTATAACAAATCTTTACTATTTAACTCTATCAGAGAATTATATAGCGATATAAACTTAGCAACATTAAAGCCGTAAAACTTTTAAATTAGAAACATTTAAAAAAGAATTATATTTTCTTATCTTATCTTAAAGAGGTTAAATTATGGAGCAATTAGAAGAGAAGCCTACTCTTATAGGAAAGTTTAAAAATTTCGTAAGAGAATGTATAAGGGTTTTAAAAGTAACCAAGAAACCGACAAAAGAAGAATTTAAGACAATAAGCAAAATATCTGGTTTAGGAATACTAATAATAGGACTTATAGGGTTTATAGTCCATTTAATAGACGTTTTACTTTTCAGATAAAATATACAATAAAAAAAGGTAATGTAAATGAGCGAAGAAAATAAAATATATTGCGTGAGAACAACAGCAAATAGGGAAGACCAAGTAATGGATTTTATTGTTAGCAATGCTGAAAGAAAAGGAATAAACATTAGATCAGTAATAAGACCTCACGGGTTAAGAGGATATATATTCATAGAGGCACCTACAAAAGCAGATGCTGAACAAGCAGCATTCGGAATACCTTATGCAAGAGGATTACTTCCAAACGAGGTAGCATATAATGAGATTGAACACATGCTTGAGCAAGTCAAGAAAGAGATGAATATACAAAAGAATGATATAGCAGAGATTATCTCAGGCGCCTTTAAGAGAGAAAAATGTAAAATTACAAGAATAGATAAAGTAAAGGAAGAAGCAGTAGTAGAATTATTAGACGCTGCTGTTCCTATACCAATAACATTAAAACTTGACGCTTTAAAAGTTATCAGAAGAGAGGGAGAAGAAACAGATAATTAATAAGGTGAAATATTATGGCAAAACAATCCGTAGATGCATTAATAAACGGCGGTCAAGCGAGTGCAGCACCGCCATTAGGTCCCGCATTAGGTCCTTTGGGAGTTAATATTGGTCAGGTAATTGCTGAAATAAATAAGAAAACAGCATCATTTAAAGGAATGCAAGTTCCTATAAAAGTAACTGTCGATACTTCTACAAAAGAATTTGAGGTAACAGTTGGAACACCGCCCGCATCTGCGTTATTGCTCAAAGAAGCGGGAATAGAAAAGGGTTCTGGAAAGCCACATGTAGAAAAGGTTGCAGATATTATGATAGAACAAGTTATTAAAGTGGCTAAAATGAAAGAGGACAATCTATTAGGCGTTTCATTAAAAAAGAAGGTTAAAGAGATTATCGGAACAGCAAACAGTTTAGGAATTTTGGTTGAAGGAATGCCTGCTAAAGAAGCGATAAAACTTGTCGATCAAGGAAAATGGGATGCTGAAATAAACGCAGGAAAAACAGAACTTTCAGAAGAAGAATTAAAGAAGTTACAGGAAGAAAAGAAGAAGCTTCAAGAAATGCTAGATAAAATACATGCAGAACAACAAAGAAAGGCACAAGAAATTATTGATTCAATGAAAGGAAAAGAAAAATCTGCGATTAAAGCAAAACTTCATGAAGCAGGAATACCTGAAGATTTAATTAAAAAACTATTACCTGCCGATGCAGGAGTAGGAGAAGCAAAAGGTAAGGCAAAAAAATAATTGCAAAATTTCTTAATGCTTTTTTATTATTTATTAATAAAAGTTTTATTTAATGATTATTCCATTCGACAATATTTTTCTTTATTTATTAATAATAGTTGATTTATTGATAATAGTTGATTTATTGATAATAGTTGAATAATTGTTTCCATAATATTCTTTTGAATATCAAAATATTTATAAATACTGAAATTTAAAATTAACATAGAGCAACATTAAAAATAATATTAAATATTAAAAATAATATAAGTTAATATTAAAGAGGTGTGCAAATGCATAAAAAAGGTTCTATGGAATTAAGTGTTAATTCAATAGTAATTCTAGTAATAGCAGTAGTAATGCTTGGATTAATACTCGGATTTATAAGAAGCAAATTCTCAGAAATAAGTAGTAATTTTATCGTTGATGAAAGTACTGCTCCTGAAGCAACATCATCAGAGCCAATAACACTATCAAGAAACATATTAACATTAACAGGCACTAAAAAAACAGGACTAAACATAAACTTCTACAATATTGATACTAGAAATGGTAATTATAACTATAATAATGCTGTTCCACATTTTGATTGTACATCTTCCGGATTGACAACACAGGTTAATATAATAGGGGAATATTTTAGTAAAACAGCAACTAGATCAAATATGATCTCATATACTGGAAATATAAGACTATCAAGTGCTGTTGCAAAGGACACATATTTATGTAGGGTGTGTTTTGCTTTTAGACAAACTGGACAACCAGCAATAAACACTAATGAAAAATGTTCTAATTTAGTTAATGATATAGTTGCTGAAAAAGAATTCCAAATAGTTGTAAGATAAGTTATTAAAATAAGTTATTTTATGATAGATTTTAGTAAGTAATAAAAAATTCATTATAGAAAATGAAGAAGCATTTAACAAGACAAGAAGAATTCGATATATTAAAAATAGTAATAGATAAATTCTTACTACTAGGAGTATTCCTACTAGCATATGGATTATACAAAATAATAGAAAACACAGAAGAATTCGCAGTAGGAATAGCAGTAATAATAGGAGGAGTAATACTACTAATAACACTAACAATAATACTAGTAAAAGAATACGAGTTTGAACATTAAAGTAAGATTAAGATAACATTAATATTACATGAAAGTAATATAAATTACTTTTTAATACTTTAGGGCGGTCTTTTAAGAGGTGTTAATCATGAAAAAGAAGGGTTCTATGGAATTAAGTGTTAATTCAATAGTAATTCTAGTAATAGCAGTAGTAATGCTTGGATTAATACTCGGATTTATAAGAAGCAAATTCTCAGAAATAAGTGGAAATATGCTAATAGATGAAAGTACTGCTCCTGAAGCAACATCATCAGAGCCAATAACGCTATCAAGAAACATATTAACAGTAACAGGCACTAAAAAAACAGGACTAAACATAAACTTCTACAATACAGGTACAATTGATATACAAAAAGCTAGACCAATATTTAAATGCAATAACAATAATTTGAGAATAACAGGCGAATATTATACAAAAACAGCAAAAGCGTCAGCAGTAACATCTTTTACTGGAAATATAAAATTAAATAATGCAGTTGCGAAAGACACTTACTTATGTAAAGTGTGTTTTTTAGGCAGTTATATGGATGAAAGTAATGATTGCATAGGTAATGTTGCTGAAAAAGAATTCCAAATAGTTGTAAACTAATGGGGTGATTATTATGAAGAAGCATTTAACAAGACAAGAAGAATTTGATATATTAAAAATAGTAATAGATAAATTCTTATTACTAGGAGTATTCCTACTAGCATATGGATTATACAAAATAATAGAAAACACAGAAGAATTCGCAGTAGGAATAGCAGTAATAATAGGAGGAGTAATACTACTAATAACACTAACAATAATACTAGTAAAAGAATACGAGTTTATTAAGTCATGATGAGAAAAAAAGCAGCAATAGAACTATCAGCAAATGTTATTTTAATAGTTATAATATCCTCTGTAATAGTAGTTTCTGGACTAATGCTTTTTTTTAATTTAAAAGGACAAGCAGAAAAATATACTGAATCAATCGAACAACAGACACAAGAACAATTAAGAGCATTAATGCTTTCTGATAATAGCAGAGTAGCTATTTATCCTAACGAACTTATTATTCCAAGGGGCAAAAGTAAGATGACAACAGTGGGTGTTACTAATAATCTTGATACAAGACAAACATTTCAAAGCAGTAACGTGCGTTTATGGAATGTATTTTATTATTCAAGTCCGAACTCTCCAGAACAAATAATCCAACATAATCAAGCCGTGGATAAGTATAATTTTTATAAAATATTTATAACTACAAAAAGTTCAGGTAATCAATTTATTAATTTCGGATATATAAATCCTGGAGAACAAGAATATAAGAACATACTTGTTAAAGTTCCTAAAGAATGGGACAAAGGACAATATATTGTTACTATAACCATTCAAAATTCTTCTAATGTATGCCAATCAACAAGCGGTTGTACAGTTTATGGCTTGGCTAAACTATATATAACAGTTCAATAATAAAGTTTTATAACATTTATAATTAAATTTATAAAATTTTTATAATTTGTAAAAATGTTCTAATTTCAAAATGATTTTTAATAATGTTACAATATAAAATTATTTATAAGTCTTTAATCAATTCTATTAAGAATTTCTCAGGATCTTTCGATTTAACATAGTGGCTGCTTAAAAGAACACCATTGCAACCTAGTTTTAAGGCAATTTTCGTATCATTATTATCTTTAACACCCGCACCTGCAAGAACAGGTATGCCAGAGCATATCTTAACTACTTTTTCAATAACTTCAGGTTTAGTTGAACTAACAGAATTTTCTCCACCTATTAATTCTGGAGGTTCTATTGCAATAAAGTCCGGCTTAATCAATTTAAAGTTTGACACCTTTTTTGCCTCAGAATTATTGCTAACACAAACTATGCTTTTTAAATTAAGCTCTTTCATTCTTAAAACTGTTTTTTTCAATCGTTTTTATATCTAACTTTTTTTCTGAGTGATTTAACAAAGAACCATGTACATTTATCCGTTTAATATTTTCTGGAATTATTGAACCTGTGCTTCTTCCAGGAATCTCTGAATCAAGATGCTGCGCATATACGGGTATTTTTACTTTAGAAGCTACTTCTTTTAAATCTATTGCTTGAACTGCAACAATTATATTAATCATATATTTCATGCTTATTTTCTCTGCAATTCTTGCAAGTCTAATAGCATTATTTCCTTGGGATTCTTCATATGTCTTAAAATTTAGAACAACAAATGGTCTGGAATAATCCAATTCTCTAACAGTTGATTCCTTTCTCTTAAAAAAAAACACAATAAACACCTCTTTTTATTAATATATGTTAAATTATACTAAAATATTAATTAATTATTTACTATTACTGAGTTATTTTATTCAGTTATTTTAATCAATTATTTTAATTAGTTATTTTCATTTATGATTTAATTATTAAATTTACTTACAATTTAATTATTTATTTGCATTTATTTATTTTTTTAATCCATATTTAAATATATGTGTATTTAAATTTTTTCTATTTAATAAAAAATAACTTAATATTGTCTAAATAACTTAATATTGTCTAATTTTGGATAACTTTTTAAGTACAATATATTGTTTTCCTTTATGGATGAATTTTTGCCCAACCCTGAATTAGAAGAAAAGAACAAGAATTCTAAAATATTTATATGTACGCAATGTGGAGAATGTTGTCATATCAGAGAAAAAAAGGATATAAGTGAAGAAGAGGAAAAAGCATACTTTTCTTACATGTATAATAACTTTGGTATAATATATTTTGCCAAACTTTCAGATGTGACAATAACTATTTGGCCTGAAGAAAAAGAGGTTCTTGAAAAAATAGCAAAGGAAAAAGGTGTAAATATAAGTTTTAAGTCAAAAAGAGGATACTATGATGCGGAAGATAAATCTTTAATAATAATAGATTATTATATTGATGCAGATATATGCCCTTTCTTTAATAGAAAAGCAAAGCAATGCACAATATATGAAAACAGGCCTCTTATATGTAGAAGTTATCCCTTGCTAACAACTAAAACTTTAGGAAAATGCAAATATAAAAAGAACGATGTTAACGATTATGAATCCGAAAAAATTTATGCCAAAAAATTAGATGAAAAAACTTATAAGATAAAGAAACTGTTAAAAGAAATGATATCTAATAAAAGAATTTTACTTGATAAAAAGGATTTGGAAGATGTAAGAAATATAAAAGAATTAAGAATATAATTTATTATATAAATTAAAAACATAATTTATTACATAATTTGAAAGAACAATTTTATAATAAAATAAAAAACCCGATACTTGAATCTGCTTATAATTCAAAAACACTTGGGTCTATATTTTTCTTCTTAGGCAGTTCTGCTCTATGCTTTTCTGCTACTGCCGGATCCAAAGTATGGTCGACATTTCGTATAGGCTGTTTAGGAGCCGTACCCCTAGGAATATCAGATTGATTTGCTGAAGAAAGTTGTTGCTTCTTAGTCCAGCACTTTTCACAATATTTTTTCCCATTTGCAAATTCAACACATTCTTCGCATATAGGTTTTCCACACCATCCACAGTTGAATGTACACTCAATCTGATGCTTTAAGCATCTTGGTCCAGATATGGGCTTTATAGACATATACATCACCTCGAATATATAACATTGAATAAAATAAAAATAAAAGGTATTATCATTACAAAACAACAATAATATTAATAATTAGCAACGCTTATTTAAATATTTTTGTAATTTTATAGTTTATTAATTTAAAGTATTTTTTTCTAAAGTATATTTTTTATATTTTGCAAATCATGATTTTTCTTATAAGCAAAATTCTTCACTATAATCTGAATACATTCTTATAATTCGAATATAGCACAATTATAGCCACTACACTCATTAATAAGGAAAAAAATTGACCAACACTTATGCCTAATAAAAAAGACGGATCATCTCTATAAAAATTTAAGAAAAATCTTAAAACACCATACAATAATATAAAAATCCAAAATAAAGTTCCTTTTTTATAATTAAACAATATTTTTTTATTCGAAGGTTTTTTATTTATAAAAGTAGTATAATACAATAAAAGTATTCCAAAGGTAAACAGGTTCGCTAAACTCTCATATATCTGACTTG
>BPGB01000004.1 GCA_026002815.1 Candidatus Woesearchaeota archaeon | reverse complement strand
ACAAAACCATCAAAACCATCATTACCAGTAGCAACAACAACCAACACACCCAAACCAGACAACTCATTAACCTTAGAAGCAACAATATCATCATCACAAAAACCACTAGACAAACCAGCACCAATACTCATAGAAACAACAGAAACATTCTGAGAAAGACAATAATCAAGACCAGCAAGAATATCAGAAGCATAACCAACACCAGAATCATCAACAACCTTAGCAACAACCAAATCAACACCAGGAGCAGCACTCAACAAAGAATAAACAACACTAGAACCATGACCATTAACATCAGAAAAATCATAATTATCATCAACAAAATTATAACCAGAAGCAAAACCATTATAACCAGTATCCAAAACACAAACCCTAACACCAGAACCAGAAAAATTCAAGGATAAAACATCAGAAATACCAGTCAAAGACAAAACATCAGAAGTCAAAACAGAAAAAGAATAATCAAGAAAAACAGAATCAACACTAGACAACAACTCCATGAGTTCTTGTTCATTTACTATCACTGCCTTTACGTCTCCAATTTCTCTCTTTACCCTCTATAGGCTTTTTACTTTTTAACATTAATACTTTCTTTCCTTCAATTTTTCCAGAATTTGCAGCTGTTTTTATTACATTGGATTCTTTTGATAATAATTGTGTTTTTAATTTTGTTTTTACCAAAACCCTTGCGCTTCCCTCTTTTCTAATAATTTCTAATATCTCATTAGGTATATTTATTATAGAGGTGTTTAATAGTATATTAAAATTATTTGACGTTATTATTTTTTCTCCATCTGTTACATAAATAAATAAGGAAGTATTTTTTTTCACAGATGTTATTTTTAGTGTATCCTCTTCTATAATCGCTTCAACATCCTCATTGAATGGAATGTCATAGTAAAGTTTTTCTCCTTCTGGATCAATGAAATATTCTGATAGTTTTATAATATCTCCAGATTTCATTGCAGAAATATTTTTCAATTGCACAGGCGGTTGATTAGTTGTTTTTTGCGCGTATACTATTTTTTCTAAGTATAGAGTTCCATTTACTTCTATTTTTATTATTAAGTCTTTTGGTTCTATTTCTATGTTACATGTCTCCTTGCATTTTTGATTAAATTTTTTTAGAGTATATTCTGTAGTATAGTTTGTTTCATTTATATTAATACTATTTTCTGATTTCTCTATTGGATTTTCAAATGATTTTTCTTCATATGATTTTTTTTCTTTTTCTTCAGAGATTATTCCTGTATAGTCTATATCCTCGGTTGCGTTTTCAGTTGTGCTTTCTGTTAGCTCTTGCCCAATTCCCTTTTCTATTATTATTTCATCCTTTACTGGTGTTTGATTTTCTATTTTGTTTTTAGGTGTTATTTCATTTATGGTATTGTTGTTTTCTATTTCTGGTTCTGACTCGGGGATATTTATTATTTCTTTTGCTCTCTTAATTGCATATCCTGTTATTAGATTGTCTGATTGTGTGTCTTCCGATTCGTATATGATATATTCAATATCTTTAGAAATTAGTTTTATTTTAAAATCACCAATGTATTCTCCTGATACTCTTATGCTAGTTATATTGCTAGTATTATTTCCTAATGCTGAAACATTAAAATAATAATCTATAACTCCAGTAGTATAGTTTTTATCGACATTTATTACATAGTTTTGTGTTGGAGAATATCCTATTAGTCCTGTTAGTGTAGAATTAAAGAAATACCCTAAAGCAAGAATTAATATTATTGCTGCAACTATTGACGCATGTCTTACTATTTTTGGTTTTGTTTCATCATATCTTGATGTGTGAATTATTTGTGAATCAAGCCTATCGAGATATTCATTTGCAGGCACGCCTTTTGTTCTTAACTCCAATAGAAAGTTTCTCTCCCTTGATGTTAGCTCCCCTGAGCTTACTTGAGAGTTTAATCTATTTACATATTTAAGAAATGCATCTCTTTCTTCTATTAATTTTTGTAATTTCTCTTTTGACCCACGCATTTATTTCTTAACCTGTTTTTAAACTCGTTTTTAAACTCGTTTTTAGACTCGTTTTTAGACTCTTTTTTAAAAATCCTGCAACATCACAATACAATAAAAATATAGCAATCGTATGATAAAAATTTCAAATAAATATACTTCTCACCGAATTAACTACCCACACATTAAACCCTCATAATAAATACTTACATAGTAAGTTTTATTTATAAATGTTTTTGTTTTTTTAAGTCAATAAAATTAGAAATTTCAAAGATAAAAAAATACTTACATTGTAAGAACACATTCATAAAATAAAATTACGAAATTAAAAAAACAAGTAATACAATAAACATGTAATAAAATCAATATTAATACAATAAACAATAGTGCAATAAATGCTTAAAATTTAAATTAAATAAAAAAATACATTAAAATTGCCCACCAACGCATTAATTAATAATATACTTATACAAATATTTAAATATTTTTATTTAACAATATATGCATTATTTTATACATTATTCTTATTTAAGAATATATGTATTATGAAGAATATATTTATTATGATATACGATATTTTACAATATTTTTCATTATTTAAATTTAATAATTATTAATATACTTATACAGAAGTTAAATAAAAAAATAACAAAAACATTAAATATAACAAAAATATTTATAAACAATTGTCTAATCCTAAAAATACACTAAAAAGGCCTCCGTAGCTTAGTGGTGGAGCGCGAGACTGTTAATCTTGAGGTCGGCGGTTCGAGCCCGCCCGGAGGCGTTAATATGAGCCCGTAGCTTAGCCTGGCTGGAGCGCACGACTGATACTGATTCAGTCCTGTATATTGCTTTAGCAATATCAACAGATATCGTGAGGTCCCGTGTTCAAATCACGGCGGGCTCATTAATAAGAGAATTCTAAAATGAGCAAAATAACAGATTCTAGGAGTATACTTAAAAAAACAAACGATGAAACCATTAATGTTGCATTAGATACCTTAAGTATTGGAAAACAAGCAATAATATTCGTTAATACAAAGAGATCAGCAGAATCAATTGCTGAAAAAATTTCTAAACAATTAGAAATATCAAAAGATAACTCTCTATCAAAAAAAATTCTTTCAGTATTATCACATCCCACAAAACAATGTAAGAGGCTTGCAGATATTATAGATAAAGGAATCGCATTCCATCACTCAGGCCTATTAGCAGAACAAAGACGTATAGTCGAAGAAAATTTCAAAAATGGAAAAATAAAATTAATAGTAGCAACTCCAACACTAGCAATAGGATTGGACTTGCCGGCTTTTAGAGTAATCATTAGAGATTTGAAAAGATATGGATTGTGGGGTATGGAATATATCCCTGTATTGGAATATCATCAACAAGCGGGCAGAGCAGGAAGACCGAGTTATGATAACTATGGAGAGGCAATAATAATAGCAAATGATGAAAAACAGAAGAAAGAGCTGATAGATAGATACATAAATGGAGAACCAGAAGATATTATATCTAAGCTTGCATCAGAACCAATATTAAGAACATACATATTGAGCATAATATCATCAGAATTTGTAAGGAGCGATAAAGAATTAAAGGATTTTTTTAATAAAACATTTTATGCATATCAATACGGAGATTTAAAAAAATTAAACATAATAATTAATAAAATTATTGAACAATTACAAGAATGGCTTTTTCTAAAAGATATCGAGAAAATAAAAAATGATAATTCAGAAGATTTTGTATCAGCACTCAAAATAAGCCTTAAAGAAAATAAACAAGATAATAAAATAGAAGCAACTCCTCTAGGAAAAAGAGTTTCAGAGCTATATCTTGACCCATATACAGCATACATGTTAATTGAAAACATGAAAATAATAGATAATATTATATCATCAAAAATAACTATTAAAAAGTTTTCAGAATTAACACTAATAAATGTATTTTGCAACTGCTTGGAACTTAGACCACTATTAAGAGTTAAAACAAGTGAGTATGATGAAATAAAGGAATACCTAAACATAAACGAAGAATATATAATAACAGAACCTGAAGAGTACGATGATACTGATTTCTTTAACGCTATAAAAACATCAAAGGTATTTATGGATTGGCTTGATGAAAAAGACGAGGAATACATATTGGAGAAATACGATGTAAGGCCTGGTGAATTCTATGGAAAACTAGAAATAATGGACTGGATTATTTATAGTTGTATTGAAATATCTAGAATTTTAAAATTTAGGGAAATAACTAAAGAATTAACTAAACTACGAATAAGATTAAAATATGGTGTGAAAGAAGAATTGCTTCCACTTCTTAAACTAAAAAACATTGGCAGAGTAAGGGCAAGAATGCTATTTAAAAATGGAATAAAAGATATTGCGGATGTAAAAAAAGTAGAGTTCTCTAATTTATCAAAAATTTTAGGAACAAATATTGCAATTGATGTTAAAAGACAAGTAGGACAAGAATTTTCTGAAGAGAAAATAAAGGTAAAAGAAAACAAGAGAAAAGGACAAATAAGCTTGAACGACTATTAATTATTGAAATTTATCAAAGTATTCATAATTAAGAATTAAATTATTAATTTTAAGGTATTTCTATATATCAAAGTATAAATTTTCATAATGTTAAAGTTTAAAAGATTCCTTTAAAAAAATATCGGTATTGATTTTATATGGAAAATAATCACATCTCAATCACATTTTTAAAAAGAAAAATATTTACTATCCTTATGTTCGATAATCAAATAGCAATAATAACTGGTGGAAGTTCAGGAATAGGAAAAGGAATAGCTGAAAAATTATCATCTATGGGCGCTAAAGTAATATTAGTTGCAAGAACAGAAGATAAACTAATAAAAGCAGTAGAGGATATAAAAAGAAAAGGAGGAATTGCAGAATACCGTATTGGAGATGCAACTACTCCTGGAGATATAGAAAAAATTATTGATGAAATCTACAATAATGAAAAAAGGTTAGACATCTTTGTTAATAATGCAGGAATATTTAAATTCTCAGATATATATACGGATTATAAAGATATTACGGAAATGATAGATACCGATATGATTGCTCCTGGAAGAATACTCCATTATATTGTAAATAAATTCTCTGATACTAACAAAGAAATAAAGATACTCAATACTTTATCTCATGCAACATTTAGGATAATGAGCGGAAATATAGGTTATGGAACTGCAAAGGAAGCGTTGTTTAGAATATCATTACAATTAGAAAAAGATTTGAAAGAAAAAAACATAAAAAATATTAAAATATATAGAATATATCCTTCTTCAGTAGCCACTCCACAATTGCTCGAGATGTACAAGAAAGGATTGGTTGAAGCACCAACAACATTAGAATCAGTGGTTAATGAAGCAATAGACTTATTAGCAGACAAAACACCTTCAAGAGATTCATTTGTTGGATATATCCCAAATAAAGGAATAGTCGCAGCATATTATTATATAAACTTTAACACCACATACAACAATCCTAATGTTCTAAACTTTTTAAGTGAAAAAATAATTGATGATAAATATAAACCTTAAAACCAATATAAACATTAAAATCAAAAATAAAACTAAAATAAAAAAATAACAACTAAATTATAATTAGAGTATTAAAATAAATAAAAAATAAATAAAATAGAACAGATTAAAATAAAAAAAGTATAATAATTCATATCATCCATGCCTCGCTACCATCTATTACTACTTTTATTTTCTGATTAATCTCTAACTTTTTAGACGGATTCATAAGCTTTGCTTGATAATATGTGTTCGGGTCAAGAACTTCATATTCAGGATACTTTTTTATAACTTGAAAAATAGATGGATGCAATACTATATAAGAATCTTTATTTGACAATGATGTTTTATGATTATTTGCTAAATCAACAACACGTATTTTTTCTCCTAACGATACAATCTTATACAAATGATTATCATGCTTTATTACATCATTTTTCTTATAAATTGGCAGTTGTACTAATACATTAAGCCTATAAACTGTCTTAGATGTTTGCCAATCAAGAGAAAAGTGCTTCGCATTCTTTTTTATTATACCTCCAAAGTTTTTTCTTATTTTTTCAGCTAGAGTTTTTGCATACGTTTGATTTGTTATATATAAATCAATATTTTTTATAGAATGCTTTTCTAATGGTTGTTCTTTAGTTAGATATATTCCTTTTTTAAACTGTTTTTTTATATCATTTTTAGCAAATTCTAAAACTTCCTTATTGCAATTTCTTAATTGTAATATTGATTCGAAGTATTGAGTATTTTTTCTTGAGCATTTTTCACATAATGTTGTCTCCACTTTTGCAGGAATGTCAAAAATATTTCCAGAATAAATGATTGGTATAGTTATATCTTCTCTAACTCCTTCTTTATAGTTTAATATTTTTTTCTCAATTTCAATAGGAATCCTTTTAATTTTGATGCTTGCTTTTATATTTGATTCTGCAACTTTTTTTATTACATTTTTAAAATTCTTAAAACCAGTCCATTTATTGGCATGTTTGAAGGAATGACATGAATTGCATAATATTATATGTATATCCTTGAATTTGAATTCCGAGATATTACACTCACTACATATTCCTGATGCTCCCTTAATTGTTTTTCCACATTTGGGGCAGAATTTCTCTCTAAAAAGAGTTTTTGTACTTTTTGATTTTTTTAAACTTTTAATTGTTTTATTCATCTTAATCACTCAACAGTATAATATAACTGAAATATATAACATAACTATTAATTTAATTTATATAACACAAATATTAATATAAAATATATAAAATAACTCTTAATATAATAAATAATCATATACGATAATTTTATAGCATAAATCTATAGCATAATTATTTTACAAAAATATTACATTATTAAAATATTATCCTAAAAAATATTATAATAACACATCACACTGCAATAAGCACATTATTTAAGTAGGCATAATTTTTTTATAAAGTTAATTGAACATAATATAAATTATTTTAATATAAGTTAATTAAATCAATGTTATTGACATAAAAATATTAAAAATAAAAAATCACAACATTTATAATAATTATTTATAACCTAAAGTAATAACTTAAACAACATATAATAACTTATATAATATAATAACTTATATAAAAACATATAATAACTTAAATATACAATTTAAAAAATCAATAATAGTTAATAATAAGCCGCAATATGAAATCAAAAGAATTATTGAAAAAAACATGGGATTTCTTATGGAAAGAAGACTCTCTACTAAGTTGGATAGTTAATATTATTCTAGCATTTATAATTATAAAGTTTTTAATATATCCTGCAATTGGATTGCTTTTGGGAACTAACCTTCCGGTTGTTGCAGTGATATCAGAGAGCATGGAACACCAAGGTAATTTTGATGAATGGTGGAATAGTCCTGCAATATGCTCAGATAATATCCTAAACATGAACAGATGTACTCAAGCAGAATGGTATGCAAATAAAGGCATAACTAAAGAAGAATTTAATAAATTTCCTTTTAAAAACGGATTTAACAAAGGAGACATAATGATTCTTAAAGGGGTTGATTTTGATAAGATACAAATAGGAGAAGTCATCGTTTTTAATTCCGGAATAAATTATCCAATAATACATCGCGTAGTTGAAAAAAATGATGTTATACAAACCAAAGGGGATCATAATCAAGGCCAAATTATAAACCTTAAAACAGATGAGCGATATATTACAAAAGATGAAATTATAGGAAAAGCATGGATAAGAATACCTTACATAGGGTATATTAAAATATGGTTTGTCGATCTATTAAGATGTATGACTTTCAACGGATGCAAATTTAGCTGATGATTCATGAAAAGTATACATAATTTTTAAGAAAATTATTTTTGGAGGGATTAATATGATGTTTTGCCCAAAATGTGGTTCAATGCTAAGGCCAAAACTTTACAGGGATAAAAAAGTAATGGCGTGTTCATGTGGGTATATAGAAAATAAGGATTCAAAACTTATTCTTAGTGAAAAAAAGAAAGAAGATATTAAACTAGATGTCATAGAACAGGAAACATCTGCTTATCCTATAACAGATGCAGAATGTCCTAAGTGTAAAAACAATAAAGCATACTCTTGGTCCCAACAAATGCGTGCAGGAGATGAACCTGAAACACATTTTTTTAAATGCACAAAATGTGAACATACATGGAGAGATGGAGACTAAATTAGATAATAAGCTTAAAAACATCACTGATCATATAAAGAATAATAAAATCTTAATAATTGTAAGGCCAAACTCAAAGAAAACAGAAATAATAGGTTATGATAAAAACAAGAACGCGTTATTAGTTAATGTTCATGCCAAACCAGAAAATAATGAAGCAAATAAAGAAATAATCCGATTTTTTTCTAAATTATTAAAAAGCAAAGTATGTATAAAATCAGGTTCAAAAAGTAAAGAAAAACTTCTTGAAATAAGAGAAAATTTACATTAAGATAAAAAAGGGCAAATTCTATATATATGCAAATTCTATATATATCACAGTAATATAAAAATATAACAACATACTGTAGAAATAATGACTTTATAATAGTAATATTTAAAAAACAAAACTCGCTCCCATAATAATGCTTGAAATAAACATAACAATATTTGAACAAAACAATAGTAAGTACTATTTTTTAAAATATTCTACAAAAACAAAGGTAGGAATAAGAGCGTATAAAATAGAAGAAACAAAGAAAATGATTGATAATCTAAAAGAATCCTTATCCTATCAAGACAATTTAGATATGATTGTAATAAAATCAGAAAAAGAAAACTTTGGGCATGAAGAATATAACCTGATAGGTATGAAAAAAATACAAAGCTTATTATCGGAAACATTTCCATACTCAAAAATATTATATATCATAAAAAATTAATCAGTACAATAAAGTAATGCAAATACATCACTAATACAAAAAAATAAACAATAACATATTAATAAAATAAGAACATACATTAATAGATACAAACATTAATGGTATAGATTAAAATGAAACAATACCTTGATTTATTGGACGAAATATTAACTAATGGAATATACAAACCTAACAGAACAGGAATAGGGGCATATACCATAGCTGGAGCAATATTCAAGCATGACATGTCAAAAGGATTTCCTATTCTTACCACAAAAAAGATGCCATTCAAAACAATAGCTGTAGAATTAGAATTCTTCATAAAAGGTTATACAGATAAAAGATGGCTTCAAGAAAGAAAATGCTACATATGGGATGAATGGTGTAATCCAGAGAAGCTAGAAGAAAGAATGAAGAACATAACATTAGAAGAATATCCAAAAATAATTTCAGAAATACTAGAAGATAAAAGTACATCTCCAAAATTAGTAGATAAAATAAAATCAGAAGACACACTTAATAAAATAAAAAATGCACTGAATAATAAAAAAGAAAAAAAAGCACCAATTGATAACACTTTAGAAAAGTCAATAAGAGAAATATTACAGATGCATGAAAGAGATTTAGGACCAATATATGGGTGGCAATGGAGACACTTCGGTGCAAAGTATGAAGGATATGATAAAGACTATACGGCACAAGGATTAGATCAACTTTCAAACATAGTTAATAAACTAAAGACAAATCCTAATGATAGAAGAATGATTGTTACTGCTTGGAATCCTTTAGATTTAAAAAAAATGGCGTTACCAGCATGCCATTATGGATTTCAAGTCACAGTTATTGGAGATAAAATTAATTTATTATGGAATCAAAGATCTGTAGATACAATCCTAGGACTTCCATTTAACATAACAAGTTATGGATTGCTTCTCCACTTATTATCAAAAGAAACAGGCTTAAAAGAAGGAACATTAACGGGATTCCTTTCAGATGTACACATATATGAGAATCATGTTGAAAAAGCAAAAGAACAGTTAAGTAGAGATCCTGATAAATATCCTCTTCCAAAAATAAAAACAAAAAATTTCACCCATATATTTGATTGGAATTATACTGATAGTGAATTAATAAATTATTTGAGTTATCCTAAGATAGATTTTGGTAAGGTTGCTGTATGAAATTTATAACATTTGAGGGTATTGATTTTTGTGGAAAAAGCACACAAATTAAACTATTAGAAAAATATCTGCTTGATAATAATAAAAAGGTATATTTGGTTAGAGAACCTGGCGGAACAAAAATAAGCGAATCTATAAGAGAGATACTTCTTGACAACAAAAATAACAACTTATTTATAGAAACTGAATTGTTGCTTTTCTCTTCCGCGAGAGCCCAATTAACGAGAGAGATAATAAAACCATATCTTAAAAAAGGATACTATGTCTTGTCAGACAGGTTTTCATGATTCTACAACAGCATTATCAAGGTTATGGTAAAGGAATAAATTTAGATATAATACATAAGATTAATGAATTTTCAATAGGTGGACGTCAGTCCTGATATTACTTTTCTTAATAGATATTTCAGTAGAGGAAATGATTTCTAGAAGAAAAGGATATAAGCTTGATAGAATGGAAAATAATAATATTGATTTTTACAAAAGAGTTAGAGAAGGCTTTCTTAATATTGCAAAGCAAAGTTCAAGATTTAAAATTATCGATGGAACAAAAAGCATAGAATATATTCATGAGCAAATAATTCATCATGTAAGAAATATATTATAAAAAATATTATAAAACATAAAGATATGATATTTTAAATTTTTAATATTTTACATTTTCAAACATTATAAATATTGTGTATATTTTAAATAAAAGATTTCGAAATAAATATACAAAATTATTCCTCTTTTTCTTCTTTGTCTGATTCAAAAAAATTATTTAAAGAATGACTGCTCGTTTTTGCCTTATAACTTATCTTTGCCATAATAAACACCTCTTAAACAAATAATTACAATAAACTTATGTAAAACATACTAGTTACATAAGTTTTAATCTCCTTAATCTCAAACAGATAATTTAATTGCATCAACTTATTTATAAATACTATTGTATAACAATATATTGATAATAATATAACAAAAAAAATGTTCATTTCAAAAAGTATATTTTACAGAATAATATGTGACACAGTGGAGTGATAAATAAGCACAAATATTGTCTAAAAATATTAATTACAACCAACACCTAAAGATAATAAATAAAAAAAATAATAAATAAAAAAAGAAAAAAACAAGAGAAAAAACAAAGATAATAAGTAAAGAAGTAAGAAAATCAGTCCTTTTTCCAATTAAGTAAGGATTCCCATCCCATGTTTAATAACTTCAGAATTCTCAGCATTTATTTTTATATTTATAACATTAAAAGTATTAGTGACAACGGTAATATTCCCTATTTGACCATACTCTGGAAGCCTTTGAAGTATCAATATAATCTTAGAAAGGAGATGCCCTTTATAATTATCATTAATAATTTTTTGAACAATATTCAAAGCATCATCCATAGATAAATTTACTTTTTCTAGATCAAGAGGTGAAATATAATTCTTTTCCTTAAAAGCATCCTGTGGCGGCATAATACTTATTTTTCCTTCAACGTAATCAAATATAACTATTTTATCAGATTCCTTATTATAGTATCCTACTTGACACTCCTCAGGAGAATGAGCATCCATCATTCTAAATATGTGAACTAGATAATGTTCAGGACCAATACTCTTAAATTCTTCAGAAGATTCTATTTCTAAAATAATTTTTTTAACATCCATAAAACACAACCAACAAACTATTTATTAAATAATAATTATAAAATTCACTTTTAATTATATATTTATAAATTTTTATTACAAACTTTAACTATTAATTATAAAATAATTAAACAACATTTATTATTCTGCCCCTAGGGCCAGGATTAATAAGTAAACCAAGTTCCAATCTTATCCTCAAACCCGAATGTCTCATGAATATGACCTGAAACAGCGATTATTGGTTGATATTTTTCTATAAAAGATCTAAAATTTTCACAACCGACGTGCCATTCAGAAGGTTGATCCTCCGAATGGACCCATATTATCAAGATTAGTATCATAAGGCGGTGCATGTGTAACTAATATTAATTTCATATCATTATTAGAACATAATCTATCATACTCTTTAATAAAATTCTCAGCAACCCTATCAAATTTGTCATCCTCTTCGACTAAAACCTCCTCCTCCATAACCAAAAAAAAACCACGTTATCGTGAATATAATAAGATTTATGTATAAAATGAACATTCTTATAACGCATACAAATAATATTCATTGCTGACGAAGATTCATGATTGCCATTAATAACAATGACTGGCTTACCTATAGAATTTAATTTTCTCAACAATTCATCTAGATCGTTCTCAAATATAGTCAAATCTCCAGAACACACCAACACATCAGCTTCATGACTCTTAATGATTATTTCTTTTAAATACTTGTTACTTCCATGAATATCTGTAAAAAATAGCACTCTCATAATTAATGAAATAATACTTTATTTTTTAAAGATTATTAAAATAAAATTTAATCAAGAAAGCATAATATTAAAATACACTTAAATATTAAAATACATTTAAATATTAAAATACATTTAGAATTTAAATCCACCAGATTGCATCTGTTTTAACATCTTTTCCATATTACGATCATTGCCCTTCATCATCTTCATTAACTTTTTAGATTGTTTATACTGTTTTATTAATTTCTCTAACTTCTCCAGTAGTTAATCCTGAACCTTTAGCGATTCTATCAACTCTAGAACTATCAATTATTTCAGGGGTCTTCCAATTCTGCTTTTGTCATAGAATTCATTGCATATTTCCATTTATCAAGCTTTAATTCTTGATTTTCAAGAAGTTCTTTAGGTATTTTTACACCAGAAAATCCTGGAATCAACTCCATAACTTTAGTAAGAGGGCCCATTTTTTTCATTGCTTGCATCTGTTCATAAAGATCGATTAAGTTGAATTCTCCTTTTTAAAAACTTTTTACCTAAGTCTTTTGCGTCCTCTTCAGATATTGCCTCATGAATCTTTTCAAGCAATGACTCTAAATCTCCCATTCCAAGAAGTCTACCCACAAAACCATCAGGTCTGAATTCTTCTAATGCATCAATTTTTTCACCAACACCAATAAACTTTACTGGTGCTTTAGTTACTGAACAAGCAGTTAAAGCACCTCCGCCCTTTGCTGTTCCATCTAATTTTGTTATGATAACGCCTGTTATGTTACATGTTTCATTAAATGTCTCTGCTTGTTTTTGTGCAGCTTGACCTATATCTGCAGATAATACTAATAATGTTTCATCTGCCTTAATGGTTTTGTTTAATGTATTGAGTTCTTCTATCAATTCATCATTTAAAGCATCTCTCCCAGCTGTATCGATTATAACGATATCGTATTTTTTTAATTGCGATACAAACTTATTATATATATCTGTAGGATGCTTCGCTGTTTTATCACCATAAAAGTCTACGCCTATTTTATCTGCTAATTGCTTTAACTGATCAAAAGCTGCAGGCCTCCAAGTATCTGTTGTCATTAAAGCAACTTTAAACCCTCTCTTTTGATAATATTTTGCTAATTTAGAAGCAGTAGTAGTCTTTCCATTACCGAATAAACCAACAAGCATTATATAAAATGGTTTTCTTCTTTATCTCTATCTTTGCACCTTCTCCGCCTAAGAATTTAACTAGTTCTTCATAAACTATCTTTACTAAATATTCTTTTTTAGTGATGTTCTTTGGGACCTCTTCTTTCAATGCGCGTTCTTTGATGTTCTTTGTGAGTTCAAACACTAGCTTTACATTTACATCTGCTTGAAGAAGCGATTTTTGTATGTCTTTGACTAGTTCATTTATTAGTTTCTCATCTACAAATAATGCCTTTGTTATCTTGTCTAAAGTATTCTTCAAACCCTCTCCTAATTTATCTAGGACCATATTTCAAGAAATAAAAAAGAGTTTATAAATGTTTAGGGGAAACTCCAAACAAAAAAAAATATAAATCAATTATATCAGTTATAAACCATTATATCTATTAGTATATTTATTAATGGAGGTTGACTTACAATGGAAGAAAAACAAGGCATATACTTAGTAGCAATAGTTGGAATAGTTGCAATAGTTGGTATTATACTTTCTATTACGACTGCAAATAAGTCATTTCAAATTAATGACAAGAATGACGACGTAGCAGGAATGGCAGCTAAAGTGAAAACAATAGCCGATGTCGAACCTTTATGCGGAAATGGAGTAATTAATAAGGAATATGGAGAGCAATGTGATGGAAGCAATTTAGGTGGATTGACATGCCAAAGTTTTGGATTTACAAGCGGAACTCTTTCATGTAACCAAATATGTCAAATAGTAACTACGATGTGTAAATTAGATACAGTGCCTCGAATAACGTCACTCTATACTTCTTCTTATGGACAAAAAAATTATTGGCTCGACACTGGAGCAGTACAGTATTATTTCAATGCATTTTCAAGGATGACAACAGATGTTGCTGCAGACTCATATGTCGGATTATCATGCTATGAAGAAAATGAACAGAAATGGAAGAACGCAAATGCTGATGGTATGACTATAATGTATCCATGGTCAAACGAATATTCATTATCTACAAGCATGGGCATGGAGCAGCAAACGTTAGATGGTGTTTCAGGAACATGTCAATCAAACGCATGCATATTCTATAATAACAGGACAGAAGTCAATTGCAGTTATGATTACACACAATATAATGTAAATGCGAATAGATACCCAAATATTAATGGAGTATCGATTTTGAAGAATACAGTGACAAACGAATACTTTATTTATATAAATGCAAGCAATTACAATGGCGGAATATGCTACATGTCATATTATGTAGATTGGGGAACAGGCAATTATTATTGGAGCATGAACTTACAGGACTGTCCTACACAAGTGACGTATCTTGCACCTATAAACACTAATTCGACACAAAATATTACAAACATGTATGTATTTGTTTATATGCGACCACAAGATTACAGCATATCGACATCAGGATATGGCGGATTCCAATTTTATGGGTATTATAAACCAGTAATCATACAAGGAAAATCTCTAGTTCCTGCATCGAAACTCAATATACAAGAAAGTGAAGAGACAAAGAGTGTTTTATCAGAATTTGTGAAACAAGAAGTACAGAAAAAAGTCTTTGGACAGCCTATAAATAAGAAACTTATTGAGATAACATCCTAATTGGATATAGAAGTGACAAGATATAATAAATATAAAGAATAAATTAATTTTTTCTTTCTTTTCTTTTCTCTGAAATTGAATTAAAAATACTAAAAAATTATAATTCTTATTTTCTTTCTCTTCGCATTCTTCTCTCTTGTCTTTCTTGATTGGTTTCATTTCTGCCTCTTGGACCGTCTTTTCTTGGACCATCTTTCTTTCCAAATCTGTTTTCTATCTGCGAATATACCTTATCATTGCTTCTTGAATTTCCTCTGCCTGAGAACCTATTGAATTTTGGTGCCTCTCTAGAGTTGAAGTTGTGATTTCTTTGATATGCTCTCTCGAATCTTATTGTAACAATATTTTTGGTGTTTCCATTTTTGTTATCTTTATGCTCCTGTTTGATAATATTCTTGAGAATTTATCATAATCTGCATATGTCAATAATGTTATTGCCTCTCCTTCATCACCCATTCTCGCAGTCCTACCTATCCTGTGTATGTATTCTTCTTGAGTTTTAGGGAGATCATAATTAAACACGTGTGTTATGTTTCTTATATCCAGTCCCCCTTGCTGCAACATCTGTTGCTACTAGTGTTCTCACATGTTCATTCTTAATCATTTCTACAACTTTAAGTCTTTTATTTTGTGTTAATCCACCATGTATTGCCACTGCTTTTATTCCTTGTTTATTCAAGTTTTCAGTAACTAAATCAACCTCGCTTCTTGTTGCACAAAATATTAAAGATATGCCTTTCTTTTCTTTTAACAAATGCACTAATACTGAAAATTTTTCTTGAGGTTTAAGGTTATAATATATTTGTTTCAGCAACTTATTATCAACATGTATTTTTCCTCTTATGAAAAACAGGATTTTTAAAATTATGTTGAACTATTGACTTTATAGCTGAGGGCATTGTTGCTGAAAACAATAATGATTGCTTATCTTTAGGAACATTTCTTAGTATATTCTTTATATCTTCTATGAATCCCATTTCAAGCATTCTATCTGCTTCATCTAGAACAAAGTATCTTACATTGTTTAAGATAAGAGTTTTTCTCTCTAAATGATCCATTACTCGTCCAGGGGTTCCTACAACTAATTCAGCTTTTCTTAATTCATTAATTTGTGGTTCTATACTAACTCCTCCATAAATTGATGCAATATGAATATTTGTTAATTTCGCCATCCCTTTAAGCGAATCATGAACTTGTACACATAATTCTCTTGTGGGTGTTAATATTTATTGCTTGAACTCCTTTATTTTGCTCGATATTGTTCAATATTGGCAATCCAAATGCTGCTGTTTTTCCTGATCCTGTTTTGCTTTGTCCAACAACGTCTTTGCCTGACAATATTAAGGGTATACACTTCTCTTGTATTTCTGTTGGTTCCACAAAACCCAATTTGTATAACACTTTAATTAGTTCAGGTTTTAAATTTAGCTCTTCAAATTTCATTTTTCTCTCCAAAAGAATCTTTTAAATTCAATCAGTGATTGCAATTGCTTGCCCTGATTGTGAGCAAGCATCATTAGAATTAATGTGCTGGCTCTACCAAAATTCTTTTATTATATATTTTACCTTTCTATACTTTTTAATTAAATCCTATAATTAAAATAATATTTTTTAATCAAATTACTTCTCATAGGAAATGCAAGTTATTTATAAAGATAGTGGAAATATTTATAAACAAAATAATTTCACTATATTAAATTATATTTTTATTAAAGTAGATTTTAAAGTATAAAGTTAATTTTAATTCATTTGTAATAAGGATAAAATTTTAAAACAGAACTAGTAACAATAATATAATAATGATGATAAATATGATAATATAATGATGATAAAATAATGATAATAATATAACAATAAATATTTACAATAAGCATTATAACAATAAGACATTTACAATAAGCGTCGGTGGTCTAGTGGTCATGATTCTGGCCTTCCAAGCCGGCTGCCCGGGTTCGAATCCCGGCCGACGCATATATTTAATATTTCTTCTTAATAGCCTTACTTAATAAATAGTCTTTATTGATTGATATTGTGTGAGGATAATTAATTATTTTTATTAATATTAATTCTAAAACATAAATCCTGAAATTATTTTATCAAATATTCATTTTTTTTAATTCTAAGTATTTATTATACGCGTCTTTTTGAGCCCAGGATATTGTTTCTTCTTTGATTAATAGATCAGAAACCATATTTGAAAAAAAATGGTAACGGATCAACTTTATTACCATTAATTATTATTTCAAAATGTAGATGCGGTCCTTTTGATGAACCACTATTACCAGAATACATTATGACAGTTCCTTTCTTTACTATACTTCCGTTCTTAATACCAGGAGGTATTCCGCTTCCATGCGCGTACAAAGTCTTGACTCCGTTTGAATGATTTACGACAACATACAATCCATAGCCCTTGCTCCCTTGATTATGGATTTCTACAACGCCATCAGCAACAGCGTATACTTTTGTTCCAGTAGGACATCCTATATCTATTCCCTTATGATTTTTTGAACCTTTACTTATTATTCTTTCACCAAATAATGCAGTTATTCTATAAGTTTTATCTGTTGGAAATTGCATGTTTAACATAACATTTTCTTTAGAAACCGCTACCTCTCTTTTTTTTTGAATCTATATTACTTTCAGATAATGCATAGCTAGAACTCGTATAAAAAGCACATACTGCTAATAAAGTTAATAATCCTGATTTTAATCCAGAGGTTATTTTACTATTAAAAAACTTGGACATTAAGGAGTTTTTAAAGTCTAATAAATTTTCCTTTATACTAGCAAACTCTTGTATCTTTCTTAAAATATAGGAGTCAATATTTTCATTTATTACTTGTTCTTTATTTAATTCAATTAGAAACAATTCTATATTTATGTTTGCTAAATAATACTCTTGAAGTTTTAAAGATTCTTTATAGGAATCTATTTTTGGAAGAATATATATTAATGATTTCAATAATTCCGAATTAGGATAGGTTGCAACTTCTCTCTTAATCCATAGTTTAGATTGCATAATAATATTTATTATGTTTATTATATAATAAATGAAATTTTAATAAAGAGCTGGCTTTTTTATCGGAGAAATTTTTACTATTCAATCTTCCGTTCTTATGAAGATACAAATCCAATAGAAGTATTCTTTCTGTCTCTTTTAAGCCTCCAAAAAATTTCCTACCAAAAGAGAGAATTTTTAACTGTTTTTCCTCTTCTGAAATGTTCAATGATTCTATACTTAAAATATAATCTCTTATTCCATTATAACCGCTCTTTTGAATTTTTTTATCTAACTTCAATAATTGTTCTACTAGAATTTTTTGTTCCTTCAATTTATTTTCTATTAATTCTGCAGTTAAAGAGTACGTACTAACTAACTGATTGTAAAGATTTGTATTTTCAGTATTAGTTGACTGTTGCATTTTAGTTATATTTTCCTCAAAAATAATAATATCATAAATTTAGAATTTATAAAATTAATTAATCTTTAATAAAATTTAAAAATAATAAACTTTTTTACTGTAAGATAACTTATTAAGGGGTGTGTTTATGAATAACTATAAACTCTTATTATCTTTTGTATTCGTATTTATCGTACTACTAACAATCCTTTCTGGCTGTTCACAAACAGTAAAAAACAACAAGCATACAACAAGAAACCAATACTGAAATAAAAAATCAAGAAAATACACAAACAAATACTGAAAATAAAATTCAAGGAAGAAAGCTCAAATAATTTACAAGATGAAATCAATAATGATATTATTAAAGATAAGGAAATAAATAATCAAGAAGAGACAAATACTATTCAGGGTAATAGCCAAACAGATAAAAAAGGAATATCATTAGCAACACTAGCGACGCACAATTCTCGTTCTGATTGCTGGATCGCATATAAGGGAATAGTTTATGATATAACAGAATTTCTCCCAAAACACCCTGGAGGAATTACAAAAATAACTCCTTATTGTGGAACTGCCTCAGAGTTTGAAAGAGCATTCGTAAAAAAACATGGAACATCACAAGTAGATAGGCTTATTAGAGAAGGAATAAATATGGGCCCTCTAGAGTAAAGGCATAGATGATGAACTTTTTTGAAATAAACAAAAAATTATGAAAAAATTAAAAGATTATTCACCAGTAGTTTTAAGAGTCGCTATTTCTTTGGTTTTCCTATGGTTTTCAATAAATCAATTGATTTCTCCAAGTGAATGGACACTATACCTTCCAGGATTCTTAGCAAACACTCAAAATCCAGAAATATATATTTATGCAAATGCAATATTTGAATTAATATTCGGTTTTATTCTATTGATTGGATTATATGTAAGATTAGCATCATTATTATTAGGTATACACCTACTTGGAATATCAGTAACTTTAGGATGGAGTGCAATAGCAATAAGAGACTATGGTTTAGCATTCGCTACATTAGCTATATTCCTTAATGGACCAGACAAGTTATGCGTTAAGAAAACAACTGATAAAGATAATAAAAAACAAACAAATAATTATATATCATCATAAAATTTATAAACAAAAAAGTAATCTATAATTTTAAAGGGAGTTTAGAAATGATTAAAGATTTGTCATACTATTTCTTAGGGTGATAAATATCTTAGTCTAGACTCTCAAAGTTTAGAAGGTGTAAGACATGGAGAATGAAAGAAGACATGGAAATAGGTTTGGTAATAGAGGTCACGGCCAAGGTGGAGGCCAAAGGAGATTTGGAGGTGGCAATAATAGGCCATTCCAACCAGTAAAAGAAGGAGAAGAATTAAATGCAGTAATAGAAGCAGTTGCAGAAAAGGGAGATGGAATAACCAAAAAGTCAGGATTTGTTATATTTGTTCCTGGCACAAAAGTTGGTGATAAAGTAAGGATTAGAGTAAAAAAAGTTGCTAAAAAAGTTGCATTTGCAGAAGTAATAGGAAATTATGAAGAAACTGAAAATAATCAAGAAGAACAGGCACAAGAAGAATCACAACAAGAAACTGAGACTCAGGAAGAAGTAGAAGAAGAATACGATACTTCGCAGGATTCTGAAGAATTCTAAATGTTTCTTCAAATTATTTTTTTTTAATAATTTTATTTATTCCTTCTTTAATCTTATTACTTGCTTTTTTTAATTTTGACTTTAGCATATTGCCCTGCCTTTCCCATTCAACACTGTAATCTCTTAGAACTATGTGTAATTTCTCTATCTTCATTCCATACCTATTAAAAAATGTAATATTTTCTATTGGCAATAAAGATCTTTCTTCTGGCACATCATCGCTATATCCAAGAGTTATAATTGCTTGGGGTCTCACATCAGAAGGTATAGCAAACAGTGGTTCTTATTTTTTCCTCTTCAAAGGCACCAACCCAACACGTTCCTAGGCCAAGATCTGTAGCAGATAATAAAATATTTTCTATAGCGGCAGCACAGTCTTGAATATTATATAATCGCTTACCTCTCAGACCATAATACATTTCATGTTTTTCAGGCAAACCACATACGACAATTAAGGCCGGAGCAGTTGCTATCCAATACTGTTCTAAAGCATAAGATGCAACTTGTTTTATTAAATTTTTATCAGTAACTATTATGAAACTCCAATCTTGAAGATTTCCAGCACTTGGAGCTTTTCTTGCAGAATCTATTATAGTTGTTATTTTTTCAAACTCCACAGGCTTATCAAGATATTTTCTTATAGAACGTCTCTGATTTATTGCCTCAAGAGTTTCCATAAAAGATATTTAACTTTATTTATTTAAAAATCTTTTGAGAAAAAAGTCATTTAAGCCTATAAACCGCAACCACGACAATAAAATGCTGTTGATGAATTCTTATCTCCGCATCTTTTGCATATTACAATGCTTAAACTCTTATCATTTTTTTACCATAGTTTCCTTCATATGATGGCTTTCTGAATTGTTATATGTATAATTATGAATGGGATTCTGATATGGATGTGTCTTAAAATAAGAGTTTGTATGTGTCTGCGTATTTGTTTTCTGACTTTTAACATCTCTGCTATTATTGAATCCTGCATTAGCCTTTTCAGATAGATTTTTTATGTGCTCTTCAACCTATTTCTATGAGGAGCGCTTTTAATTGATTCTTGCACTTCATTTTTTCCCTCAATGATCTTCCTTGCATTATGAAAATCTAAATCTTTTTTTACATCGAGTTTTTTAAAAAATATTTTTATAAAACCAACTATTATGAAATATTATTGCTATAAAAAAAAATAATGCCATTGAAAAATTAGGAGAACCATCAGGCTTAGGAACAAATTTGTAAACATATCCGGATATTCCTGCAATAAATATACCTATTATAATATATGCTTTTCCTGAAATTTCCATACTTTTTTTCAAGAATTTGTTTTTTATAAATCTTTCCCTTGCCTCTCTTTTTTGATATATACCTTTATGACATATCTCTTTTTTGATAATCTATTTTTTATGATATATAATAATACATCAATAGAATACATCAATAGAATACATCAATAGAATCATATTACAATTATCAAGAATATTAAAATTATCAAGAAAACAGCAAACAGAATATAATAATAAAATAATTAATAACAATAACAAAAAGCTAATTTAATAATAACAAAAAACTACTTCAAAAATAAGTAAAAATCCTGCAATAATGAATATTTTTATTTTCTTAAAGCATCAACAGGATTTAGTTCTGCTGCTTGCTTTGCAGGTAATATTCCTGATATTGTTCCTATGATCATTGCAAAAACAATCGATCCTAATAATAACCACCAAGGCAAGAATACTTTAAAAAATCCTTCACCTAAAAATTGTTCTATAAGCCTCTCTGCTAATAGACTTATTCCTGAACCCAATAATGCCCCTATTATTCCCCCGACTAAACCTATCAGAGCAGATTCTATTAAGAATATTATTATTATATTTGAGTTTTTAGCACCTACACTTTTCATTATTCCTATTTCACGATTTCTCTCTAAAACAGCAGTATACATTGTATTGGCTATTCCTATACCACCAACAATTAAAGATATAGATGCCAATCCTATTAGTAGCGTTGAGATAACATTAAATATTCTTAAAAAGGATTCTACAAATTTTTTAGTGGATTCAACGTTAAAATCTTCTTTTCCCTCTTTTAAATTCCGATGCTTGCGTAAATCTTTTTTTATAACATCCACAACAGCATCTAGTTCTTCAGCACGATATATTTTTACCATTATCATTGAAACTTCTTTTTCATTATTAAACAAGTTTCTAGCATCATCAATTGTCATTATTATTGCTCTCGATATTCCAGGATTTCCACCTTTTTTTATTATCCCGACTACTGTGAATGACCTATCATTTATCTTTATTTTATCTCCAACAGCTATCTCTCTTCCAAAGAAAGATTCTTTTGCTATTTCTGGACCAATTATTACTTTATTTGTATCTCCTTGCCTTAATGTTCGACCATATTCAACATCATAAAGCCCTGAACTATCATAAACCATTCTAGAATCATCTACTGGAAGTCCTCTTACGAGAGTATATTTTATTTTTTTGTTGAATTCTACTTTTGCAGTTCTCTGTAATGGACCTATTGCTTCTTCAACACCAGCAGATTTCCTAACCACATCAAGATCATCTATTGTTAATGTTAATCCAGTATTATCAACACCAACTCCTTGAACAGAACTCTTAGGAGTTATTGTTATTTTATCAGCTCCAATCTTAGAAAATTGTTGATCAACAGTATATTGTAATCCTCTTCCAAGACTAACTAATGCAACAACCGCAGCTATTCCTATAACTATGCCTATTACAGTAAGCCAACTTCTTAATTTTCTATGAGTTAAATTCTCAATCGCTAGTTTAAAAAAATCTTTTAACATATTATCCCCTTATAGCATAATTCATTACTATTTGATAATTCATCACTCTTTTATAATTCATCACTCTTACTCATATCTTAATGCATCAACAGGATTTTGTTTAGCAGCTTGAATAGCAGGAAGTAATCCGGAAATTGTACCAACAACAAAAGCAAATGCTAAAGATCCTATTATTAAATACCATGGAAAATATGCTTTCAATAATACAGTATCGAGAGCAATTCGTCCTACAAACTCTATTAGCTTACTTAATCCAATACCGATAATAACTCCTATTATGCCGCCAATTAATCCGATTACACCTGATTCTATCAAAAATATTTTTAGTATTTGATCATTCTTTGCACCCACAGCCTTCATTATTCCTATTTCGCTAGTTCTTTGCAATACTGCAGTATACATAGTATTCATTATTCCTACACCACCAACAAAAAGCGATATTGCAGCAATTCCAACAACTATCGCCGTAAGTGCATTTAATATTATTCCAAAAGAATTTAACAACTCATCTGTTGTTTGCACATTAAAATCTTCTTCTCCCTCTTTCACATTTCTATAATTTCTCAAGTCCTTTTTTATATTCTCAGCAACAACTAGTGGATCTTCTCCTGATTTAACCCTTACGAGTATATAGTTTTCGTTTTTTGTATTATATAATTCCTCATAAATATCTGATAATATTACTACACCATTATCAACATCAGGATCCCCCATTTTTTCAAGTATGGCAACAACATCAAATCTCTGACCATTAATTATTATTTTATCACCAACATTTATAGGTTTGCTGAACCTCTTACCTGAATATAAACTATTTCCAACCATTACTTTATACTTATCGCCTTGTTTTAATGGTCTTCCGTATAGGTATTTAAAGTTATAACTTTCTTCCACTAATGAATATTGCTCACCTGAAGGAACACCTATAACTGTTTCTATGATTTGTTCATTATGACTTTCTATTTTACCGGATGCAAATTTTACACCAACAGCCTCTTGAACACCAGACACCCTCTTTATTACTGTTATATCTTTCTCAGTTAATGGAGCTAATCCTGAAGAACCACTGAATCCGACAGCGGAAGTCACAAAAATCTTATCTGTGCCTAATTTTTGAAACTCATCATATACAACTTTTTTTACACCCTGACCTAGACTAATTAAAGCAACAACGGCAGCTATTCCTATAACTATTCCAACTATTGTTAGAAAACTTCTTAATTTTCTATGAGTAATATTCTCGATTGCTAGTTTAAAATAGTCTTTAATCATAAAAATCACGGTTTATTATAAAGGATAACAAAAGATATAAAAAATATTAAAAAGTATAACAAGATTAAAAAAAATAAAAACATAACATATTAAATTATATCCATCCCTTCTTATTCTTTCTTGTCCTTTTGTAGAATATCCATGCTGCAACTAGAATCAATATTATTACTATAAATATCATTATCGAAGTCCCTTTTCCATTTACTTTATTTATTTTTTTGCTTTCAACAATTTGCAATGGTATATTAATTGTAGTTTCATAATACTTATTAGTTGCATCTCTATATTCTAATTTTAATGGCAAAACTATTCTATCAACTCCCTTCATTACAGAAATCTTATAATCAATAGTCTGATAATCATCTGACTCAAGATTTCCAATATAGTTTACATTAGATTCTGATAATATCTCGTAAGATTCGTTGTTTTGCAATATTGCATTTAAGAATTTTATATCACCTAAACCTTTGTTTATTATTTTTAATGAAACAGTTCCTGATAATCTATCACTGTTAATATCTGTTCTATCGAGTATTGCAGATAATTCAGGAACACTGCTGACAGTAATTCCTATTACATCACTCTTATTCCTCTTTGTTCCTAAAGTATCATAATATTCTAAAACGAAAGGTATTTTATAAATTTTTGACTCTGCATTTGGATAAACAACAATATCATAAGAAAACTCTGCAGTTTGACCAGATCCAAGTCTATATATTCTTTTTTCAGTACTTGAACCAATCGGTGCGAAAGGCAAATCTATTATTGTCCCACCTATGACTGATTGAAGATTTAACTTAAGACTTAAGTCAGTAAATGAATTTGAAGCTATATTTTTTACAATTATATATATCTTTCCACTTGAACCTGGAGCAATGCTTTCAGGAACGATTTTCACAGAATCTATGGCAATTGTAGTGTCTCTTGATTGTATGAACAAAGATATTGTCTCTTCTACTTGGACATTACTATTTGAATCCTTAACTCTTACTTTAAAATCAGTATATCCTTGAACAGCTTTTTCATCAACCTTTAAATTAAAATCAATTAAGTAGTCCTTTTTTGCACCCAATAAAGGTATGGTTTTTATTTCCTGATCATTATATACACTAAATGGAAATGAAGGTATTAACTCTACAACAACATTTTTTGCTGTGTCAGTATTATCGTTTGATGCAACATTCTGTACTAATAACCATACTTTAACAGTATCTCCTGGCGCTGCAGGATAAGGCTCATACTTGCTTAAACTTGCTTTTAATGATGGCGCAGCAAAAGCAAATTGCACAATCTGTAATAAGAATAAAACAAACACTAAATACAATATTTTTCTAGTTCTACTTATTTTATTTTTATCTACATAATTATTTTTACCCATTTTAATATTTTTACCCATATTAATCACCTTTTATTTCCTCACAATAGTTTTTTCCATCTTTATGATAGCATTTTAAGTGTTTTATTATTTCTCCATCCTTAAGAACAGCTATTCTATCTGCAAACTTTGCAAGATTGTCATCGTGAGTTACCATGACTATTGTTTTTCCTTTATTGTGTAGTTCTTGCAAAAAATGCATAACATTTGCTCCTGATTTACTATCGAGATTACCTGTCGGTTCATCTGCGAGTATTATTTCTGGATCGACTGCTAGTGCTCTTGCTATTGCGACTCTCTGTTGCTGTCCACCTGAAAGTTCGTTCGGCTTATGATCCATTCTGTCTCCTAAATCTACTTCCTTAAGTAGTTTTTCAGATATTTCTCTTCTGGTCTTTTCAGGAACACCTAAAAAAGTCAATGGTAACATTACATTTTCTTGTGCGGTTAATGTATTTATGAGATTAAACTTTTGAAATATAAATCCTATCTTTTTTCCTCTTATTTGAGCTAGTTCTGATTCATTTAGTCGTGAAATATCCTGACCATCAAGATATATTTTTCCTTTAGTAGGTACATCTAAGCAACCAACCATATTCATCGCAGTGCTTTTTCCGGACCCTGAAGGACCTTGAATAGCTACGAATTCGCCTTTTTTTATACTTAGACTTATTCCTCTTAAAGCCTCTACTTTTACCTCTCCCATATCATATATCTTCCATACATCTTTAAGTTCAATAACTGTTTTTTGTTTCATTATTACCCTCACTTCATATTTGATAATTTCATAGCTAATATGTATTACATGTTTAATGTATTACATTTTTAATATATTACATGTTTAATATATTAAAGTTATAAGCTTCAAATCTCCTTTAATTTCTTTCTCTTAACTTGTTTATTTTATTAATTATATCATTTATTATTTTATCAAATATTAATGTATCATTATAGTATTTCTCTATTATCTTAAGTTCTTTTTTTGATCCTTTAAATTTCTTATAATTAGCTATTATTTCTGGAAGTGTGTCTTTGACTTTTTCAACTACGTATTTTTGTTTACGCCTAAGCATTATTACAGTATGATCTAAAATATCTGTTTCCATTTTAACATAAACTTTTTTTGAATGTGGCTTCTTTAACTTATGTATTAATCCAAATGATTCCATCATTTTAATGGCTGTTGAAACCAATGAAAGACTATAACCTGATTTTTTTGCTAATTCTTCAAGACTTATTTCTGATTCTTCTAAAAAAAGAATAGCTATTATTCTCGATGTAGCATCATCTAACCCGTTTGACTTAACATTCTCAGTCATTAATTCAATGAATTGTTCTCTTGGTGTTTTTTCCATAAGATCCTATGCATGCGTTTATTCTTCTTTTTATTGTATCAATTGTATCTATTGTATCTTCAAAAGCAATTACTTTTACAAGTTTATAATTTGCATATCTTCATAATAATTTCATAATTCCAAAAAGTTCATAATTCCAAAAATTTCACAATTTTCAGTATTTTCTGAAAGAAAAAAAACATATTTATAAATTTTATGAAATAAAAATAAATATAATCACATGTACAAATGTATATAATAAATATATTGAAAAAATACAAATAATATTTATAAATAAAAAAAGTAAACAAAAAAGAATGATATGTCCAATATGCGATTCAAATAATATTAAGGAACATTTTGATGAAAAAAATAAAAAATACAGTTACAGCTGCAATGATTGCAAATATGAATGGGAATAACACGAAATATTTATAAAACAAATCTTATTTCAAGCAATCAAGCCCCTGTAGCATAGTAGCTATTGCGGCAGACTTGTAAGCAATAATAATGCGAAGACATCTGCAGGTCGCGAGTGCAATTCTCGCCAGGGGCTTTCAAAACTATTCGCAATAAACATCAATAAATATCTTTCCCCATACGAGCTAAGTATGTACTTAGAACTTGTTGTTTGCTATGCACCCTGTTTAATTCAAAAGTATAATTAAGAAATATAATTAAGAAATATAATTTCTTTATGACTTGCTCTTATTATTAATAAATTATAAAACATAATAAAAAATTAATTAAAAACTCTATATTACTATTGTTGCTGATGGCTTGTCCTTTTCTTCATCAAAGTCGGTCACTAATGCTTCTGTTATTAATATCATCGATGATATGGATGTACTATTTTGAAGAGTGTTTCTGACTACTTTAGTTGGATCTAAAACTCCTGCTTCGAACAAGTCCTCATAAGCGTCTTTATCAGCATTATATCCGTATCTTTCATTCTTGTTGTCTTTTATTTTTGCTATTACTTCTGCTCCTTCTCTGCCTGCATTTACTGCTATCTGCCTTAATGGTTCTTCTAATGCTTTCTTCACTATTTCAACACCTATTTGCTGATCCCTTGAAAGATTTAATTTTTCCAATACCGATATTGCTCTAAATAAAGATACTCCTCCACCTGTTACAACACCTTCTTCTACTGCGGCCTTAGTTGCATGTAACGCATCATCTATTCTTAGCTTCTTCTCTGATAGTTCTGTTTCTGTTGTCGCACCTACTCTTATTACTGCAACTCCTCCACTTAATTTAGCCAATCTTTTCTTTAAATCTTCTTTCTTATAATCTGAATCAGCAATCTTTATCTGACTCTCTATTAAATGCTTCCTTGCCTCTATATTCTTTTTTAATCCTTTTCCTTCTATTATTATTGTTTTCTCATTATCTATTTTTACTTTTCCTGCACTTCCAAGCCATGAATCCTCAAACTTTTCAAGTTTCATACCTTTTTCTTCTGAAATAACCTTACCACCGGTTAATACAGCAATATCTTCGAGCATTTCTCTTTGTTCATCTCCGAAACCAGGCGCCTTCACTGCACATACTTTTAAAGCTCCTCTAATAATATTCAGTATTAATGCTGCTTGTGCTTCCCCATCAATATCTTCAGCAATTATTAATAGTGGTCTTCCCTCTCTTGCGGATTTTTCAAGTATTGGTATCAATTCTTTTAAGCTGGATAACTTCTTATCTGTTATTAATATCATTGGGTCCTCATATTCTGTTACCATCTTTTCTTGGTCTGTAGCCATATATGGTGATACGAATCCTCTTTCGAATTGCATTCCTTCAACTAATTGCAAGGTTGTTTCAAAACTTTTTCCATCCTCAACTGTTATTACGCCATTGTTTCCTACTTTTTCCATGGCATCTGCTATTAACTTTCCTATTTCTTCATCGTTGTTTGCAGATATTGTTGCTACTTGTGTTATTTTTTCTTTTGTTTTAACCTCTACACTTTTTGTCTTCAGGTAATCAACAACTTTTTGAGTTGCTATGTCCATTCCTTTTTTTACTTCTACGGGATTTGCTCCTGCAGTTATATTTTTTAACCCTTCTGTTATCATTGATTGAGCAAGTATTATTGATGTTGTTGTTCCATCACCTGCATTATCTTGTGTCTTTGTTGCCACTTCTCTTATCAATTTTGCACCCATATTTTCAAATTTATCTTTTAACTCTATTTCTTTTGCTATTGTAACACCATCATTGCACATCAACGGGTGAGATGATTTGTCTAATACTACAAATCTGGCTCTGGGCCCTAAAGTAACTTTCACAGTGTTAGCTACCTTATCTATTCCTCTTTGTAATGCTTGCCTTGCATTTTCTTTAAACATAATCTGTTTAGCGTCAACCATTTTTCCACCTCAATAATTAATTTTGACCTTTTTTCATTGTTTTTTCATTGTTTTTTCATTATTATTTCATTAGTTTTTTACATAAATTTTTTGAACATAAAATAATTCTATAATAATTCATACTGTTTTGATTTTATTCTATCTTTGCAAGAATATCTTTATAGTCTATTATTAGATGTTTTTCATCATCTATTTCTATTTCTTCAGAACTATATCCTCCATATATAACCCTGTCTCCTGGTTTTAAAGGGAGTTCTTTTCCATCTTTAAAATGTCCTACTGCGATAACTTCTCCTTCCTTTCTCTCTTCCTTTGCAGACTCTGGTATATATATTCCCCCTTTTGTTTTTTCCTCTTTTTTTAATTGTTTTATTAGCACCCTTTCGCCTAATGGTATTATCTTCATAATCTCTACCTCCTAATATAATAATCATAAAATAACATTACAAAATATATATTAAAACAAATATATTAAAAAACATCTCTTAAAAAATATATTTTAAAGCAATATTTTAAATCAAACAATAAATTTAAAGTAAAAAATATATATAAGGTGCAGCTATGCTTTTCCATATACTAAAGCTTTATACAAGTTAACATGTAGCTGCTGACATTATTACATTTCTATTACATTTCGAGTCCCTCAAACAAGTGTATTTGTCTTTGCTCTATCTCCCACGGAAGCAATGAATCAACCTCTTCTGAGGTTAATAGGCGACCATTTTTATCCTCAAATAACATGGTCATCACCTCCCCTTAGGAAATGCTGAACCAAGACAATAAATGCGATTGACTCGAATTATATAAAAGAGGAAAAATTACTAATATTTAAATTTTATGAATTTAAATTAAAAAATTTCATTTTTAATTAAATAAATTCATTAATTTTTAATAAAATTTATATATTTGAATTATCTCTTATATTAAAATGGTACAGCAAATAATATTAAGGGACTTAAAAAAACCACAAAAAGTACACTTATATGATGATATAGAATGGTTAGGTGAAAGTTTCGGATTCTGTGAAGGAAGAGATATTGATGGAACAATGAAAAAAATAATACACACAATTCTTGATGAAATCTCAAAAAAAGGTTCAACGAGTACAGAAGAAATATCAAAAAATCTCAATATAGAGGTTCAAAGAGTGAACTATCATTTAAGAACACTAATAAACTCTGGATTTGTAAGAAGAGAAAAAAGAACCATAATATTAAGACAAGAAAGCGTAAAAGCAACAATAGATGAGATAAGAAAAGATGCTAACAGAATATTTGACAATTTAGCAGACATAGCTGAAGAAATAGACAGAAACCTAGGATTAAAAAATAGACAAAAAAATTAAATTCAAAAAATTAAAAAATCATTAAAAAATCTATTCTAAAAATTAGCAACACCTGTTTTTATTGCAGCATTACGCACTGCCTCAGCGACGTTCTTAACTAAATTTTTATCAAACGGACTCGGAATTATTTTATCGACAGATGGCTTTACCATTTTAGCAAGCGCCTCTGCAGCGGCAATCTTCATCTCCGTATTTATCTCCCTAGCACGAACATCTAATGCTCCTCTAAAGACACCTGGAAAAGCTAACACATTATTTATTTGATTAGAAAAATCGCTTCTACCAGTGGCAACTATAAACGCGCCAGCTTTTTTAGCATCATTAGGCATTATTTCAGGAATAGGATTAGCCATTGCAAATATTATTGGCCTGTTGCCCATAATTTTAATCATTGATTGATCTAATAACCCTGGTGCGCTAACACCTATAAATACATCAGCACCCCTTATTACTTCCCTTAATGAACCTTTTTCACGATTAGGATTTGTTATTTTAGCAAGATTTTTCTTTTCAGGCGTCATATTATCTTGACGACCATAATATATTGCGCCAGCTCTATCTACAAGAATGACATTCTTAGCACCATAATTTAATAATAATCTAGTAATACCATCCCCGGCAGCACCGGCTCCAGATAATATTATTTTAATATCAGATAATTTCTTTTTTACAATTTTTAAAGCATTAATCAAGCCGGCCAAAACAACAATTGCAGTACCATGCTGATCATCATGCATCACAGGAATATCCATTATCTTTTTTAATTTTTCCTCTATCTCAAAACATCTTGGCGCAGAAATATCCTCAAGATTAATGCCTCCAAACATTGGACTTATTAGTCTTATTGTATTAACTATCTCATCAACATCTCGACTATTTATTGCAATCGGAAAAGCATCAATATTTGCGAATTCCTTGAATAATATTGCCTTACCTTCCATTACAGGTATAGAAGCTTCGGCGCCTATATCGCCAAGACCTAAAACTGCACTTCCATCAGTAACGACTGCAACAATATTTCCCTTAGACGTATATTTATACACATCTTCCCTATTTTTAGCAATTAATTTACAAGGTTCTGCGACTCCGGGAGTATATGCTATTGACATATCGTTTTTATTTCGCAATTTTACTTTTGATTTTATAGAAATTTTTCCTTTCTTTCTTTCATGCAACTTTAATGATAACAATCCATAATTTTTTTTGATAATCTCACCTACAATAATTCTTTATAATAAGTGGAAACATTCAAAATATAAAATTAACTAAAGATATATAAAAATGTACTCATAAACACTAATTTATTTAATAACTTATAAGTTGATAAATATAAAACATCTCGTATATCTCATACAACATATATAATAAAATAAAATTATAAAATAAAATATAAAAATAAAATAATACAACACATACAATAAAATAAAATATAAAATAAATAATACAACACATACAATAAAATAAAATATAAAATAAATAATACAAAGCATATAAAATATGTAATAAGCATATAAAATACATAATATAAAGTAATTAAATATAATAAATTAATTAAAAAAAATTATTTTTAGAAATTATGGTAATGCTCTGAATCTTGTAGATATTAAGCCCCATTCTAAGAATAATAATGCTAATGTAATAATTAATAAACCAGGTCCTAGGTCGATGCTTATGAAAGCCTCATTACTTGCAGCTGCTATATCATCAAATGCCGCTCTTAATTGGTCATTGTTTTTTGCATCATAATATTTTCCGCCCGTTTCATTAGCAATTCTGAGTAAAGTATTTTCATCATAAACTGCGCTTATGTTATAATATTCGGGAAGATATCCTATAGGACCAGTATCGCTACCTACACCGATAGTATAAACCTTTACATTATTGTTCTGTGCATATTTTATTCCCTCTCCTATTGGATCCTTTATAAAATAAGATGCAGTATTGCTTCCATCAGATAATAATATTAAAGTTCTACCCTTTTCTGAAGAGAGAAGCAGATTTGTACCTGTAACTAGTGCATCAGGAATGTTTGTTCCACCAACATGAGCGAAATCAATATTATCTATAGCAGATTTTACAAATTCTTTATTTCTAGTTGGAACCCTCTCAACGAATGATGCTCCTGAAAAAGATATTAAACCTATTTGAGAATCTAAACCTATTCTATTAGTGAATTCTTTTGCATATGCTTTTGAAGCATCAAGCCTGTTTGGTTTCAAATCTGCTGAGGACATTGAGGAGCTAGTATCTATTGCTATTACGAAATCATTCTCGTTAGTATATCCCTCATACCATAACTTAGTTCCGGCTATTGCAAGAATTAAAAAGAACAATATTACCATTCTAATAAGCAAAATTGTATTATTTTTAGTCATTATACTCTGATTAGTCACTTTCTTTAATGCTTCAAAATTTGCAAAACGAATTGCCCTTCTTCTACTATACTTCAAGAAAGCATAATGACTAACTATTAGAACAGGAATACTAAAAAGGTACCATAAATATTCCGGATTATCAAATGTTAAATACATTAAACCACCTAATAAAATAACCTTCTAATAAAATAAACGATTAATAACCATCTAATAAACTAACTTACCTATGTGTTAATGCTCTTCTCTTGAAAAAAGTCATTACATCTTTATAAAAGTCTTTGCTAGTATCTAATTTTAATAAATCTGATTTTGTTGCCTTAAAATGTTTTTCTATTTCGGCTTCTTCCTTAGCAACATATTCTTCATATGCTTTTGAATACCTTTTTGTATCAATATATATTCTCTCTCCAGTGTAAGGATCTTCAAGCATATATTGTCCTAATTCTTCAGGAAGGCGTCTGTCTCTAGGGATCTCTAACCATTATACCTATAACCTCGTATTTTTGTGATGCTATTCTTAGATATTTATACCAATTTTCACTTAGTCCTATAAAGTCTGAAATAATAATTATTACCGCACGCATCTTTAAGAAAGAGAATAATAAGTTAAGTGATCTTCCAAAATCAAAGTTTCCGCCATAATTATTAACATTACTCAAGTCTTTAACAATCATATAGTGCATTTTTCTTCCAACATTTAAAGGCATTCTGGTTACTAATCTATCAGTGAACCATACTTAAACCAACAGCATCACCACTTCTTAATATTGCGAATGCTAAACTTGAAACCAATTCTGCGCCAAATTCTGCTTTTAATTTTCTTGTTGAACTGAACAACCAATACTATTGCTTACATCAAATAAGAAAAATACATTAACACTTTTTTCTTGCTCATATTCTTTAACGAGCAAACTTTTAGACCTTAAAGACGCCTTCCAATCGATTAAACTAGCATCATCCCCATATTGATAGGTTCTATAACCAGAAAACTCCATTCCATGACCCTTAAAGGTTGTTGTCCAGTTTCCTTCTATTACTTCACTTAAAGCTTGTTGTTTTGCATATACATCTAATTTCCTTATCTTAGGAAGAAGTTCTGCTTCAAATTTGTTTATTGGCATTTTAGAACTCACTCAATAGGAACTTTTTTAAGTATTTCATCTATTATCTTATCAGTAGATATCTCTTCTGCTTGACCTTCATAATTTAATATTATTCTATGTCTAAGAACATTGTGTGCAACCTCTTTTACATCCATAGGAGTTACAAAACCTTTACCCTTGACTAGTGCATGGGCCTTCGAGGCTATAAATAAAGCAATACTTGACCTTGGAGAAGTTCCATATTCTATGAATTTTCCTGTCTCAAGTTTATACTTTTCAGGATTCCTTGTTGATTCTACAATGCTTACTATGTACTTCTCTACTTTTTTATCTAAATATATTCTTTTAACATCTTGCTGTGCTTTCAATATTGTTTCAGGATTAATAACGACATTTAGTTTAAAGTCCTCAAACCTTTTTAATGTGACATTCTGATGGAGTATTTTTAATTCATCTTCAATATTAGGATAATTCATTTGAAGCTTGAACATAAATCTATCTATCTGAGCTTCTGGCAGTTTATAGGTTCCCAAACTCTCTATTGGATTCTGTGTTGCCATTACGAAAAAAGGGTTTGGTAATGCGAAAGATTCTTTTCCTATAGTTACTTGACGTTCCTGCATTGCTTCTAAAAGGGCAGACTGTACTTTTGGAGGGGCCCTATTTATCTCATCTGCAAGAACAAAATTAGCAAATATAGGTCCTTTAACAGAATAGAATCCTCTGCCCTCTTCATAAGTGGTTATTCCTATAATGTCTGTAGGAAGCAAATCAGGAGTAAATTGAATTCTTGAAAACTGACCTCCTGTTATTGTAGAAAGAGTCCTTACAGTCATAGTCTTTGCTATTCCTGGAACACCCTCAACTAAAACATGACCATTACATAATAATGCTTCTATTAAACTGTTTATTATTTCTGTCTGACCTACTATGACTTTTGCCATTTCCTCTTTTATAATCTTAAATTGTAAACTATACTTTTTTAAAAGCTCATCAAATTCTTTATCCTTTGTAGGCCTACTATAGTCAGAATGCATCAAACACCTCTTTTTTAAGACTATTGACTATTGTTATTTAAATATATTTTGTTTTTAATTCTTTTTTAATACAGTTTATGGATTACCAAATAACATAATAACACATAAAATAATATAAATAATATAAAATAAAAATAATATAAATAATATAAATAAAAATATAAGCAGTATAAATAAAAATATAAGCAGTATAAATAAAAATATAAGTAAAAATAAAAAACAATTTAGCCAAAATAACAAAATTTATATATATATTAATTGGTATTTTTATTATGGAAAAAGAGGTGTCAGAGTTAGAGAGAAGAAGTAATATAAAAAAAGTATATTCTGAAAAGATATCTTCAATTATTGATAAAGAGATATCTGATAAAGAGCTATACTCCTTAATAAGAAAATTTTTTGCAGACTTTCTTAAACTTGAATACGAGTTCACATACGAAGAACTAAGTCAAGAATTAAATAAAATATTCATTAAACAGGCATTGAAAAAAAGAATAGATAAAATGTTAGAAGACTTATCTCTTCTAGAATATAATTCTGATCATGAATTGAGTAATGAAGAAAAGAAAAGAATACTTAACGATTTTAAAGATTTAATATCTCAATTAATAATAGACCTGGAAAAAGAATCTAAAGTATCTTTTTTTGAAAAAATATTTGGAAAAAGGGGAAAAAATAAAGAAAACACCCAAAAAAAACCATACAGAAAAAATAGAAGAAGATGCGTTGCCAAAATTAAATATTGAATCAGTAAAGGAAAATAATGAATTAATGAAAGAAGAACTCCAAAAAGAATTCATAACAGAATCCAGAAAAAGTACTAAAACAAATACATTGAACGTTGACTCAGAATTTTCAAATAATCTGTTCCTTGCATCAGAAGATGAAGTTGAAGAAAAAAAAGAAACACTTACAAATCAAGAGTATAATAAATATGGTGAGAGAGGGTATAACAAAAATTCAATAATTTTAGAAGATGATGATCCTGAGATTATAAAAATAAAAGAATATATAGAGATGTCTTATGAATATTTATATTCTGGCAAAATAGAAACTTCAAAAATATTTTATTTAAGAGCTCTTTCCTTATATGATAGTTTTGATTATGATAAAAAAACCAAAATATATATAACACTTTACGATTTATATAATAAAATAATCTCCAAAAAGTAATATTATGAAATATTAAAAAACATTAAAAATAAAAAATATTAAAAAAAAACATAAAATAAATCGTAAAAAAAGATATATTAAAAGAAAAACAAGTAATAATATATTAAAAAAACAGGTAATAAAAATTTCACACTTCTTGCTCTTTATCTCTTCTAATAATATATACTAATGCAGCAAAAAATAGAACTACAAACACTCCAACTACGATATACTCGTTATATTTTTCTTTCCACACAAATCTTTTTATAACATCTCTGCTTGGCTTTTCTACTTGTGATTTAGAACTAACTAAGTATTTACATCCATTAATAACACTATCAACTAGTTTGGCTGTTCCCTCATAATTATTTAACGATAATTCCCTCTTGGCTTGATTTAATAATTCTGTTAATTCTTGACATTCAGGATTACTGCTTAACAAATCTCTTGCAAAACTTATCTTAGTATCTAATGTTTCCCCTTCTGAACTAGTGTCTGCAGAATTAACATATATTGTTGCTGTATCAGTAAAATCTGGATTTACAACATTCGCCTTAACTTGTATTTCATAATGTCCTTCGCTCTTGTAATTACTTATAGTTAATGTTACTTCTTCTGTTTTATTCTTAAAGATTCTTGAAAAATATGTTCTGTCTAATGATATTGAAACATTACTTGCATTTGTTTGAGCAGTTAACGTTACTCCCTCTAGAGTATCATTCCATGTATTGTTTAAAACAATAGGAACAACGACTGTGGCATTTCTGTATATGGTAACTAATTTTGGAGTTATTATTTCTAAGGGTTTAGGTTTCTCTATTTCTTCTGGTATGGGAATAGTTACAGTTCTGCTTGCTCCACCACCTCCTCCACGATTTGTTACTGGCACAACCTGTGGTATTGTTTCATTACTTACATATGTAACATTTACTAATACATCATAGGAAGTTACATTTATTGAATTATTCATTGAATCTGTTGCAGTAAAATTCACAATACAACTGCCAATACTTAAACTCTGAACTTTTAAAGAATTATTTATGAAAGTAAATGCTGCATATGGACAGCTTGTCACTGAGTAAATTATAGTGTTCTCGCTACTTTCAACAACCCCATTAGTATTAATATCATCGTCAGGATCATAAAATTTTACTTGAGAAGAATAATACGTCATATAATTTGAATATGTTGTTGTCCCATTAACAGCATTAAGACCTGTTAAATTAGTTAACGGATTAATTAAAACAACAGGCCTATTAACATTTATAATAACTATATTCCAATTAAACGATGCGCTCTTGTTGAAATCATCTGTTACTATTAGTGTTATGTTATGATTTCCTGATGAAAAGAAATCAAAATATTTGCTATACTCATAAGAAGTCCCTACTAAAGAACCATCATAATACCATTTGTAGTTTAAAAAATTTGGATAAGAAATATCATATGTTGTTGTATGATTAAATAAATATGTTGTATTCTCATATATTGTTATTGTGGTGTTTAATCCTACTTGTGAGGTATTAATCCAAGAAGTATTTACAGAATCAGAATTTATAGGTGTTCCGAATGGAGTTATCATAGTTATATTTGGAGGTGAGGTAATGTTATAAACAAAAATATTTATTGTTGTATTAGTCATGTTATTATAATAATCATAAACAGTTATTGTTACATTATAACTTCCTGCGTGTTGAGGTGTTGTTGGATTTATTCTTAAAACAGCACTATTGTCTGAAACTTTTTCTATAGAAAATATAGATGCGTTCGGACCTACCACAGAATAATTAAATGATAAATTTTCGTAAGAATTATTAAGGTATAAGTCTGAATCATTTGCAATTATTCCATAAGTATATGAATCTCCAACAATTATTCTTCCAGAGGGTGCAGAAGTTTCTACCATTACTGGCTTATTGTTTGTATTGTTTATCAATAACTGCATTATAGTGCTATTCATTCCTCCTCTTGAATCTGTGATATTAACTAATATTGAATAATTTCCTAACATGGATTGATTTGCGACAAAACTTATTATTCCTGTAGATTCATTTATTGAAAATATTGTGCTATTAGTCCAAAAGTTACTAACATAGTCTCCTAAATCTGCATCTCCAACATAATTACTCAAGTTTAATGAACAATTAAAAGGATAATTGTCAGGATCATATTCTGCACAATTAAATACTAGTGATCCATTAAAATAAGGGTTTGTATTTGGATATATGTTTATTATTGCCGTCTTTTCATCAGATAAACCACCAGAATCTGTTACATTTATACTAACATAGTATGTTCCTACTTGATTACTTATAAAGCTTAAAACTCCAGAGACATTATCTATATTAAAATTAGTATCATTCGAATAATATGTTAGATTATCGCCTGCGTATGTTAATTTGTCTATATCAGTTGCATTAACAGCATATCTAAAAAGAACCCCTGTATATGCAGTAAGATTACTTATATTAGAATTATTTAAAGTGTTAATAGGAGCAGTACTTATATCATGAATAATCGGCGCATCATTCACATTAGTTATATTTAAAAGAATATTGATAGAATAATTTTCTTTTCCATCGAATGCAGATATTGTAATATTACGATTGATTACATGATCATTTGTTAATACATCAACATGAATTGTTGCATTTGCAAAACTTACGCCACTGGGATCAGACTTATTTGTTGAACTGTATGTAATATTATATAATTGGATATTACTCGTAGAAAATGTTATTGTATCATTATCTAAATCTGTAGCGTTAACTAATATTGTAAGAGAACTTCCTTGTATTAAACTATCTGGATTTATAACAGTTATAGTCATATTTGGCTTGTGATTTATAGGAGTTACTTCTAATATAAAGCTTGATTGGTTTCCTCTTATAGGAGTTCCTGAATCATTTATTATCACCGTAATAGTGTGATTTCCTTTATCGTTAAACTGTGCTAAATTCATTCCAGAATTGTTGAACCTTATTTCAGCAGATGTGCTGTTCAACTGTACTATAATTAGACTAGAAAGATCAGACTGTATGAAGAAAGTAAAAGGAACGTCATTTTCAGGATCAGAACCGTGTATTACATAATTTAAAGGCTGACCCTCATAAACGTGCTGATATGTTAGTGCTGGACTAAAATAAGGAGGATCATTATTTGGGGTTACATTCAATGTTAAATTAACATATCCCCTAGTCGCACCACTAATTGAGTCTTCAGATCTAAAGCGAAGTTCTTTCAATCCAACATGCGATTCATCATAAGGCATACATGTTATATAACCTGTTACTGGATTTATAGAACAATTAGCAGTATTTGACTGAAGAGTATATATTATAACATCATTATCTGCATCAGTAGAATTTAATATAAACATTGTAGTGCTATCTTCAGATATTTCAACTATTGTTCCATTATTTATTTGTGTACCGTTTTCAAAATAAATCAAAGGAATGGTAGGAACTGAATCTTGAATTGTTATTGTATCATTCTTTTCCTCTAAGCTAGTGCCATTAAAATAAACAACTGAACAAGTCCATGACTGGCCTTTTACTGTTAATGATTGAGGTATATTACCTGCTCCCTCTGTTAAACATTCAATGCCTGCATTACACATTCTACTATATGTTTTATTAACAACATTATTTACATACCAAGTAACATTGGATTCTGTGCTAACATCTATCATCCATCTACATTCAAGATCTTGATCAGTGTATATAGTGGTAATTCCAGGATTTATTTCTGGATTGTTTATGAATAATCCTGAAACATAGAACAAAGAAGTCAATAATGATAATAATATAAATATAACTAATATGATACTTTTTATTAAGTTCCGCCATAAATTTCGCCCTATTTTTATTTTTTTAAATTCTGATTTTATTATTTTATTTTTTAACATTTTATTTTTATTAGTACTTTTGTTATTAGTATTTTTATTATTATTACTTTTAATAAAACCTATCTAAATATAATATTATATTATATACAGTCATCATTTCATCATATAGTTCGGCTTTCTTTTCATGACTTAATCTATTATATTCATCTAATAACTCCTTATATAAATTTTTTGCCTCTAAAATTTCCTTGAATTCAAGCGCTATGTGAATATTAGATAATTTTTGGTAAAATCTGTCAATTCCCTCGGCATTGATTTCTCTTTCTTTGGGCAACACTAAAGCATCTTTATCATGAAATTCTGATATTAAATATATATGATCTGAGATACTATCAATTACCTCTTGTATATGGTTTTTTCCTTTCAATTTTAATGAATTCATATTCTTGTAAAAGTCTAATAGCATATCCTCTAATTGCTTATTCTTAATTTTTTTGATTGATAATTTTACTTTTTCATAATTTACTATTTCTAAACCTAAAAGTTCTACAAAAAATAAGTTTACTAACTGGTTAATATAATATTGGAATTCTTTGGTTTCTTCGTTATTGATATCATCCTGTAATTTAAATAATATGTTTAGTAATTTCTGTTTCTGATGTTCGGTTATGTAAGTAGGCTGTTTTTTTCTTCTTGATAAAGCGATTATTTTATCTATAAACTCTTTCAATTGTTTTTTCACTGAAAGTATTACTATTGTTAATGAGGCAACTAGTATTATAGCTGCTAGTATTAGTCTATTATCTATTCCTCCTGCTTGTAATGGTTGTTCTATGCTCTTACATGCACCGCAAGGACCCCCGCAATCAACTCCTGTTTCATCTCCGTCTTGTATTCCATTGAAACATGAAGGTATAGGTGTGCATGATTCTGTTTCTGCAGGTTTATTTTTTTCTGTTCCACACTCATTCTTATCAACACATGTTCTTGTATGTGTCTGATTTATACATAAACTCCATTCGGTACATTCCCATTTTTCCTCGCATAATACTTCTTCGGGTATATAAGTACAATTCTCTGTAAAATATTTTATATAATTATTAGGATTACACCCATTATAATCTATACATCTTAATTGTCTCGTTCCATTTTCCTGGCATTCCGACCATTTTGAGCATCTCCAATCAGGGATGCATTCTGAATAACTTCCACCGCCACCGCCACCTCCTCTGCCAGCATTTTCATTATTTCCTGAAATTATGGGACAACCAACTATGGTGTATGTCACAATGTTACTGGTTGCGGTTAAACCTTCAGGATCTGATGCTATGAAAAAGAATCTTGATTCTCCGCAATTTACCCCCCTTATTGTTACCAAATCATCAACAATATTTATAGATGTTAAATTATCTTCCTGAGATAATAGATATGTCATATTATCCTCATCTATATCTCTGAAATAATCGTTAAGATAGAACACGAAAACAGTGTCCCATAAAAGGCTTCTATTGGGTATTATTTGATAAAGGTAGGGTGCATGATTTATATGATATACTTCTATGTTGAAATCTTCAAAATAAACATTATTGTCACAACCGCTTAAATCTGCGCTAGTTATTCTTATTGTATGATTTCCTATTGCAGTTCTAGGAAGATTAACATTTATTTGTCCTGATGAGTTTATTGTGAATAGATTTTCTGGTGATACAAAGTATGAATAGTAATATATACTATCATTATCTGGATCGGTGGCATTAACCGTACAATTTATATCTATACCCCATGGCATTGTAAAATTACATGTTCCAACATCTATGTCGTTCGGTGCATGATTTACACATATATAGCTTCTTCCAAGAGCCATAGCTGTTGGTGTTTTTTTATCTACAATATTTGATATTTCGAATTGCAAATATATAAATGACAATATATTTATTAATAATAATAAGTATACTGCAAATTCCAAAATTTTTCTTTCATTCATTTTTTCTTTAAACGATTTTTTTCTTCATAAACTATTTCCGAAAGCTTTATTTTTATCCACTCTGATTTATTAACTCTCAAAATTCTTGATATCTCATCTATATCTTCAAGAAGTTCTTTGGGCATTCTTATATTGAATTGTTCCGTTGATTTCTTATTTTTCCCGTTCATTTCAAAAAATAGATATTTATTGTATAGTAATTTTGTATAGCAAAAAATAGCATATGCTATATTATAAATATTTTTGTATAGCAAAAAATATACAATATTATTTATAAATGTTTTGATTTGATAAAAAAATAATAAGAAAAACCTTTATAAAAAGAATAATAATACAACAGAATAATACACTAAAAACCAGAATAAAAGCTAAAAACAATACAATAAACAACCTTATAAAACTAACAAGCCGAGGTGGCACAACCTGGTACTGCGCTGGATTGCTAAGCACAGGCGTGCTTATGATTACCACGCATTACGCGCATTTATCCAGTTCCGAAAGGATTTGTGGGTTCAAATCCCACCCTCGGCGTTAATACATATTATTCCTCAATATAATCGTTCATTTTTTTAATAGAATGCCTAATTATTTCTAAGTTACAAGAATTATTACTTTTACACCATTCCTCGCACCTTTTAGCCCAAGAAATATCAGAATACAACAATTTACACTCATCACATTGATATAATTCGTTAATCTTTTTAACCATATGAATTAATAAAAGCATACATCTTATATACTTTTCTAAAATTATTAATATATATTAACAAGATTAATAATTATAAACATAGAATAATCATAAATATAAATCAACAATTATAAAGATAACATAATCATATATTATAAAAAAAGAAATAATACGCATCGCAGATATATAAAATAATTAAAAAAAATAATATTAAATATTAAAAGAAAGACTATGAAAGACATGGAAAAATCATGGAAGAAACAGTACGAAAAGAGAGCTAAGTTAAACATTCCGGATTATGAAAAAAGTTTCTGGAATGAGGAAGGACAAAAACAATTACTCGAAGTAACACTTTACCTAATAAGCAAAATCAAAGATGCAAAAACAATACTAGATGTGGGTTGTGGACCGGGACTATATTGTGAAATTTTAAAACAAAAAGGTTATGAAGTGACAGGTGTTGATTATTCTAAAAATATCATAGAATATGCCAGGAAAAACTATCCACACTTAAAATTTATTGTAGCAGACGGATATAATCTGCCATTCAAAGATAAACAATTCGACATAGTTATTTCTATAGGTGCATTACAATGTTTAGTAGAACATGAAAAATTCATTAAAGAACTAATAAGAGTATCATCAAAAGCAGTAATAATATCTACTTTACTCAAAAAGAAAAAATCAAAAAATCCTATGAGAACATTACGAGAACAATTAAAGAACGACCCGTTTCCATGCAGAGAGTATCATCCATCAGAATTAATTCCTATCTTTGAAAGGGAAGGTATGTCATTAGGAGTTTATACTAAACACAATAAGGAATATATAAAAATGGGCGGATTTATCATAGCAAAACATAAAGATAGAAATAATTAAAAAAATAATATTAAAAAAATAATATTAAGAATATATAATAAATAAAATATTAAAAATACATAGTAAAAATATATATTAAATAATGTTATTATACTCATTATTATCTATTAATTTATTTAGCTGTTACACTATTATTTATTAATTAATTTCATTTGCACTAATACAATAACGTCCCTGAACACCATTAATACAATCGACGACCACTCCTTTTACTCTCACAATGCTTTGAGGAGTAATATTAACTATGGAATTATATACGTTAATATGAAAATTAGCTCCATTCAGCAACATATTTATAGGATTTTCTATTATAATATCGTCATCTGTAAATAAAAAATAATCAAACATATCAACACCCGATATTTGAAAAGCTACACCATAAAGATTAACTCTTCCTCCCATTGGATTATCACTATCAAAGAGTTCCTCCAAGGTCTCATAAGATTCATTATTATATTGTGTATAATTAACATCATTAGATACTACATTAACTACTCCAGTAGATTCTCCACCACCTCCGCCACCTGAAACTGAAATATCTTGAGGTTCTTCTACTGACGATCCAATAGATTTATTTTGCAAGATGCTATCATTCTTTAACTGTTCAGGAGAATCTTGCACACCAATAATCTCTTTGACAGAGTCGATTACACTATCTATATACTCATTTACTTTTTCAGGATTGCTCTTCCAAAATACCCCTCTTAGAATTCCCAAAACTAATATAAAAACTATTGCGACAACAATAATTATTATCCATACGACACTAAATTCTCTTTTTTTATTATTATTCATAATAATATATTCTAATAATAGTATTATTTAAAGTTAATCTATTTTTATTAGCCATAAATTTATAAATAAAAAAATACACATATTACACGATTGAAAAAAGACTTATTGAAAGGCAAGAAACGAATATGCTGACCTATAAAAGTATAAAGTTTGAAGAATTCCTTTGATAGATGGTATCGTAAGGCCAAGAATTTGGTATATATACAATAAATGTAATGAGCGGGTTCATTATCCCGATGAAAGTTAACCTAAAAATTGTCCAGATTGCAAAAAAAGAAATTCTAATAAAAACATTTGCTAATTGTAGAGAGGATTTTGAAGAATACACATGCAAGAAGCAAAAAAATATCTATGTGAACAATCCATTAGATTCATGAGAACAGAATATTTTGATATTCCCTTCTCTACTACGAAAAGATTTATAAAAGAATTCTATTTCTTCTTTATCATAGCGGGGTAGAGCAGACAGGAGTGCTCGCAGGGCTCATAACCCTGAGGTCGTTGGTTCAAATCCAACCCCCGCTAGTCTATTTTAATAATAATCTCTTTTAACAAGATTATCTTCTAAAATGAAACTTCCTAAATTCAAGTCAAGATTTTTTCTTGCACCAATGTCAGGAATAACTGATCCTGCATTTAGGTTACTTTGCAGTGAATTAGGTGCAGGTTTGACAACAACAGAATTAACAAGCATTCATGCAATAACTCATAAGGGAACAATAAGTGATATAAGAGAATTTGTTCAATACTCTGAAAAAGAATCTCCTAGAAGCATTCAATTGTTTGGTTTCGATATTGAAAAAACAATAAAAGCCGCAAAAATAGTTGAACCATATTTTGATATTATCGACTTCAATATGGGCTGTCCTGCAGATCATATAACCGCGCAACAAGCAGGTGCTGCTCTTCTACAAAAACCTGAACATGTAAAAGAACTCTTTAGCAAGCTAGTGAAATCTGTTGATAAACCAGTAACTGTAAAAGTCCGTGCAGGAATAAGCAATGATTCATGCTATCTATTCAAGAATATTGCAAGGATTGCTGAAGAATCAGGAGTTTCGATGATTACTTTGCATGCAAGAACTTTAAAACAAGGGTATTCTGGAAATGCACAACAACAATGGACATGGATTAAAGAATTAAAAGAATTAGTTAGTATCCCAGTGGTTGGAAATGGTGATGTAAAAAGTCCTGAAGATGCAGAGAGAATGATTAAGGAAACAGGGTGCGATTATGTTATGATAGGAAGAGCAGCACAAGGTAATCCATATATATTCAAACAATTGAATGATTATTTTGAAAAGGGGACATATAATACATTAAACGATGCAGATAGAATATCATACTTCTTCAAATATTTGGAATATACAAAAGACTACAATATATCATTCTCTAGAATAAAAGACCATGCGATGGATTATACAAAAGGCATGATTGGTGGTTCAAAATTAAGAAAAGCGATAACAATAACAAAAGACATTAATGAACTAACAAGAATTTTTAACAAATTATTTAAACAAATTATTTAAAGTATACTAAGTATTTAAAAAAAGTTAAAAGTTAAAATATAAATTAAAATAATATATTTTAAAAATAATATATTTTAAAGCATATTTGAAAGGAAAAAGTATATTTTAAAATGATTTTAAAATGAAGGTGTGTCTTAATGTTTATTTTAGGAATTGATGAAGCAGGAAGAGGTCCTATAATTGGTCCATTGGTTATTGTATGTGCGGCAATATCTGAAGAAAGAATAAATTCTTTAAAAGAAAATAATGTAAAAGATTCAAAATTATTATCTCAAAAACAGAGAGAGGAAATATTCAAAAGCATAGAACATATAATAAAATATGAATTAATAATTGTTTCTCCTGATGAAATAGATGATGCCGTAAATTCTAGATCTACAAATCTTAATTGGCTTGAAGCAGACAAAGCCGCAGATTTAATCAATAAAATGGATGCTAAGCTATATAATGATATAACCAAAGTAATAGTTGATTGCCCATCAACGAATACAAATGCGTATAAACAAAAATTGATGGAATTAATAAATAATAAGGATATAGATTTAATAGTTGAACATAAAGCAGACCTTAATCATCTTATAGTTGGCGCGGCATCAATAATTGCTAAAGTTACACGTGAAAAAGAACTCGAAAAGCTAAAAAAGAAATTTAAAATAGACTTCGGATCAGGATATCCTTCAGATCCGAAAACAATATCCTTTTTGAAAAATAATTGGAACAAGAAAGAATATCAACATTTATTCAGGAAGAGCTGGCAAACATACAAAAACCTAGCAGATAAAGGCAAACAGAGGAGCATAGGAGAGTATTAATAAGAGGTTAATATGAAATTAGACGTGCCATTAATTACTCAACCAGTAGACTCTGTAGATTGTGGAATAGCAGGAATAACAATGATTATGAACTATTACAATAAGAAGTTCTCGTTTGAATATAACAAGAAACACATTATCACAGATGCTGTTGGTACTTATGCTCCACAATTAGGTGTTTACTTGATGAAGAACGGGTTTGATGTAACAATCATAACTCAGCATCCGGCAATGTTTACAAATAATGATGTTGGATTAAACCATAGTAAATTAATTGCTAGGATGGACTATCTTATATCTAAAGCAAATACTGATCAGAACAAGAAAGTCTTAGGATATTTTAAGGAATTCCTGAAATTTGGTGGAAATATAGATGTAAAGATACCTGATGAAAAGGACATTATTGATGAAATCAAATCTAAAAGACCGCTTGCAGCATTGATGACAACTAATTTTCTTTACGGGAAAGACCCTTTATTCAATTTCCATTTCAACGTCATTACTGGAATCGATGAATCTTACATATATGTGAATGATCCTTTATGGGATGAGAGAGGCGGGGAGAAAAAATATGAGAAAAAAGACTTCTTTTACGGTTTATACGCTTCAGCATATGCAGATTTAGACAATGCAAGCCTAATGATTATAAAGCCCAAAGATTTATAAATGATTTCTGACCTTAAATTATTGAAAATCATGCATTGTCCATCTCAATGCTTGATATGGTTTTTGGTGATGCTATATCGGAAAGATTTATCCCTTCATGGGGCATTGGTTGCTCATGAAAAGTGTCTCTGCCTTAAAGAAAATTTTTAAAACATCAAATTTATATATTATTAGTTGATTTTTTATTCAGTTTTACGGTGAGGGAATATCAATAGAATGTCTAGACTTACAAGAATAACAAAGCTAGAAATTAAAGGATTCAAATCATTCGCCAACAAGACAGAGCTAGTATTTGGAGAGCGTTTTAACTGTGTTCTTGGACCAAACGGTTCAGGGAAGAGTAATGTAATGGACGCTCTATGCTTTGTACTTGGTAAAGGATCGAGCAAAGAGATGCGTGCAGAGAAAAGTTCTAATCTTATATATAATGGAGGAAAGCTCAAGAATCCAGCAAAAGAAGGAGAAGTAAGCATATATTTTGATAATACATCGAAAATATTTCCACAAATAAGTCCTCCACCAAGAACCAAAAAAAACATCAAAGAATATGTTGACGAAGTAAAAATAACAAGAATAATAAAAGAAAACGGACAATCCCAATACAAAATAAACGACATAATAAAAACAAGACAAGAAGTTCTTGACCTACTAGCAATAGCAAAAATAGATCCAGATGGATACAATATAGTTCTACAAGGAGAGATAATAAATCTAATAGAAATGAGTCCTGTTCAAAGAAGAGAAATGATAGAACAAATAGCAGGACTATCTGTGTATGAAGAAAAAAAAGAGAAAGCGTTAAGAGAACTTCAGAGAGTCGAAGAAAAAATGAACGAGGTTGAAATAATACTTGCAGAGAGGAAAACACACTTACAAGAACTAAAAAAAGACAGAGATCAAGCACTCAAATTCAAAGACCTAAACAATAAAATAAAACAAAACAAAGCAACAATATTAAACAATAAAATAAAAACAAAGACCATAGATAAAGAAAAACTCACAAAAGATATAGAAGATGGGAATTCATCAATAACTAAAATAAAAGAAGAAACAGATAAAATAAAAGAATCAATAGAACAAAAAAAGAAAGAAATAGAAAAAATAAACAAAGAAATAGAAGAAAAAGGTGAAAAGGAACAAGTAGAGATTCATAAAGAAGTTGAAAGGTTAAAAATAGAACTTGCACTAAGCAATCAAAGAAGTAACTCTATAGATTTGGAAATAAACAAAATAAATGATAGAAGATTGCAACTTGAAAAAAACCTTGATGGAATAACAGAAAAAATAAAACAATTACAATCACAAAACAAAGAATATGAAAAAATAATTCTAGAAAAAGAAAAGGAATTATCACAAGTTGAAAGTAAAATAAAATCATTTACTGAAAAAAACAATCTCAACAATATAAGTCAAATAGATAAGGAAATAGAAGATATAGACAAAAACGCAGAATCCTTAAATGAAGAAATACAAAAATTGAGAGAGGAACAACAAAATCTTTTAAGAGAAAAAGACAAAACAGAGATACTAATAAAAAACATAGATGAAACAATAAAAAATGTACTAAAAGTAGAAAAAGATAATAAAGAACAAATTGAAAAATTAAAAAACAAGAAGGAACAATTCAAAAAAATAACATTAGAATTGAATAAAGAATTAGCAGAAAATTCTAGCCTTGCTGCACAAATAGATACTGCACGTTCAAAAATATTGAGTCGTAAAGAAGAACTCGTAAAATTAAATGCAAAAGATATGTCGTTAAAAGAAAGTGTCGCAGCGGGAGTTGCAGTTCAGAAAATACTGGAATTAAAAAAAGAAGGAGTGTATGGTTTAGTAAGTTCATTAGGAAGAGTGAATTCTGAGTATAGCCTAGCTCTTGAGGTTGCAGCTGGACAAAGATTGAAGAGCATAGTTGTAGAAAATGATATGATTGCCTCTGAATGCATAAAATACTTAAAAGACAATAAGCTAGGAGTAGTAACGTTTCTTCCTTTAAATAAGATAAAAAGTGTGCAAATAAGATCTGAACTAAGAAATATAAAAGGAAAGGGAATAAGGGGGCTCGCAATAGACCTTATATCTTATGATCCTAAGTTTGAAAAAATATTCAGTTACGTTTTTGAAAACACACTAGTTGTAGATGATATTGAAACAGCAAGAAAAATAGGAATAGGAAATTATCGTATGGTAACCATAACAGGGGATTTAGTAGAAACAAGTGGTGCAATGCAGGGAGGTTTCAGACAAAAAACAGGATTAGGATTCCAAGAAAAAGAATTACGTGATGATATAGATAAGCTCAATAAAGAAATAGAAGACAACCAAAAAATAATTAATAATTTAGAACAAAAAAGACAGGATAATGAAGAATTAATAGCGCGACTTAGAGAATTAAAATCTACTCTAGATGGAGAAATCCAAGCAATGGAGAAAACATTACACATAGATTCGAACGATTTAGATATTAGCAAAAAACAAAAAACTGAATTAAATAAGCAATTAAAAAATATAGAAGAAGAAATAGAAAAAATAATATTAAAAACTTCTGAAAAGAATAAACAGTTAGCGCAACTAAAAATAAGAAAACAACAATTAAGAGACAAAATAACTGAGTTAAGAAATCCCTCATTACTAGCAGAACTTAACGCTTTTGAACAAAAAAAAGAACAATTAAAAGAAGAAATAAATAATATAAAAGTAGAGATTAAAAATAATGATTCACAAATAGTAAATATTTTAAATCCAGAAAGAGATAATATACAGAAGATAATTAAACAGCAAGACAAAGACAAACAAAACTTTGAAAACGAAAAAAACAACGCTGCAAAAAAAGATTTCTGAACAACAAAAGATATTAGAAGAGAAAGAAAAAGCCGAGGCAAAATTCTTCGCACAATTTAAAGAGTTATTCAATAAAAGAAACAAGTTGTCAGAAGAAATTGCAAAACAAGAATCCGAAGTTAGTAAAAAACAAGAAGATGCTAGAACAATAGAACAAAAAATGAACATATTATCACTTCAACTTGCAGAAGTAAGAGCACAATTATCTGGAATGATGGAAGAATTTAAACAATACGAAGGAATAGAACTATTCAATAATAAACCAGAATCAGAGATCTTAAGAGAGATAGCACAGTTTGAGAAACTATTACTTGATATTGGTGCAGTAAATATGAGGGCTCTTGAAATCTATGATGTAATAGAAAAAGAGTATAAAACATTCATAGAGAAAAAAGAGAAAATAAAAACAGAAAGAGAATCAGTGCTTATAATGATTAATGAGATTGATTCCAAAAAGAAAGAATTGTTCATGAAAACTTATGAAATACTCAATCATAATTTTAAAGTGATATTTGGCGCGTTATCTAATAAAGGAGAAGCAAGCCTAGAACTCGAAGACACTAACGATCCATTTAATGGAGGAGTACAACTTAAAGTTAGAATAACTGGAACAAAATTCCTAGATATAAAATCATTATCAGGTGGAGAAAAATCGATGGCCGCTATTGCATTTATATTCGCGGTACAAGAATATAGCCCTGCACCATTTTATATATTTGACGAAGTTGATGCTGCATTAGATAAAAAGAATTCTGAACAACTATCTAAACTAATAAAGAGTTATTCTAACAAGGCACAGTATATAATAATAAGCCACAATGATGCAATAATCTCAGAAGCAGATAATCTTTATGGCGTAAGTATGAATGAACATGGAATCTCTAAAGTAACTAGTTTAAAAATATAAAATAATTTTATAAAGAACTTATTATATAATAATATATATTTACGACATATAATATTGAATAATAACGTGTATTTAATACAGGATTTTTCTATACATAATCTTTTTAATTCTTTTTACTTTCGAAAAGTTCTATTGTTGACTCTATAGCATCTATTATTCCTTTTGCCGTGTTATCCCAAGAAAATCTTTCTATAACAGTTGCTCTTGCATTTTTGGCAATTTTCCTTCTTATATCAGGATTTTTTATCAAATATTCAATTTGTTTAGACAAGTGATAAGGGTTTTGTTTTTGAAAAAATAATCCGTTGAAATTATTCTTTATGTATGACTTTATGAAACCTACTTCAGTGCTAATTGGCGCAACTTCACAACTCATAGCTTCCAAAAGACTTAAACATGTTGTTTCTGTTAATGAGGTTATACAGTATATATCCATAACTTGAAGATAAGGTACTGGATCATTTTTAGGACCTGTTAAGATGACGTTTTTTCTTGAAGATAATTGTTCCTTAATCTCTTTTAAACCTTCTCCTACTATTAGAAGTTTTACATCATCATAGTTATTCTGAATCCTAGTAAATGCTCTGAGCAAAGTTATTAGATCTTTCTCTCTACTTATCCTTCCATGATAGCCTATTACAATATCTTTATCTCCTATTCCGATTTTTTCTCTTTTCTCTATCCTTGTAAATTCATCTGCTGGCTTAAATTTATCAACATTTACACCAAGATTAACAACCTTGTTTCTAGTTCGTATATTGTTCCATATGAAGAGTTCAACTACGTTCTGAGATGGCATTATTAATAAATCACACTTATTATATAATCTTTTTGCAACCCTCTTGGTTATTATTTTAGAATATTTTTTTAGAAAATTACTTTTCATTGCTTTGGGAACTAGTTCCCATTCTATGCTATGAATGAAGGAAACTATTGGCTTATGATATCTTTTTGATGCTTTTATTGCTAAAGCGCCAATTGGACCTATTGTTTGGGAAAAAACAATATCTGAATTTTTAACGACATCATTGATTCTTTTTGATTTAAATTTTGGAATGTTGAAGTCTCCGATTTTAAGGAATTTAAAAACAGGTATTTTTATTAGTTTTATATTGGGATCCTCGTAGGTACCAAAATCCGGCGCGATAACAGTTATATCATATTTTTCACTAAGTCTTGGAATAATTTCTGACAAGAATCTACTTATACCATCCCATCTAGGAAGAAAATTATCTGTTGCTATAAGCACTTTTCTTTTTTGTATATCGCCCATTTTAATAATCTAAAACATTTTAATAATATAAAAATATTATTTATATTATAATTATTTATTCCTATGTTCTATTATAAATAATGATTATCTTAAAATAACAATTATGTCAAAATAATAATTATCTTATTTTATAAAAGGCCTCAGCATATTTAAAACCATTTTTCTTACCTAAAATCCATGCCTTCAAATAAACAGACCACATTAATGAAAATAAACTTAATTTTTGACTCTCAAACATTCTCAAAGCTTTTATCTTTAATTTAAAAGTATCAGAGATATCTATAACTATTTTAGGATAATTTCTTCTTTTTGTATTAAAAACAGTCCATATATCAAATGCATAAACATCGCATTTATATCTCATCCTATCAAGTGTTTCCATCAATAAATTATTCAATGCCCTGTGATCAGGATGAGGATCGTCATGACTATGAGTAAATATTCTTGAAGGTCTTTTTTCCAATATTAATTTTTTGAGTTTAGGATACATTTTTTTCGATCTAAACTGCTCTATAAATTTATTTTCATCTAGACCAAGAAAAACGACGCCAGTTCCACCCATTAATTTATCTACATCTTTCGCTTCTTTTACTCTTGCAGATATTATTACTTCTTTCTTTAACAAAGGTGCAGAAATATGACCATAAGAAAATATTATTGTGAATAGCTTCTTTCCCTCTTTAGAATATTTTGCTATTGTTCCTCCAGGACCAAATATTTGATCGTCAGAATGAGCACAAACAATCATAATACTATCAGGATCAGATTCTACTTTTCTTGAATTTTTAGGCGATTTCTTCAGCGAATTTTTTAATGAACTTTTTCTCATAATATCTCCCTTAAAATAAGTATTAAAAACCACGTAAATAAAAAGTATATTAAAAATTACATAAATAATAGATGTATAAATATTATATAAACAACAGGCTTAGTATAAGCAACAGGTTTATAAATGATAGGTATATATTATAAATGATAGGTATATATTATAAATTATAGGTATATAATAACTTAAATATAATATAAGTAAAATATACTATAAGTAAATACAATTGCATTATAAATATTATTATACTATTTAACATATGATATTGTAAAAAAGTTAATTATCGTAAAACAGTAAATATTAAGCAATAATATTAAATAATAAATTACTGAAACATATAATTTATATTACTGAAACATATATTTTATTGTTGATAAGATATCGTTTCTACTAATAAGTTTTTAAATTTAATCTTTAAAAATATACTGAATATAAATACGCACGTACATCATTAAAATATAAGAATAAATGTAAATACATTAAAAATATGTAAATACATTAAACATTAATATTAAAAAATATTTAAAATATTAAGAGTTATATAAATAATGAGAAATATACCCTGAATAAATAACATATTTTCGTTCCGAATCATTAAGTGTTATTCCAGAATTATTTATTATATCTTCTAAATCCCGAAATCCCCTAAATTTTTCTTTATGAGGATCTAATTCTTTAAGAACTTTTTCTACATGTTTCTCAAATATTCCGTTATTTTTTTTAAAACGTATTGCTGCCTCGGCATAAATATTAACAGGCAGTATTTTTACTAAACCCTTTGCTCTTTCTAATACAATTCTGTTTAATTCCTTCCTATTAAAACCACAATCTACCAATATAGGCTCACCAAAGCTAACATACTCAGTTCCTAGGTTTTTTAACCAATCTGAAAAATGCCATATTCTAAAAGTATAAGATTTTTCTTTTTCAATTGATTTTAACATTCTTGGCATATCAGGTAATTTTTCATAATCTACATTTACAGGAATTATATATACCGGATTCTTTCTTGAAAGCGAAAGAGCAGCATCGAAAGGTGTTGAATAGAAAAAATTGGTTTGACCATTTTTAGTTCTTCCATCAGTAGGAAATATTAAAACATCATATCCAATATCTAATGCCAGTATTATTTTCTTTTTAATCTCTAGAGCACTAGCATAGCTTTGTCTTGATTTTTCTTTAGATGCACGTTCAACATATATACCTCCTATTGATTGCATAAAAAATTTCGATACGCCCTTAACCAGATTTTTACCTATAACTACATATGGCACTTTTGCATTATTACTTTTCAAAACTACAGGTATTCCCATAGTTTCCCACAAACTTTTGTGTAATCCAACATATAATTTAGGTGCTTCAGAATTGATAATCTTAAGTGTTGAATCAGGAATATCAGTATAAATTGTTGAAGTTTTCTTATACAAAGTCATCACAATATTTTCAACGATATCATATATTAATGGGATTCTTTTATGAACCTTAACGTCTATACTTTCTTCATTAATCATTCAAGAATGAAAAAAAACAATTCTTTATAAATTTTTATAAATAACAGCAGAAAAGTAAATAAATATATTAAAATAAAAAATATAGAAACTAACAATCTAAAACAGATAATAAGTATAATAAATCTAACAGATTATAATCTAAACTAAATCAATTATACATCCAAAAAACATAGTACAGAACATAAAAATATTAAAAAATAGAAATAAATAACAGAAACATAGTTTATAAAAGAAACACATTTAATAACAGAAACATATTTAAATAAAAACAAATGATTAAAATTATGTTAAAAAGAGGTAAAAAAGGCATTTCTCCATTAATAGCAACGGTGTTGTTGATAGCTTTTGCAGTATCTATAGGTACTTTAATAATGAATATTGGAAAAGACGTTATAGCAAATGTAGGAGATTGCAACGAGGTAAAGCTAGAAGTACAAACTGTAAATGGAAGGCAATTATTTTGCTATGATGAGGCAAATAGAAAGATAAATATGATGATAAAAAACACTGGCGCGGTAGATATAAAATATTTACGGCTAGGAATCACTACTCTTAATTTTAATCATGAGGAACTAAACATAGAAGATAGTGCTCTTAAATCAGGTAAGACAATAATAAAAAGTGTTGATTATTATCAAGCAGAAAGCTTTAAGAGTGAATTAATCCCAATAATAATTGCTTCTGGAAAAGAAATGGCTTGTTTTAATGCAGCAGTTGTAGAGGAAACAATAAAATCATGCAACTAACAACTAATTAAATTTTTAAATCTCTTCTCAAATATACTTATGACATTGATAAAACATGACAATAAACAATAATATAAAACATAACTCATAATATAAAATGGTGCTAATTATGGAAATAAGCTTAGATCTATCAAAATCATTGGAAAAAAATGCTGGGGATTATTTTGATAAAGCAAAAAAGCTTAAAAAAAAATTAACGGGAATAAAAGAAATAATAGAAAAAAGTGAACAAAAACTATTAAATATAAAATTACCTGAAAAGAAGAAAAATATTATAAAAAAGAAAGAATGGTATGAAAAATTCAGATGGTTTATCTCAAGCGACGATTTTCTAGTAATAGGTGGTAGGGACGCAACAACAAATGATATAATAATAAAAAAATACACAGAAAAATTTGATATAGTATTTCATACTGAACTTCCTGGAAGCCCTTTTGTAGTTATAAAAAATCCTTCTGAAATAGAGATACCTGAAAGAACTCTTATTGAGGCTGCAGAATTTTGTGCGTCATACTCTAAGTCATGGAAATCTGGAAGAGGAAGTGCAGAAGTATTCTATGTTAATCCGCAACAATTAACAAAAGAAGTTCCAAGTGGAATGGCAGGATTAGCGAAAGGAGCTTTCATGATATATGGTAAAAGAAATTTTATGGAAGCAAAACTAAACATTGCGTTATGTAATTTGGATAATAAAATAATGGCCGGACCTTTAAGTGCTATAAGAAAACATTCTGATAAAATTGTTGAGATAATTCCTGGTAACGAAAAAATAAGCGATGTAGCTAAAAAAATACAAAAAATAATAGGCGGAGACTTAGACGAAATAATAAGGGCTTTACCGTCAGAATGCACTATTAAAAAACATTAAATAACAATAATAAAAAAACAAAAGCATAAAAGTAAAGAATAAAATTTAATAATATAAATAATACTATAACTAGCAGTATGAATAACAAACATAAAAATGAATAAAGAAATCAAGAAAATAAAGAGCCAGGCTAAAACAATAAAAGCTTCAATACTTATTGGAAAAAATGGAATAACTGACGAGATTATAAAAAATATAAAAAATTATCTTAAAAATAATGAAGTAATAAAAATTAAATTTCTAAAAACATATATTGAAGGGAAAAACAAGAAAGAAGTTGCTTTACAATTAGCCTCAAAATGCGATGCCAAATTAATAGACTTGACTGGTTTTACAGTGGTTCTTAAAAAATAATCAACAAAAGTTTTATAAATAAATAATCCTATAATATATATAATCCCATACTATATTATATACAATCCTATAATCTGTAATTATACCAATAACCTTTTATTAATAATAATCCGTTTAAGTTATATAAAATAAAAATAATATAGAAAAAAACAAGTTATTAACGATTGATAATTAAAAATAATTATCATTTTCAATTTAAAAAAGAGGTACTATGGCTGAAAAATTAACTATAGAGGAATTCGGGAAAAAATTAGGATGGAAAGAGGAAGAATTTGAAGATAACAACGAAGTTTATGTTAAAACAAATTATCCTGAACCCTTTAGAAAATATAGGCTTGTCTATGAATCTTTTGGACTTTCTATGGAGGAAACCTACTTCTGGATTTTAGATCAATTGCGATACCAATTTTCCTTTCCTAATATAGAAAAAATAACTGATGTTTTCTCTAGCTCTGAAAATTCTTCATTCTTTGGACAAGCATCACAAAGATTAGGCATACAACAAGATAAGATACAAACTATACTTGCAACTGTTGGAAAAATGGTTAAGGATCTTTTTTCATTAGTTAGAGAACTAAGAATAATTGATGAAAGACTTGAGGCATATAATGCATGGGATAAAAATAAAAGCAAATCAGCAGATGTTACTCTAAAAGAGATATTTATTAATTTTGTTGAGAACCAAGGCGGTCAAATGAAAACATCTTCTGTTTATGGCCTAGCACAAAACCTTGGTTATGCGACTCTTCCTGATTGGTTTTTTAATACCAATATTTTCAATAAAGCTGACATAGATAGTACGGTTGATAAACTACCTACTAATGTAAATCTTAAAAATGTTTTAAGAAGAAAATTATTTGAATTTATGGTATGGAAAGAAAAGACTCATAAAGAATTAATTAATAGAAGAAAATTTAATCTGCATTACTTGAGGCAACATTGGGGCGTTATAAAAATGTATATGGGCTGGCTTAAACCTTATTTGAGAAATGTTAAGAGATTAACAATGAATGAACAACAAATAATGTCACCTGAAATAATAAGCGCTTTTGAAACTGCTGCTTTAGAAATAGAATTGCTCGCTTATGATTCTACAAAAATAAAAAAAGACTCTTATTCTCCTTGCATACTTGTAACATTTAAGTATTTTGTAAAGCCATCTTTAAGTTACCAACAACCAGAAAGCTATCAAAGAGGACCTATACATGTAGGGAAAGTAGATATAACCTTTAGGTCATATGGGTGGAGTGATAAAGATATAGATACATATAAGAAGTATAGGGAAAAGGAAGAGTTAGAGCTTTTAAGTATAATTGATTCTTCCCTAAAAGCAGCAATGGATGCATTATCAGAAGACCTAGAAAAATACCTTGCAGAAGCTGGTGAAGAGGAGTTTAAGAAGAAAGAGAAAGAAGAGGAAAAAAAAGACGATCGCACAGCAATACAAAAATGGTTAAACATACGACCTGTTGAAGAACACCAAAAAGTAGACATACTAGAACCTTTTAAAGGAGTTTTTATGGGCTTTGGAGAAATAATCGGTGCATTTTTGCCTTCTCAGAAAACTAAAGCTAAAATAGACGTTAGTCCTAAAAAAAGCAAGTCTGCAGGTGCAGCCGCATCTAAAAGCATGTGGCTATTGTTAAAAAATTATAAAAAAGCACATCAAATGTTAACTTGGTAGAATGGCGCAAGCAGAAGACATAATGGATATTCATCCTATTGAAAGGATGGAGAAGCTTAAAACTATAAGAAATGAAAAGAAGCAGTCATTACAGACTAAGAAAAAAGAGCTTGAAGAACTTGAGAGAAAAAAGAAAAAGGAAATAGAAGAATTAGAAGAAAAAAAGAAAAAGGAAATAGAAGAATTAGAAAATATAAAAAAGAAACAATTACAGGAATTAGAAGATAAAAAAAAAGAGTTAGAAGATTTAGAGAGGAAAAAGCTTGAAGATATAAAAGAGACCGAAGAATTAATAGAAAAAAGTTTTCAGGAACTTGTGAGGCATAAGATCATGATACTTCAGGAGGAAAAATCTAAAGGAACAAAAAATCTTGAAGAGATAACAGAAATAAGCACAGTCAATGAAAAAACAAATAACACATTAAATAATTTAAATTATAATAGATTTTTTGAAAGACTCGAAGTCCCTGAGAGGATTTATGACATAGCAAATGAGGGTGTTTATGTTAATCTGTTAGAGCTTAAGAAAAAAGCCGCAACCGGGGATCTTACACCGCAAGAAGAAACCTTTATTGAACGATTAAGAGAAAAATTTGAGACTTTTAATACTCCAAGATACACTAGTAATGATAAAAACAATTATATAAAAAGGTCTATCAATGTGCTTAATGAAATAGATGTATCATTAGCTTATAGGTAACATCATTAACTTATAAATCATATCAAGATAAGAAATATTAATATAACTTTTAATTCAAAATTTTTAATATAATTTTAAAATATAATTTATAAAAGATATTTTGTAAAAAATATTTTTAAATAAATCTATTAGAATATATTTTTTATAATATAGACAAATAAATAAATTCATAAAATAAAAAAAGATAAAAAATACAAATCAAAAAAAATACCAAAGTAAGGGAAAATAAAATGGTAATATTCAACACGGAATACTATAACACTCTAGATAAAGGATACTATAATCTTTCAGCAATGGAAGAAGCAAAAGAAAAAGGAATCTATTCAGACTTCCCCGAACCAAGGGAACAAGTAACAAATCTAACAGCATTAGATATAGGTTCATCTGAAGCAGACATAGGAGGAGGAACTCCCCTACAAAAATTACAAGCAGCAATAAGAGCAGGATCAGCAAAAGTAGAATTCACTTTCTTCGGCTCAGGAAAATCAGGGGGACAACAACACACACCTGAATCAGTAGGAAAACTTGAAAGACAACAAATACAAGAATTAGCAAAACTCAATGAAGTAAAATTCACTACTCATGTAACCCCTAATGGAGTCATGGGCGTTGCGGGACTTTCAAGAGAAGGATTTGAAGAACAAAAAAGACAGGAAGCAATAAGAGAAATAAATAAAGCGATAGAATTCGCTGCAGAAGCAAGCACGGGAGGAGCAGTTGTTTTCCATACAGGAGAATGGCAAAGGCCATTAACAAATGTTAAAGGAAACTTTAAAGCATATATAGATGAAGATAGAACCGCTCCTGTAATGGTTGTTGATAAAGTAACAGGAGACATTAGAGGATTCAAGAGAGATGAATCAGTTTTCGAACCTCAATTCATAACTGCCCAAGAATGGGAAAAAGAAAAAGGAAAAAAAAATAGTTGGAAAAAAGGACAAATACGGATTAATCGTAGAAAAGAATGATTGGGTAGATATAGATGGTAATGCTATAAAAAGAGAATGGATTCTTGATCCAAAATATGCAGAAAGACTATTTGATAGAGTTCCTAAATGGAATCAAGAAAAGACGAATTTTTATGTTGAAGAAAAAAGATTTGATGATTATATTAAAGAATCTGAGGAACTTAAAAAAAAGGGCATAAATATTACTCCAGAAGTTCTGTTTATGAAAAGTCAAATAGCAAATAGTGTTCTTGAAGCTAAAGGAGCATCACTTTATCATGCACAAAGATATGAAGAGTTTAAGAAAGAAAGAGATGCTTTAATGGAAACTCTAAAATTTGTTGAAAAACTTGAGAAGTCGACGCCACCAGAAGAAAGATGGAAATTGATTGAAAACATTCCAATAGTCCAAAGTAAAATTGGATACAAGTATTCTAAATATGAACAAAAAATGCCTTCAGAAATAATAAGAGAGCAAATAAAAGATATTACAAATCAGATGAGGCATATTCATGAAGCATCTGCATCTTATGATGCTAAGGCAAGAGAAGCACTTGAAAAAATGAATAGGATAACTACTCTTGAAGATTATGGATTAAAGAAGAGCACAGAAACCATAGCAGAAGCTGCAATGAATGCAATGTATTATTCTGAAAAGAACAAGAAAAAACTTCAAGAACCGATTTATATTGCGCCAGAAAGTTGGCTACCTCAAATGTATGGAAGTCATCCTGATGAAATAAGAAATCTTATAAATAAGTCCAGAGAAGAAATGGCAAAAATGCTCATGCAAAAAGGATACTCTAAAGAAGAAGCTATGCAAAAGGCAAAAACACACATAAAAGCAACTATTGATACAGGTCATTTTAATCAATGGAGAAAATACTGGCAGGCTAAACCGGGTGAAGATCCTGAAAAAGCAGAAAAGAGATTCGAAAAATGGTATCTTGATGAATTGGAAAAACTTGCAAAAGAAGGGATAATAGGGCATGTTCATCTTACTGATAATTTCGGTTATGACGATGAACACTTAACTCCCGGACAGGGAAATGTTCCGATGAAAGAATTCCTTAAAAGAATGGAAAAAGCGGGTATAAAAGATTTTATTGTTGAAAGAGGGGCAGATAATCCTTACGCTTTGCAAGAGACTCTTGCAGAATTTGGAAGTCCTATACATGCATTAACTATTAGGGGTAGAAGAGCTAACTTCTCAAATATAAGGCATGGACATTTTGGTTATAACGCTCCAGCAAACTATATAGTTGGTGCTTATGCTCCAAGCAATGAATGGAAACTATGGAGTGAAGTTCCATTAGAGTGATTATTTATAATTTAAGTAATTTAAAGAAATTACATTTACAAAATAAAGCCATACAAATACACATATTATTCTTGCAATTTCGTTCTCCTTAGTTTTAATGATATTATATTTTAATGTGAAAGATAATTTTAAGGAAATGCTTTATGCTTAATTAATGCAAGTATAACTAATTAATGCATTATGCCTAATTAATGTATGTCTAATTAATAATGTATTGCTCCTGGATGAGTATTGAAGTTTTGATACTTCGAGAATGTGCCTGATACTTTAATGCTAAATACTTCAATTGATGATATACTATGGTATTTTTTGATATCTTTAAGCACTAACAGAACTAACATTTATTAGTACTCTTTACTAATAATATAAAGAAGCAAAAATAATTAATATAAAATAATTAATATAAAATAATTAATATAAAATAATTAATATAAAATAATTAATAATATAATATCTTAAATTATATTAATATCTTAAATTATATTTTACAATACATCTTACATTATATTAATACCTTTATATTATTATACCTTTAACATCATGTTATTTAAAATATCAATATGAATCAAACAGCAAATTATTAATAAACTACTTTAAAATAGTCATTAAGTTTAATAAAGTATGAATATTAATATCTAAAAGGGGTGAGTTTTTTGGAGTTTAAAATAAACAAAAAGTATCAAATACAAAGTCAACCTAAATACGAAAAGCACGAAATTGATATTGTATTATCTTTAGCCAAAGAAGCAAAGAAAGAATTTAAAGATCTTCTTAAAGCAATAATACTTTTCGGAAGCACTGCAAGAAAAACAACGGAACAAGACACAAAAAAGCCAACAGAAAAAACAAACGATATAGATGTATTAATAATTATAGACGATGTTAGAATAGAGTTAAGTCCTGAACTAATACAAACATATAGAATAATTCTTGAAAAAATAGTTGCTAAAACTTCAAAAAGACTTCATGTTACTTCTTTACGATTCACAAACTTTTGGGAATATATTAGAGCAGGAGATCCTATCGCAATAAACATATTAAGAGATGGAATACCGATAATAGATACAGGATTTTTTGAACCATTACAAATATTATTATACCAAGGGAGAATAAGACCTAGTGCTGAAAGCATACAAAATTATATGATGCTTGCCCCTCAGACATTACAGAATTCTAAACAACACATACTTCAAGCAACATTGGATCTTTATTGGGCAGTAATTGATGCTGCGCATGCTGCATTAATGAGTATTAATGAGATACCTCCAAGCCCTGCTCATGTAGCAGATATGCTTGAGGAAAAGCTCGTCAAGAAAGGATTGCTAAGGAAAGATCACGCTTACACTATGAGACAGTTTTATGCATTGGGAAAAAGTATAATGCATGGAGAATTATTAAATATATCTGGGGACCAGTATGATGTTTATTATAAAGAAGCATTTTCTTTTGTTATGGATATGAAAAATTTTGTGGATAGAAAATAATTATTTTCTAACTTTCAGAGCTTATGACCTTATTAATAATTTAAAAATATAAATAAGTTGATAATTTAAGCAAAATTATTTATAGAACATTCTTTAAAAAATTATTCAATAATAGAAAAATCTAAAAATAAATAATGAATACTATTTTTATGGATAACTTTGATAAAGAGAAAAGAACTTGTCTAAATAAACTTTACAAGCCAGATAAAAGCAGAAAAGGAACAGTAGATGAACCTATAATACCATTAATAGAATATATAAATTCTCTCGATAATTATTACACTACAAGTTCTTGCAGTGGAAGGATATATTTATTGACTGAAGCGAACAAAAAACCCGATGTTAAATGGATTTATGTCAGTCATGATGTTGTTGATGAGGAAACATTAATTAAATCATTATATGATTCGTTGAATAAATTAAAAGAAATTAAGGACCGAATATGGTTTAGACAAGAAAACATGATACTTCACGTTGCTTGCAGAACCATTGACCATGCAAATATTTTATTGAATATTGCAAGAAACGCCGGTTTTAGAAGAAGCGGCATAATAGCAAATTCTAAAATAATAATTGTCGAAATATGTAGCACTGAAAAAATTGATGTTCCATTAACAGATAATGGAAAAATATTAGTCAATGAAGATTACATAAGAGTGCTGGTTAAGATTGCTAATGAAAAATTTATTCGTGGAAAAAAGAAATTAGAAAATTTTGAAAAAGAAGTAAGAGAAAAACTGGTTTAATAAATAAGTCATAATTAATCTATAATTCATAAGCAATTCATATCTATAATTCATAAATATTCATATACAATTAATATAATATAAAATATAAAATTAATCTAATATAAAATTAAGCTATAAACTAATAATCGTGCACACCGTAATGGTTTTTTCTTATTTTAGCAACAAAGAAACCTTCAGTATTATTATCATAAGGATGTAATCTCAGGCATTTCTTGACTTCAGGATTTATCTTTAAACCATCAAATTCTAATATTGCAGGAGTCCTAGTTATTCCTAATGATTTAGAATCTATTTCTAATAATTCTGCTTCTGAATATTTATCTAATAGATAACTTACTACTGCTTCATTCTCTTCTGGTTCTATTGTGCAAGTACTATAAACCATAATTCCATTAGGTTTTAACAATTGGAATGCATTATCTATAAGACTCTTTTGTATGTTGCTAAGTTTTTTTATAGAATTAGGATTCCATTCTTTTATTGTTCTTAAACTTTTTCTTATTGTTCCTGTCCCAGAACAAGGTGCATCAACTAATATTTTATCAAAAATATTTTTGCCTAAAGCATTTATTAACTTATTTTCTTGCATCATTGTTATTACGGTATTTCTTACACCGCATCTTTGAAGATTCATTCCAAGAGCTTTCAACCTCATTCCTGAAACATCATTTGCCATTATTAATCCCTCATTTTTCATATACATTGCAATTTGGCTAGTCTTGCTCCCTGGAGCTGCACACATATCAAGAACCAGTTCTCCCGGTTTTGGTTCAAGAACAATTGGAGGTATCATTGATGCAGATTCTTGTATATAAACATAACCTAAATGATGTTCAATAAGATTTCCTAGGTCAAACCTTTTTCCTTCTCTATATTGAATCCAAAAACCTTCTTTACACCATGGTATTGGTTCTAATATCCATCTTTCCTGTAATCTTTTTTTTATATCTTCAACAGTTGCTTTTAAAGTATTTACTCTGATGCATTTTCTTATATAAGATAGGGAATACTTCATAAACCGTTCATAATTATTACCTAAAAGTTCCTTATAATGCTCCTCGAATCTTTTTTTTATATCAACATTTCTTGGTATTCTTTCAAGATTATGATTCTTATCATCTGTAATAGTTAATTCAGAATTTGAATTTTCTGAAATTACATAATTATTACAATCAGTGCAATCAAATCCATTATCCTCAGATGTTATTTCCATATTATTCGTTATTCTTTATATTTTAAAAATTTAATCAGAAAATTTAATCAGACAAATTTAATCGGATAAATTTAATCAGATAACTAATAAATTAATATTTTAAACAAAGAATAAGTTATGAGCTTTTAAGAAATACTAAATATAACACTAATTGTTCTTTGAAATTAGATATAACACTTTACTGGAAAGAAGTTCATTATAAGAAATATAATCATCTATAGTTTCTTTTGAAATAATTTCTGGCAATGTGTCTATTTTAAAATTCTTGTAATTTTTTTTAAGTATTTTTATATGTATGTTAGCATCTCTTATTACGTTCAAAAGTTCACTTTCCACATATGATCTCAATTCAGGGTTACGTTCAATTACTTTAAGGAGAGATTTTATGTTGCTTAATTCTATAGACAGCTCCCTATGATGTAACCATATTCTTTGAAGAACTGCTTTAACATTTTTATCATATTTAATGTTTAAGTTTAAAGAATCAACATATAAGTTATTAATGCCAACACTATGCATTTCCTCAGTTACATCATCTATAACGTCTTTCATGGTTCTCAACTATATATTATAATTAATCTATTGTATAATCAATTTTATTACATGATTAATTTTATTAAATATTGGTGCTAGGTATTATTACTTAATATTATTTATCGCATAAGTAAAATTGTTTATTACATAATTTAATATTATTATATTGTTAATAAGTTTATTACATTATTAATGTAACTCCCCTTTATATGTTTTTTCTATTTATAGATTTTAGTTTATAAATTAAAATATTAGCAAATTAAAGCATTAGCATAATAAATTAACATATTAATGTAAAAAATGTCACTATAAAATAAAATAATAAAATGAACATAATAATAATGAATATAATAATAAAATGAACATAATAATGAATATAATAATAAATAAAACGATAATATAATTAATAATACTTATTAAATTATACGCTTATTTATTACATTAATAAACACATATTTATTGAAATTAATAAATAATTAAGCGCATAATTAATACATATAAGTATATTTTACATTGAATTTTTGAAATATAAAAATGAAAAAATCACTTATAGTATAACATTAAACATCATAAAATTAAGCATCATAAAATTAAAAATTATAACAGTAAATAAATTATATTATAACATTAACTATACTATGAAGTTATAATCATGCTTTTATAATCATGTCTCTCTTTTCGAAGTGCTCTTTAACAAAGAACTTGCTCATTTCCATGAATATAAATCCAAATGAGGAAACTCCTAATATTATAAGCCAATCGGTGAGTGTTATTGGAACTGTTCCAAAAATTTTTTGTAATGGCTCTATATATATTACTAAAAATTGCAAAGTTATTGAGGTCATTATTCCTAATAATAACCACATATTACTGAATGGATTTATCTTCTTAAAACCTGCAAATGATCTCGCAGACATTACTGCAAACATTTCAAACATAACTAATGTCGTGAAAGCCATTGTTTGCGAATAGCTAAGGCCTTTATCTTGATACATCGCAAATACGAACAATGTTCCAAGACCCATCGCAAAACCAAAAAATAATATAAGCATAAACATTTCTCTTCTTATAGGGTTCTCCTTTGGATCTCTTGGAGGTCTTTTCATAACATCATCTTCTGCATTTTCAGAACCTAAACCAAGAGCAGGTATGCCGTCAGTCAATAGATTCATTAATAATATTTGTAATGGGATTAATGGTAATGGAAACTTTAATAGTATTGCTAAGAATACAGAAACTATCTCTCCAACATTACATGAAAGCAAATATTTTGTAGATTTTATTATTTTATCATAAATATTTCTTCCCTCAGCAATTGCATTAACTATTGTATTAAAATTATCATCTACGAGTATTGCTTTTGCAACTTCTTTGCTAACATCTGTTCCTATGATACCCATCGCAATACCAACATCTGCCTTTTTCAAAGCAGGAGCATCATTTACACCATCACCCGTCATTGCTACAACATGTCCCTTCTTCTGTAATGCTTTAACTATTCTTGTTTTCTGTATAGGCATAGCCCTTGCAATTATTCTTATATTTTCAATTTGTGAATCCAATTGTTCATCAGACATTTTTTCAAGATCTGCGCCAGTCAATACTATTTCTCCCTCTTTCAATAATCCTATCTTACGAGCTATTGCCTTGGCTGTTGTAGGATGGTCGCCTGTAATCATGATAACTCTTATTCCTGCTTCTGCACATTGCTTTATTGCTTGATCAACATGTTCCCTTGGAGGATCAATCATTCCAACTAAGCCGACAAATATTAACTTATTTTCAACACTTGAAACATCGTAATTTTTAAGCCTTGGAAGATCTCTAAATGCTAAACCTATAACTCTTAAAGATTCTTCTGCAAACATATTATTTTGGCGTAATACTTCATCTATGTCTTTTTTTGTTATCTTTCTAATTTTACCATCAATAAATATTCTATCGCATAATTTAAGCAATACATCCGGCGCACCCTTTACATATGCTTCTGTTTTTTTTTGTTTTAAGATTCTCATAAATTACTGACATTAATTTTCTATCGGAATCAAAAGGTATTTCCTCTATTTTCTCAAAATTTTGCTCAAAATAACTTTCATCTAAAGATTTCTTGCTAAGAACTATTAAACTTCCCTCTGTACTATCACCAATGATTGACCAATTGTTGTTATTATTTATCAACTTTGCATTATTACACAAATAACCTATTCTAAAAAGTACTTCTAAAGAGTTTAAATCTTTTTTAGATAGTTTTTTTCCTTCATAAAAGAAATCTCCTTCGGGAATATAACCAGATCCTGTTACATCTATTATTTTTTTACTAGAATATATTTTTGTGACAGTCATTTGATTCTTTGTTATAGTTCCTGTTTTGTCAGAACATATTACTGTTACTGCACCTAAACTTTCTGCTGCTGGAAGTTTTTTTATTATCATATTTTTTCCAGCGAGTCTTTTTGCTCCTAGACCAAGACTTATTGTAACTATTGCAGGAAGGCTTGTAGGGACAGCTGCAACGGCAAGACTTAAAGAAAACATAAATAATTCAACTAATCCTATTCTCATGTTCAGAAATCCTAATACAAAAACCACAGCCACAAGAATTAAGACAACAGCGCTTAATTGTTTGGCCATTTTTTCGAACTTGACCTGCAAAGGTGTTGCTTGTTCTTTTATCTCTTGTATTGAACCCGCTATCTTTCCAAATTCAGTGCGCATACCTGTTGCAGTAACAATTCCTTTACCTACACCTAAAGTGACTATCGTTCCCATAAATAACATATTGCTTTGCTCATGTATTGTTAATTCACCAGTTAGTTGTTCAACACTTTTTTTTTTAATGGTATTGCTCTCTCCTGTGAGAGAACTTTCATCGACATGTAATCTTGTTGCTTCTATCAATCGCATATCTGCAGGCACTATATCTCCTTCTTCTAAAAGAACGACATCCCCCGGAACAATTTCTTTTGAGGGTATTTTTTTCTCTTCTCCATCTCTTAAAACTTTAGAGTATGGCGCGGATATTTTTTTTATGTGCAGCCATTGCTCTTTCTGCACGGTATTCTTGCACGAATCCTAAAATTACAGTTAGGAAAATTATTGCTGATATTCCAAAAAAATCAGACAGCTCTCCTAATACCAGACTTAATATTGCTGCAAATATTAAAAGCAAGAGCAAGAAATTCTTAAATTGGTTAAGAAGTATTTTAATTATGCCTCCACTTTCATCTCTTCCTATCTCGTTAAATCCCTCTTTTTTCAATCTTTCTTTGGCTTCATTCGTTGATAATCCTGATTCCTGAAGAATTTAGTCGCAGGTATACTTCTTTTAAGGATTCGTTATAAAACAATACCACACCTCTTTTTTATTCATTTATAACTTGTCTATTATCTATCAATAATAAAATTAAAAAAAACAATAATGAACCGCTAAAATAAATACTAATAGTAAACCAGTAATTAAATGCTAAAATAAATACTAATAGTAAACCAATAATTAAATAATAATATTACCAAAATTAAATATTAAAATTAAATATTATTATCTAAAATTAATCTAAAATTATTAATTTATAAATATTTTGTTTAAAAAACATATTAACTAGAACAATAAATTTAATCATAAAATTTATATAAAAAGTAATTTAAGATGATAAAATGGAAGATAAAAATAATAGATACAAGCAACATGACAGATGAAGAGATCATGGAATTACAAAAAAAGAATTGCATATTCTGTAATATCGCTAAAAAAGAACATACCGGCAAAGATAATTCATGAGGATGAAGAAGTAATATGCATACTTGACATAAATCCTTGCTTCTGAAGGACACATACTCGTATATCCTAAGGAACATTATATGATTTTACCGCACATACCTGATAAAGTTCTCGAAAAATTATTTTATACAGTAAGATTAATGTCAAAAACTTTGCTTAAGACTTTTCAAGTAGGAGGCACTTCCGTCCTTATTGCAAATGGATTAGCTGCAGGACAAAAAGCACCTCATGTTTTAATACATGTGATCCCGAGAAGAAATAATGATGGATTATTAAATATTCCAAACTAAGATATGAATGAGGAACAAAAAAATAAGCTTAAAGAATTACTTGCTAAACAATTCATAAAACACTTCGGACATGCTCGTGAAATAGAAAAAAACAACGATTCTATAACTCCAAATTTTCTGAATGAACCAAATCCAAAATTAGAAGAACAATCATTAACAAAAAAAGAAAAAAAAGATTAATAAAAATGAAGAAAAAGTGGAAGAAAAAGAGAGAATAATACGGAAAGAAGAAATAAATCTGAAAGGAACTAAAAATAAAAGGTCAGAAGAGAAAAGACAATATAAAAAAAGACATAAAAAAACAACATGAAGAACAAAAAAAAGAGGAACAAAAAAAAGCCATTAATCTTGATGATATAGCCAAATTATTTGGAGGATAATATGAATTGTTTTGCATGTGAAAGAAAAGAGAACATACTTTATGAAAATGATAATATGATAATTATGATTCCTGAAAAACCCTCAACTTCTGGTCACTTGCAAATATTTCCAAAAAGACATGTAACAATAATGGAACAATTATCTGATGAAGAGGCCAATTATCTAATTAAAGCAGCAAACACTATATCAATGATATTATTTGAAACATTGAAGGTTCATGGTACTAACATACTTATACAGAATGGGGTTTCATCAGGACAAATCATACCTCATTTTTTCTATAAACATAATACCAAGAAGAACTGATGATGGCTTAAGTCTTGAGTGGGATATGAAAAAAGCTTCAGAAGAATCTCTTGAAAGTACTAAGCAAATGATTTCAGACAACATAGTAATATGAACAGGATTCATTCGATAAAGATTCAAAAGCTTACAAAGAAGAGCATACAAAAGAAGAAAATATCAATAATACTACTAATTCAAAGGGAAAATGATGATTCAAATTTAAAAGAGAAAAATTCAAAAGAGAAACATTCTGATACTAATGATAAAAAGAATTTAAGTAATGAAATTAAAATTACTAACTTCTGGCTTAAAAGCTTTGAAAGAATACCATAGAATAATAAATATCAGTAGAATAATAAATATCATAGAATAATATATAATCTAATATTGTATTGATTCATTCAAAAAAATATTGATGGAATCTTTAAATAATACATTATCATGGTAAGTATAAATGCTATTAGAAAGGCCGGTATGAATGGTATTCCTTCCTTTACTAAGACTTTTTTTATCTTGCTCTTTTTAAGAAGTTCTATTTGTTCTTTGCTTATTCCTAAATCTTTAGGTCCGGTAATATATTTTCTTTCCGATATAAATATTCTCATATATCCAATCTCCCTCTGTTAATTTTTTTACAGGAATACTTTTTATCATACAGCTCTCTTCTATTATTTTTACAAATAACCACATATATAAAATATAAAAAATAGTATAGAAACTAGGCCTAAAAAAGGAATCTTATATTCCGAAGGAACATAGACCAATATGACTATTAATGATTATTAATGTAAAAATTAACAAAGTTATTCTGGCAATTCGTATTTCTTTTTTTTCAATCCAGGAATGTAGGTTTTTTAAAAATTTCTTACGATATTTTACTGCTAAAAAAAAACTGTAAATCAATCCATAAACTGCTCCTGCAAGTATTATATTTATTAAGAATATAACTAATGTTAGGTTTTTATCTCCAAATAATTGATTTTCTATAATGTTAAATCCGAATACTGCGCCTAAGCCCATGAGTAATTTACTATCCCCTCCCCCCCATTGGACCTAAGTAGAACATTGCATAAGCTATTCCTACCCCTATTGCGAAAGCCCATTATTGTTTGTAATATGTAAAATGTTCCTGTTAATATGGAGTAGATTATTGATATTCCAAAGGATATTATTATTAAACCGTAGCTTACATAATCATTTACTTCTCTCTTTCTTATATCTGTTATTGATCCTATTATTAGTGCTATTAAAGCAATTATTATTGATATCCAGAGCATATTTTTTTTTTCACAAACTAATATATAAGGTTTCTGTTTATTACTTTTTTATTACCACAAAAATACCATTTTATTAAGAATTCAATAATATATCAAACAAATTTTATGTATATGTTAAAATGATAATTAAAATAACATTAAAATGCCTAAAATAATAACGCCTTAAACGTGATAACAAAATATTTATATATTAGTATATCTTTTAGTATACTGATTTACATGGATTCATAAGAATTTGCGATATGTGTGGAACCACGAGCAATGAAACAGTAATATTCAACACTATATACGCAAAGGGAGAATTAAACATTTGCCTATCAGGTTTAGCAGAAGGAATTATAGAAGTTACAAAAGATATAAAAAAACAAAAAAGCAACACTACAGAAATAAAATTTCAAGAATTACCTCTAGAAGAATTCGACTTGACAGCGCCAGACCAAATATATGGCTTCAATTGTGAAAAATGCAAAGAAGTAATATTTACCGATACTTTTCCAGTAATATGCGACTGCGGACACATAAATAATGAATTAGTAATACATAAACAGAATCTAATAAATAGAAATAAGACATAACAAAAGAAAATAAAAAAATTCTAACAGAGTGTACGCAACATAAACAAAATAATTTAAACATATACACTATCACCTTAATTAATACCAACATAATCAAGGTTTAAATTGCGTACTAATTTAACATACTAATTTAACATACTAATTTAACATACTAATTTTAAATTATTGATTTAACATAACATAAATTAATATAACGCCCATTCTAGCATAAGTAATTAGCTCCACTTGACTAATTCCATCACAGTGCCAGTTCCATCATAAGTGACTTTTACAGGTATTGGAACGCTACTTGCATAATAATAGGTTATGGTATTATCAAGAGAATACTTTTTAGTATTGAATGTCCCTAATGGAACAGTGATAGTTTCATCCCCAAGATACTTTAGCATTGGCGTTTCTGTAGCGGTTGTTGCAGCATTCGGACCTTCTTTAGGACACTCTGTAGGAGTCTCCATCTGTTGACCATTAAAATTAACAACTGAGTCATCTTTAAACAGCCATAAGTAATTTTATCAGACCATACTTTTGACAACACCTTGGCTCCCTGCATATCCATTTCAATTGTTGAAAGCCATGCTGCTCTACCATTAACGTTATCTGAACTCAATGTGTAATCAAAAGTTGTTTTTACTGTCCTACCTGAATTAGTTGTGGTTACTTCATAGGTGAATTTTGACAACTTAGAATAATCATATATTTTACTCATAGGTATAGATTCAGAGGTTAAAGATTTAGAATTCGCGGCTTCATCCTTGTTTTTTTGTTCATTTTGAACAGTTACTTCTTGCATTTGATTTTGAGGTTGCGAAGAATCTTCAGCAACAACTTGCTCATTATTCATATCATTGGTTTGCTGACCTGATTCACTTGATGCACACGCACTCACAAAAAAAAACAACTAAAAACAAAGATACAATTCCATATATTTTCCCATGTTTCATTTAAAAAACACCCCACATATTTAAAAATATTAAACTATACAACTTAAACTGAAATACCTCTTAAAATAGAATACCAATCTTAAAGCTAAACACCATAAGATAAGTATAATAAAATAAGAGATTATAATGTATATAGTATACTTTTGATACTGCTTTTGATACTGGATAAACTAAACTTATATATAAATTTATTGTTGACTAATCAATAATATTTGAACAGCAAGAACACTATTGAATATTATCTTACCAATGTTTTCAACGCACCATTTATACATAAAACATTATACACAATTATACACAAAACATTTATAAACAATTATTTTTTCCTAACTTTTACCAGTGATTAATGAAGCTCAAATGAGCTGAATGAGGTATTAATTCTTAATACCTGGAGGAAAAAAATGGCAGATAATAAAGGATATGAAATTGTTGAAATAGCAAGAAAAACAGGAAAAATAAAGAAAGGAAACAAACGAAAGTAACAAAATTACTTGAAAGAGGACAAGCATTAGCAGTAATATATGCTTCTGATGTCAATCCTAAAGAGATTGTTATGCACATACCAATATTAGCTAAAGAAAAAGGGATACCCTGCTTTGAGGTTCCAACAAAAGAAGAACTAGGTTGCTGCAGCAGGATTTAACAAAACCAACGGCATCAGTGGCAATAATTGATGCAGGCGATGCTAAGGGAATGCTTAAAGATTAATTAAAAGATTTATTAATTAAAAGGTGAAAAATGGGAAGCAATAAACCACAAAAAAAGCCATTAAAAGGATTAGAAAATGTTCAAATACCAACTGATGTAAAAGGATCTGTTAATTTCACTCAAGCAGTCCCTGCAAAGATAGAAGAGATAATAGGAAGAACAGGAACAAGAGGAGAAAGCAACACAGGTAAGAGTAAAAATACTTGAAGGAAGAGATAAAAATAAAACAATGAGAAGAAATGTTAGAGGACCGGTACAGATAGGGGATATATTAATGCTTAGAGAAACAGAAATCGAGGCAAGACCATTGAATAAGATGGGAAGAGGAAATCAATAAAATTAAAGGAAAAAAAATATAGCAATAACAAAATCCCTATGAGTATAAATGGAGAGGATAAAAAATGAAATGCTCATTTTGTAATAAAGAAATACCTAAAGGAAACAGGAACAATGTATGTTAAAGTTTCTGGACAAAATATTTTATTTTTTGTTCAAGCAAATGTGAAAAAAATCTTATTAAGTTAAAGAGGATACCAAGAGAACATAAATGGACTACATCAGCAGAAAAAAAAGAAGAAATAATTTAATTGATGAGCAAATAAAAAAACAAATACATAATCGCTTAAAAAACAAAATATATAAGAGTGAAATATAGGAGTGACAATAAAATACAATAATAATTTATTATAAAAAATAAATGATTATAATAACTTTTAAAACAACAAGCACTAAAAATTAATTATTATGATGATTATTTCATAATTAAAAAAATGGAGAGTGCAAATTATGAAATCAAAAAAAGAAAATACAAAATCAAAACCTGAAGAAATGATTGAAAGAACGCTAGTCCTATTAAAACCTGATGCTGTTCAAAGAGGCCTTGTTGGAAGAATAATACAAAGATTTGAAGATGGTGGTTTCAAAATAGTTGGAGCCAAGATGGTATGGATAGATGAGAATTTTGGAAGAAAACCATTATTTTGATGTTGCTGATAGGAGAGGGGAAAAAGTTCTTAAATCATTGCTAAAATTCATGACAATAGGACCTGTGATTGCGTTGTGTATAGAAGGCATTCACGCAGTCGAGAATGTAAGAAAAATAGTTGGAAGCACTGAACCAAAGTCTGCACAACCCGGAACAATACGCGGAGATTTTGCACATCATTCATATATTTATACTGATAGTAAGGGTGGCGCAATAAGAAATCTCATTCATGCATCTGGAAAAATTGAAGAGGCAAAATATGAAATTGCACTATGGTTTAAACCTGAAGAGTTGCACACATATAAGACAGTACATGAGATACACGTATTTTAATACTACTTGATTAAATAATATATTCAATGACACTATATTAATAATAGTGATTCAATATAAAATAAAGGTAATATACAAAATAAGTTAGCATACATATTTAATTTAAAATAATGTTTACTTACAATACAATATATGTTTAATTATAATACAACATATTACACCATAATACATTACAATAATATAGTATAATTTATTACAAAAATAAAAATAAAAAACAAGGAGGTTAGGAAAAACTTAATCAATACAAATAATCGTTGAAACGATTTTTGGTTAAGATTTTCCCCAAAGGCATTATGGGAGAAAAAATGGTTGATAAGGTAATCAGGATTATGGGTAATCCTGAAAACATTAGAAATATTGCTACTTGCGCACACATAGATCATGGAAAAACCACCTTTTCTGATAATCTATTATGGGGCGCAGGAATGATGTCAGAAGAATTGGCTGGAAAAGCATGTGTTCTTGATTTTCACGAAGATGAAATGGCTAGAGGAATAACGATTGATGCAGCAAATGTTTCAATGGTTCACGAATTAGATGGTCAAGAATATCTTATTAATCTTATAGACACCCCTGGACACGTAGATTTTGGTGGAGATGTAACTAGAGCAATGAGAGCAGTAGATGGTGCAATAACATTATGCTGTGCTGTTGAAGGAATAATGCCTCAGACAGAAACGGTGTTGAAACAAGCATTAAGAGAAAGAGTTAAACCAATATTGTTCATTAATAAAGTTGATAGGTTAATAAAAGAAGTAAAATTAACTCCTGAAGCTATGCAAGAAAAGTTTATGAAAATAATAAATCACGTTAATAAATTAATTATTGATATAAGTCCTGATATGGGCCCAAAATGGCAGGTCAATGTATTAGATGGATCTGTCTGTTTCGGAAGTGCGTTCCATAATTGGGCATTATCTGTACCTTATATGAAGAAGAAAGGGATAAGCTTTAAGGACATAATTGATGCATATGAAAATGATACATGGAAGGAACTAAAACATAAGGCACCATTACACGAAGTAATACTCGATGCAGTAATTAAGCATCATCCAAGTCCAGTAAAGGCTCAAGAGTATAGAATTCCGAAAATATGGCATGGGGATTTAAATAGTCCACTTGGGCAACAATTACTTCATGCAGATCCAAAGGGGAACCCTGTCTTTGTTATTACAAAAATAGTTATTGATCCTCAAGCTGGAGAAATCGCTGCGGGTAGAATATTTGGAGGAACAATGCGAAAAGGTGAAATGGTAAGACTTAATAGGGCAAAGACAGATGTTAGAATACAGCAATTATACATCTACAATGGTCCTAAGAGGGAAATAGTCGATAATATTCCTGCTGGAAACATTATTGGTGTTGGAGGATTAAAGGGAGCATATCCTGGAGAAACTGTTAGTGTTGGAGAAATGGAACCATTTGAACAAATAACACACATATTTGATCCTGTTATGACTAAAGCAATAGAAGCAAAAAAAACCAAGTGATCTGCCTAAACTCGTTGATGTATTAATACAAGTATCTAAAGAGGATCCAAGCATTAAGATAGAAATAAATCAAGAGACTGGAGAACACTTGCTTTCCGGGATGGGAGAGCTTCATTTAGAAATTATAGAAAATAGAATTAAAACAGAAAAAGGTGTGGAAATACAATCAAGTCCGCCTATTGTAGTATATAGAGAGACTGTGACTAAGAAAACACCTGAACCAGTAGAAGGTAAGTCACCTAATAAACATAATAAGTTTTATTTTACTGTCGAACCATTATCCGAAGAATTAAGAGCTGCAATTAAATCAGGAGCAATACCTTCTGGAAGGGTTAAAAAGAATCAGCAAGACTTATGGAAGGCATTAGAAGATGCTGGAATGGATAGTAAGGATTCAAGAAAAGTAAGAGACGTGTTTAATGGAAATATATTACTTGATGGAACAAGAGGTATTGTGCACATTGGAGAAGTTATTGAAATGGTTGCCGACATGTTTGAAGATGTTATGATGAAAGGCCCGTTAGCAAAAGAACCATGTATTGGTGTAAAGGTAACCCTTGAAGATGTTAAGCTTCACGAGGATGCAATTCATAGAGGACCAGCACAAGTTTATCCGGCAGTTAGAGAGGGAATTAGGGGTGCAATGATGCTTTCCAATCCATTAATTTTTGAGCCGGTTCAAATACTTCAATTTGACGCGCCGGTAGAGTTCATGGGAGAGATTTCCAAATTAATATCCTCAAAAAGAGGACAATTGCTTGATATGCAACAAGAAGGAAATCAAATCGTTGTTAAAGGAAAACTTCCGGTCGGTGAAATGTTTGGCTTATCTTCTGACTTGAGAAGTGCAACAGAAGGAAGAGGAAACTTTTTTGTTCTCGATCAAACTTTTGAGAAACTACCAGAAGAATTGCAGAGCAAAATAATACAACAAATAAGAAGCAGAAAGGGATTAAAAGGAACGGAAGAAGAATAATCGGAATAATTTTTTTTATTCCTTTATATCTTTTACTTCTATATCATATTACTTTATCTATATCATATTATTAATCATTTAAATATATGTTAAAAAAAATAATTAAGCATTTGTAATTAAGAAATACTTGAATATTACATAATCAAATACTTAAAAGTTTTTTATATCTACTCTTTAATAACTACAAAATGATAAACTTTATAAATAATACTATGTTTATACTTTTTATGACAACCGATATATTATCTAAAATAAAAAAATACCTAACAATAGGATTAATAACAGGAACAGCAATAATCACACCAATAAAAGCACAAGAAAGACTAGAAGGAACAATAACAGATCCAATAACACAACAAGGACTAGAAGGAAGAAAAATAACACTGTACACATGGACAGGTCAAGAAATAACAGATTCAATAAAAACATGGACAGATATCAATGGATTTTATTTATTCGACAACATCACAGATGTAGAAGAAGAACAAACACCAAACAACCAAAGAATAATACAATACTATGGAAACAAAATATTCACAAATAATTTTGAAGAAAAAACACTAAAAATATACAACTCAATAGGACAAGAAGTAAAAAGCATAAAAACAAACGACCAAAACATAGACATAAACCTAGAAGGACTAGCATCAGGAATATACCTAACAGTAATAGAAATAAACAAAAAAGCATATTCTAATCTCGTAACAGCAGATGCAGGAAAAATAATAGGATATAAAAAACTAGAAGACCACATAACAGAAGAAAAAAAACAATAAACTACACAAAACAACAGAAGTAACAGGAACAATAAAAATAATAGATTCAACAAATACACATTACTCATATTTTATGAACATAGGAAACTGGTCAGGCCAAAGAGTACTAAACATCACACTACCACCAGTAATACCATTACAAATACCATTCACAGACCCAGAAGTACCATACCCAATAAACAACCTAATGGACCTATGGAAATACATGAGCAGAATACAAGGACCAGACGACTACAGAATATACGCAAAAACATTATGGCCAATAAAAATATACATAGACTCAATCAACGCACCAACAGAATGGATAACACCAATAAGAGAAGCAATACAATTCAAAAGAAACAACACAACACTAAATCCAGACAGCGTACTAATAGAAACAAACGAGTACACAGATCCATTCTCCGGACAAAATTTCAGCGCAGTATTCCTAATATACACAGACAGCCTAGACATAGGACAACAAGACACAAGAATAGCATTCTTCTACGACCAAAACCAAGAAGCATTCACAGGAGCATTCTTCAAAATAAACACAACAACAGGAATGCAACCAATAGACGTATACAAAGCAATACAAAGAAATTTACAAAAATACATAACGCAAACAGTATTATCAATAAACAATCCAAACTACCTCGGCACAGGAACTCGAGGACCACCATACGAAACAACACCAGACGAACAAAAACTAGAAGACATGGTAAGAAACATGACACCAGACGTATGGATAAACAGATTCTTCGACCCAGGAACAATAAACAAACCAGGACAATTATACCAACCAGAAACACCAAAAGGATACGAAAGAACAAAACAACTACTAATACCAAAAGAAAACATAATAACACCAAACGACACAACATACAAACAAATGAGAAAACAACTAGAAGAAAAAAAAAACACTAAAATAAAAAAAATTATAAGGATAAAAAAATTCTAAGGCATTAAAATAACAGGTTCAGTACCATCATTATTAGCAGGAACCCAAGAACCATCATCAAACACCCAATAAGATATACCAACAGGCAAATAATGATAATTAAGAACAGGCCAAGCATAAGCTACACCACAATAAGCCCCTACGCCTATTAGTAGTATGATTCTTCAAGAAACAATTATCATCCTCTAAGAATCTAACCCATATAGAATTATTTCTCAACAAGGAAAAATTAGATAATAAAGGAACAACACTAACTATCTCACCACACCTATCTGAACACTGAGATAATGGATTAACACAATGAGTGCCATTAAAAGAATAACCCAATGGACACCAAGTGTTATTAAAAGAACACTTTATAGCCTTACCTAAACCATTAATAACAGTACTATTGAAATAATTACAAGTAACATTATTGCCATTGGTCTCATTAGCATAAACACACATTAAAGGATCAACACAAAATTTATGAGGAGTAGGAACAGGAACAGAACAAGTGTTAATATAACCAGTACCATTCCAAACCTTACCGCATTTCATGGGAGTCTTCAACTTACAATCTGCATCTACAAGACCATTATCATCACAAACACCGCCCTCAATATTTCCAAAGCGACAAGCACCATTATACTCGAAATCATCCGGACAAATGTAATCCTCAAAAATAGAACAACCATAAAACGTTCTAACACCAGAATTATCAGTCAAATAAATACCTGCAGTTTTATCTTCAACAAGAAAATCAACATTAAGAGCAGCATTATCTACACAAGTCTTATAATAACAATTACTTAAAGGATTCCTTATAACATCGAAACTATAAACGCCATAATTATAATATGGTTCAACACTACCAAATTGTTTACATTGATCAAGAGTAATCATAGTATTTTCATTACTTAAAATGTTGCTGCTCCTCTGAATCCAATCATCATTAGCGCCTATTTGATAAAATGCTGTATCAGTAAATGTTAAGGATTTACCCGCGCAAATATCAGTAATATTAGGGATATCATAACGATAATTTAAATAACCTCCACCAATACTGCCAAAATAAGTCATACCCTTTAATTGACCATTCAATGGATTAAATTGAATCATACAATTATCATCAAAACCAGGTATTTGCATATAATCAGTCTGAACCATATTAACAAGACCACAATTATCACCATAAAAACCAATATCAATATTCAAAACATCTCCTGCACCACAAACATCGCCACCTTCACATTCAGGACTGACTTTAACATAATCAATAGTGCAATCATTAAAAGTACAATATGCTGAACAACCATCAGGATAATTAAAATCACAAGTACCCCAACTAGGAATTGTCTCTGTACAATCAGAATTAGAATAACATACAGCATTAGAATTCAAAGTACATCTTCCACCATTATCACACTCTTCACCTGCATCAATTATACCATCACCACAAACACCCATCTGACAAGTAGAAGGATTACACTTAGAACCATTCAATAACGGCTCACAATTCTCAAATTGACCAAAACCATTAGGTCTTTGAATGATTCCATCACCACAATAAGTCTTAGTACAATTAATATTACAACGCTTATTAGGACCATTATTAACACCATTATCACACTCCTCAAAACCAAACAAATATTTATCCTCAGGAGCATAATACTGCCTAGTACCATTCTGTAACCTGCCATTAGGCCACTGCCTAATACCATCACCACAATAAGTTTTAACACAATTATTACATAAATCAGAAGCATTATTATTACTATCATCGCACTCTTCAAAACCACTAATATCTAAACCAGGAATATCAGGATCAGGAAGAGTAAGACCTAAATTACCTAAACCATTAGGCCATTGAACCCTATTATCACCACAATAAGTCAAAGTACAATTATTAGCACACTTATCAGTCTGTACAAGATTACCATCATCGCATACCTCTGTAAAATTTCCAGAAAAAGGTGGAGGAATAGGCGAAGTAACATAAGGTCGACCATTAGGATTATTAACTATATTATCACCACAATAAGTCCATCGACAAGTATTATTACAAGCATCATGATTATTAGTATTACCATCATCACATTCCTCGCCAGGATTAACAACACCATCACCACACTTATAACAACCGCTCATAACCCATTGACAAGTATTCTGATTACAAGTAGCAATACCACCAGGATGAGTACTATTAACAAGTGCACAAGCTGAAGTCATCCAAACGCTAGAACTAGGATTAATAGTGTCACAAGATTCGTTAATAGGTGGAACAGCTGAAGGTATATAATCAACAGTTCCATCTCCACACTCGCTCAATCTGAATCCATTGAAGATATTGTTGAAAGTGTTGCTTATCGGCACATTGTTAAGCAATAATTTAGAATCATAAGTGGTATTCATTAATGGATTATACTGACATCCACCAGTCTGGAATACTTCAGAAGTTATTGTATATGTGTAAGATAATGAATTTGTTTTTGGAGTCGTTATTTTAGTAGTAGGGTTAAGAATACAATATTCAAATTGTGTCTGTCCTTTAATTTTCACAGTACTATTTGTATTCATTGGAGCAGTATAACCAGGATATGATACTGTGACTAGAATTGTAGAGTCTCTTCCACATATTTTAGTTGCTGGATTGCATCCAGATGTTAATTCATAAGAAACATTTGTTATGCTTATTGTAGGAATTTCAATTTGACAAGTAGCACTACAACCATCTCCACTCACCATGTTGCCATCATCACATTGCTCATAACCCTCTATAATACTATTACCACAAAAACCACCATAAAGAGTAACATTAGTACAAGAAGAAGAACAATAAGTACAATAACTATTATAACCAGGAACACAAGGAACACCATTAGAAGAACCAGCATCACATTGCTCATAAACACCATTACAATTATAATTATTCCAACCAGGTATTCCAACTATATTATCGCCACAATAAAAAGGAACAGTAGTTGATGGAAGAAACTCAGTATCATCATTATAACTAGAACAACCATTATCATTAGGATAATCAATCAATCCATCATTATCATTATCAATTCCATCATAACAACGATAATCCCTATAATTAGTTCTAGAAAAAAGAGGTAAAAGTGAACCAAAAGCACAACCAGAAAAAGCAGCAATAACATAAGGATTAGCATTATACGACTCATTAAAATAAATAACATCATAAAAACCATTAACGCACTTATAGCCACATTCATTAGGAATATTCACATTATTATAAACATATCTCCAATAAGGATGATTACCAAAAGCTTCTAAACAATTTTGCATAAAAACATCTGCAGGTTCAGGATAAATCCATCGTTCTGACTCTGAATAACTTGTAGAGACATAACACTTATTATACATACAATTACTTAGACAATGACTATTATTATTAATATTCCATGGATTAAATGTTCCAAAATTATTAGGGCCTTCATCGCATTCTTCGCCTGGGTCTATAATACCATCTCCACAAACACTCGGTTTGCATTGGCCATTATTACAATAATTACCACCTGTACAGGTTATACCACATCCTCCACAATTATTATTATCATTTAATATATTTACCTCGCATCCATTTGATGGTATTTCATCACAATTTTTTCTACCTATTGGACAATCAATACATCCTGCTGATTGTAATGTGTTATTATATTTACAATAAGAATTTTTAGTACAATTAGTAACATTAACTACACTAGGCAAAGTACATTGACCATTATTACAAGAGGGACTAAAAATCTTAACATAATTATTCTTACTATTAAAAGGAGGAACTTCAATCTCATAATTATTATCCTCTAAAGTTTTACATAACGAAAATAATTTATAAGGAAAATTACCATTAAAACAATTAGTATAACAATTGCCACAAAACATAATATTATCATTAGTGTTCACACAAAAAGTATAATTACCAACAGTGCATTCAGTGAGAGAACAACCACCTCCACCACCTCCACCACCTGAACCGCCCCAATTATTACAATACTCAACACAAAACTCACACAAACTACCTACTGTGTAAGACCCAGGTGAGCATAAAATTGAACACGACGGACATCCAGGCGTAACCTCGCCTTTTGCCATATCAGAAAACAATACTAATACTATGAAAAACAAAACTAAACCCGCCCATTTATATTTCATACTTACCTTATCATAACTCTTATTTAAATATTTATCGGATATGTAAATTTCTTTATATCTACTCTTTAATGACTACAAAATGATAAACTTTATAAATAATACTATGTTTATACTTTTTATGACAACCGATATATTATCTAAAATAAAAAAATACCTAACAATAGGATTAATAACAGGAACAGCAATAATCACACCAATAAAAGCACAAGAAAGACTAGAAAATTACGTTAAAGACGGAACAATAACTAATCCAATAACCCTACAACCAGTAGAAGGAATAAAAGTAACAATGCCAATATTCGATGGAGCAACACCAATCGATACATTAGGACCGCTATATACAGATAATCAAGGATATTATACAACAACAATTACAGATGTAGAAGATAAACAATCACCAAACAATAAAACAATACTAAAATATTATGGAAACAAAATATTCACAAATAATTTTGATGAAAAAACACTCAAGATATATACAACAAATGGACAAGAAGTAAAAAGCATAAAAACAAGCAACCCAAACATAGACATAAACCTAGAAGGACTAGCATCAGCACACTACATAACAGTATTAGAAATAGACAAAAAAGCATACGCCAACATAATAACAACAGATGCAGGAAAAAATAATAGGATATAAAAAACTAGAAGACTTTCTAACAGAAGAAAAAAACAATAAATTAAACAAAATAACAGAAAATCTAATATTAACAAGAGACTTCGAAGATCCAAACGGACAATACCACACATACACAAGAGGAGTAATAGATCCAATATTTTATGAAAACACAACATTCAACCTAACACTACCACCAGTAATATCATTACAAATACCATTCACAGATCCAGAAGTACAATATCCAATAAACAACCTAATGGACCTATGGAAATACATGAGCAGAATACAAAACGAAAACGACTACAGAATATACGCAAAAACACTATGGCCAATAAAAATATACATAGACTCAAGCAACGCACCAACAGAATGGATAACACCAATAAGAGAAGCAATACAATTCAAAAGAAACAACACAACACTAAATCCAGACAGCGTACTAATAGAAACAAACGAGTACACAGATCCATTCTCCGGACAAAATTTCAGCGCAGTATTCCTAATATACACAGACAGCCTAGACATAGGACAACAAGACACAAGAATAGCATTCTTCTACGACCAAAACCAAGAAGCATTCACAGGAGCATTCTTCAAAATAAACACAACAACAGGAATGCAACCAATAGACGTATACAAAGCAATACAAAGAAATTTACAAAAATACATAACGCAAACAGTATTATCAATAAACAATCCAAACTACCTCGGCACAGGAACTCGAGGACCACCATATGAAACAACACCAGATGAACAAACACTAGAAGGACATGGCAAGAAACATGTCACCCGCGTGTGTGGTTAAACAGATTCTTCAACCCAGGAACACTATACAAACCAGAAACACCAAAACGGATTTGAAAGAAAAGAACACTTACTAGTACCAAAAGAACAAATAATAAAAATAGACGACACAATGTACAAACAAATCAGAAAACAACTAGAAGAAAAACCCATTTAAATAAAAAAATTCTAAGTGAATATAATGAACAACACTCTAGAATGGATTTTAAAACATCCAATAAAAGCCGCAGCATTAACAAGTACAGGAATAGTTCTATTAACAAACATAACAAACGCGCAAGAAAGATTAGAAGGAACAATATCAGATCCATTAACACAACAAGGATTATACAATCAACAAATAGATTTAGAACTATCATGGGACGGACAAACAATAACAGACACAATGCACACAACAACAAACATAAACGGATACTATTTATTCGACAACATCACAAATGTAGAGGATGAACAATCACCAAACAATAAAGCAATACTAAAATATTATGGAAACAAAATATTCACAAATAAATTTGATGAAAAAAACACTCAAGATATATACAACAAATGGACAAGAAGTAAAAAGCATAAAAACAAGCAACCCAAACATAGACATAAACCCTAGAAGGACTAGCATCAGCACACTACATAACAGTATTAGAAATAGACAAAAAAGCATACGCCAACATAATAACAACAGATGCAGGAAAAATAATAGGATATAAAAAAACTAGAAGACTTTCTAACAGAAGAAAAAAACAATAGATTAAACAAAATAACAGAAGTCTGGGGGAGAATAAAAATACAAGATCCCAGCAACACACATTACACATATTTCTCAAATACAGGAAACTGGTCAGGCCAAAGAACACTAAACATCACACTACCACCAGTAATACCATTACAAATACCATTCACAGATCCAGAAGTACAATATCCAATAAACAACCTAATGGACCTATGGAAATACATGAGCAGAATACAAAACGAAAACGACTACAGAATATACGCAAAAAACACAATACCCAATAAAAATATACATAGACTCAAGCAACGCACCAACAGGAGGAATAACAAGCGCAAGAAACATAATACAATACTTCCAAGACTCACTAAACATACACCCAGACAGCCTAATACAAGAAACACCAATAAACATAGAACCCAACTTCAACAACGGAATAAGCGCAATGAAAATAATATGGACAGACAGCACACAAACATATGGACGTAATAGCATACTAACATACATATACTCCTCATCACACGACGTATTCATAGGAGGAGAAATATACATAGACACAAACAAAGTAACAACAACAGAAAACATAGAAAAATACATAGCATTAAACATACAAAGATACATAACAGGACTAGTAAACCCAATAAACAACCAAAACTACCTACAATACACCACAGGAAACAGAATAGGACCAACAAAAAGACCAAACAACGACGAAAAAAAACTAATAAAAATAGGAAGAAACCACAAACCATACTACACAAACGGACTAAGACCATAAATTCTAAAAAAAAATGAAAAACACTATAAAAAACATTCAAAACAACATCATAAAATACATCGGAATAGGAATAATCAGCGGACTAACACTCATAAACACAACAAAAGCACAAAACAACACAACACAAAACAACACAAAACAACACAAACCACCAACAGAAATAATACAAGAAGGAGACAACATAATAATACCAGAACACAAACTAGAAGAATTCATGAAAAACTACAAACCAAAAACAAACAACACAAAAAAAATACAAAAAACAACACTAGAAGAATACATAAAAGACGGATACATAACAGACGCACTAACAACACAACCAATACAAGGAATAGAATTAATATTCCCAATATCTGATTTCTCAACATTCGATGACACACTAGGACCAGTACAAACAAACTCTGAAGGATACTACACACTAACAATAACAGGAATAAAAGACCAAAAAGAAACAAAAAACATCGGAACAATAAAATACATAAACGGAACAGCAAAAATAACAGTCAACAACTACAAAAAAATCAAAATAACAACATACGACATACAAGGAAAAGAAATAACAAGAACAACAGAAAAAGAAATAAACGGAACAGAAACAATAAACCTAAAACTACCAATAGGAGAAACAATAACAAAAATAGAAATAGACAACAAAACATACACAAACATACACATAAACGACGGAAAAAACCACTACGTAAAAAAAGGAAAAACACAAGAACAAATAACAGAAACAACAACAAAAACCCTAGAAAAAACAACAGAACAAGTGTACTTAGGAAGATGGATGGAAGACCCAAACAACCAATACCACAAATATCAACATCCAGAAGCAGAACCATACGCAGAAAACATAAGCAAAGACTTCACACTAATACCAAGAATACAACTAGAAAACCCAATAACAGACCCAGAATACCCAATAATACCAAACATAAACACAATAAGAGACCTACTATGGTACGGAGGAAGAGTACAAGGAGAATGGCAAAACCAACAACACGGAAAAACACAATACCCAATAAAAATATACATAGACTCAAGCAACGCACCAACAGGAGGAATAACAAGCGCAAGAAACATAATACAATACTTCCAAGACTCACTAAACATACACCCAGACAGCCTAATACAAGAAACACCAATAAACATAGAACCAAACTTCAACAACGGAATAAGCGCAATGAAAATAATATGGACAGACAGCACACAAACATATGGATATAACAGCGTACTAGCATATATATACTCCTCATCACACTCCACAATGATAGGAGGAGAAATATACATAGACACAAACAAAGTAACAACAACAGAAAACATAGAAAAATACATAGCATTAAACATACAAAGATACATAACAGGAATAGTAAACCCAATAAACAACCAAAACTACCTACAATACACCACAGCAGGAAACAGAATAGGACCAACAAAAAGACCAAACAACGACGAAAAAAAACTAATAAAAATAGGAAGAAACCACAAACCATACTACATAAACAGAGTACACCCATAAATTCTAAAAAAAAATGAAAAACACTATAAAAAGAAAATAAAGCAGAAAAATGGGATTAAAAATAAAAAAAACCGAAGATATTGGATATTCCATTAGAAGAATCGTTTGGCCAAACATAGATGATGCAGCTCAATTACTATATGAAAAAACAAAGGACAAAGATTCAATAGATCTCAAAATACAACCTTATATTTACAGTTATGCAAGAAAAGCAATAACCATAGGCATTATAGCATTATTAACATATTACACTACAAATTATTTAGGAAACAATTATAATAAAAAAACCAATAATAAGGAAATAATTAATAATCATTAAAAATACACTCTATTTAATTACATTTATATTCAATATTTTTATGATTTTTTAATGAATACTTCTAAGATATACAAAAGAGAAATATTTATAAAGAGACTATAATTTCTTACCAATTAAATAAAGATCCATGGGGTCAGTATATTTAATATTTTTATTTAATGAAGGCTAGGAGGTTATAAAATGGCAAAAGATAAAGAGCACATAAATCTCGTATTTGTAGGACATGTAGATCATGGAAAATCAACAACAGTTGGAAGATTACTGTATGATTCTGGAAATGTTGATGAACAAACAATGAGAAAATTAAAAGAAAAAGCACAAGAATTAGGAAAGGGCGGATTCGAGTTTGCATTCGTAATGGATAATCTTAAGGAAGAACAAGAAAGAGGAGTTACTATTGATCTTGCACACAAAAAATTTGAGACAGATAAGTATTATTTCACAATAATAGATGCACCGGGTCACAAGGACTTTGTTAAAAACATGATAACTGGAGCATCACAAGCAGATGCAGCAGTCCTTGTATGCGGAGCAAACGAGATAAGAGGAACAGAGACAATAAGTGAATTACCCCCACAAACTGTAGAACATTGCAGATTGACAAAAATACTTGGAGTACAACAATTAATTGTTGCAGTTAATAAGATGGATATGCAGAATTATTCACAGGAAAGGTTTGAGGGTGTAAAAAAGGTTATAACTGCTTTATTAAAATCTTCAGGATGGAAAGTCGAAGATGTACAATTTGTTGCTATAGCTTCATTAACAGGAGATAATGTTGTAAAGAAATCAGATAAGATGCCTTGGTATAATGGACCAACATTGCTTGAGGCAATAAATAATTTGAAAGTTCCACAGAAACCAACAGATTTGCCTTTAAGATTGCCTATCCAAGATGTTTATAACATTACTGGTATAGGTGTCGTTCCAGTAGGAAGAGTAGAAACAGGTATATTAAAAGTGAATGATAAAGTCATTGCTGTTCCGGGAAGAGAAGGTAAGGGGGTTCCTGGAGAGGTAAAAAGCATAGAAATGCATCATGAACAATTAAAAGAAGCGGTTCCTGGAGATAATGTAGGACTATCTGTTAGAGGATTTGGAAAGAAGGATGTAGCAAGAGGAGATGTTATCGGTCATCCAGATAATGTTCCAACAGTAGCAACAGAATTTACAGCACAAATCGTTGTTTTAAATCATCCATCTGTAATTACAGTAGGATACACTCCAGTATTCCACATACATACAGCACAGGTCGCATGCCAAATCACAGAAATAGTTAAAAAATTAAATCCAATGACTGGAGAGGTCTTACAAGAGCATCCAGATTTCATAAAGAATGGTGATGCTGCAATAGTCAAGTTTAAACCAACACATCCATTGGTTATAGAGACACAAAAGACAATTCCACAATTGTCAAGATTCGCGATAAGAGACTCTGGAGCAACAGTTGCTGCAGGAATGTGCATAGATGTTGTAAAGAAACCAATGTAATTTTTTAATTTATTATATTTCATTATTTATTCCATTATTTCACCGTTAATATATATTTTTACTTAAAGTTTAAAATATGATGAACTAATAACTCATCATTGGTGTAAAAAAATGCAGAAAGCAAGAATAAAACTAGCAAGTACAGACATCAACAAGATAAACCAAACATGTGCATACATTAAGGATGTTGCAGAGAAAACAGGCGTAGTAATGAAAGGACCTATACCTTTGCCTACGAAAAAATTGAAGGTGACAACGAGAAAAGGTCCTTGTGGAAATGGTACAGCAACATGGGATAGGTTTGAGATGAGAGTACATAAAAGGCTCATTGATTTAGGTATAGATGAGAGAGCATTAAGACTTGTAATGAAAGTACCGATCCCGGAAGGGCTCAACATTGAAATCGAGATGATTGACGAATAAATTTTTATTATCAATTTCTTTTTCTAAAAGCTCTATAATATGGATTACTTCTCTGGCTTATAACAGAAGTTAATTTTATAATTAAAAGAATTCTAAAATAATACTTTACATTAAATAAAAAAATTAAAACAAACAAAACCTTTATTAATAAAGTATATTAGTTTTTTAATATGATGGAAAGAAAGGATACCATAAGAATTCTTAATCTAAACATCGAATATGGTGCATCTATCAACAGAGGATATTGGCAGTATATTACTTCTTTATGGAAATATGTAATACCGCATAATATTTTTGCATTGAAGACCGTTGCTAAATTTATTAATCATTGGAACGCGGATATTTGCACATTTGTTGAAGTTGATGGTGGAAGTTTTAGGACTATGAATATTAATTATTTAAAAAAGCTTGCAAACATGACCATTCTTAAAAAATGGTTTTTTTTCCCAGTTAGACACCTCTTTAATTTATCAAATCAAGGAAATGGTATACTTACAAGGTATGATATTCTAGAAACAAATAACTATAAACTAATAACTCATGGTGAAAACAGGTATTTGAGTCATGTAATAATACGTATAGATGAAAAAATAGTTAATGTATTCATAACACAACTTGCTCTAGGGAAAAAGTCAAGAAAATACGAGTTAAGGCAGATAGCTGATATTATAAAAAAAACGAGAGGACCAATAATATTGGCCGGTGATTTAAATACTAGCAACGAGTATGAATTAAAAGAAATAGAAAATACGGGATTAAAAAGAGTTGAAACTCAGAAAACCTTTCCAAGCTGGAACCCTAGAAGAACTATTGATTACATATTTTATAGCGATGATTTTGAGGTTATAGAAAAATACTCTATTGATAATATAAAAATATCTGATCATCTGATAATAGTTGCGGAATTACGATTTAAAAAATAAACAGATAAAAAGAATAACTAGCATAAAAAATAATAAAAAAATAAGGTGATAATACAATAAAAAACATAATATAAAAAATATAAAAAATATAAAAGATATAAAAGATATAAAAAATGAAAATTCTTCTACAAAATATTCAATCAGGAGTAAATATTAACAAAGGATACTGGCAAATACCTTTATTTTTTTGGAAATATTTTCTACCACACTCTCAAAAATCAATAATTAAAATATCAGAATATATAAAATATAATAATATAGATATTGCAGTATTCACTGAAGCAGATGCAGGTTCAATTAGAACAAACTTTATCGATCAAGTGAGTTTAATATCCAGAAATTCAGGATTAAAAAACGGATTTTTTTTTAAAACGACAAATATATTAAAAATAACCAATCAAGGTAACGGAATATTAACAAAATATAGGATAATAAACAACAAGCAGTATCCTTTACCAAGTATTGGAGAACCTAGATTTTTATGTCAATCAACTATCGAAATAAGAGATGAAACAAAAAACAAAAATAGCAAAAATACTTTGAAAACTAAAAATAAAATAAATGATAGAATAAAAAATAACGAAGACCTATTAAATGTATTCATAACGCATCTGTCTATCTCAAAAAGAAACAGAGTAAAACAAATAGAAGAAATAAACAATATAATATCTAAAATTAAAGGATCAAAAATTCTATTAGGAGATTTTAATATTTCTTCTGATGATGAACTTTTACCGTTGCAGAATGAAAATTTTAAAAGAATCTCATTTATAAAAACATATCCGTCATGGAATCCTAAAAAATGTTTTGACAACATATTCTTAAGCAGCAATATAAAGAAATACTCTATTTCTAAAGCAGATATTTTAGTATCTGATCATTTAGGACTTATCTTAGATTTTGATATTAAATAAACAGCAATAAATTAAACAAGCAAAGAATAAAACATCCAATCAAAAAAACTAACAATATAAGAAAATAATCGAGAAATCTCCTATATTATTTCTAATAGAAAAACGCCGACGCCCGGATTTGAACCGGGAAATCCTTTCGGAAACAAGCTTTTTGTCCTTGATTCCAGGCTTGCGCAGTACCAGGTTGTGCCACGCCGGCATATTTTCATACATTGAGAAAAAAAGATAGTTTTTAAATCTTTTCTTATATTGTGATGTCATAATAATATTTCAAAATAATAATTCATAATATTTCAAAATAATAATTCATAATAATATAATAATTCATAATATTTCAAAATAATAATTCATAATAATATAATAATTCATAATAATAACCTGACAACAATTCATAATACATGTTCATAAAAAATAAAAATAACAAATAATACCATTAAAATATGATAAACGAGATACTAGCTATAGGAATGGAAAAACCTAAACCTGAGAGGTATCTTAACTCTAAACTAATAGATCTTCTTGATAACTTAAAGATAAGCAGAAAATGTGATAAGAATAGACACTACGTAGTATTTGTTGAATATGAGATTAATAAGCATAGCTCATTTTTTGACATGAAGCCTGGTAAATGTAGTTGTGGTATCTACTGGAAAACTCTGGCAAACAATCATGACAGTGTATTAAGAGAATATTACATAAAAAATAATACAATTCCCAAAACAAACTATTTAAATAAATAAACATAATACAACATATTTTAAACATAATACAAAATAATTTTAATAACAAAACACTCATTAAAACCTATTCATGTTTAAGTAACTTCTTATTTCATTCTCTATCTCTGTGCAATCCCTTATTACTTCACTATCATAACTGCTAGTATATATTCTATATATCCATTTATCAAAAACATTCTTTATGAAATAAAAAATAGGTCTTGTCTCCCATTTATTTTCATAATCAGTAACAACATATGCATCAAAATAGAATTCAGCTCTACCCTTATTCATCTTGAATTTCATTCCGTCCTTTTCTAATTCTATCTCTGTTAATTTAGAGAATATCATAAAAATTCTTATATCTAATCTTGCATAATCTGAAACTTTCTTATAAGGAACTATTTCTAATATTATCTGTTTTTCATTTTGTGAAACATCTTCCCAGTTTTTTATCTCTTGTTTTTCATAGCCATGTTCTTTAAACCACTTATCAATAAGCCTATACAATTCCCTAAGATTAAAAACGCCTTCATATGAGAGGCTCTTTCCATCAATTAATGTTTTTATCTCTGCCATTTTTATAAAAGTTTTATTATTAACAATATATTAAATAACCCATTATAATACTTAATAAGCATTACTATCTGAATAAAGTCCTAGGTATTTTTTAATTTTATGATGTAAGTCATACAGGTTGTAAGTTAATGAATCGGCATATTTTATACGCCACTCCCAATAAATAACTTTATTCTGATAAAACGCTCCTAATTTTTTAGCAATAGGTCCCGCATCAGCAAATTTTTTAGTATAATCGAGTTCAAGTTTAGCATCAAGTCTTATTTCTAATCTAGACTTTGTCATCTTCATTTTTTTCCCTTCTTTGATAACTTCAACCTCTGAAAAATCCCATAAATGAAATTTTACTTCTATATACTCCATAACATACTCTGTGACTTTTTTCTCAGCAACCCATTCTATTTCTAGCTCGTTACCGAAAGGAGTAAATACTTTATCTCTATACCTGTTTTCATGAAAAATAAATCTTTTGTTTATCAACCAAGCATGCATCATTCTATATAGTCCTTCAAAGTCAAATACCCCTGTATATCTTATCATTATAGGACCGCTATCAAGAATACTGAATGCCTCTTTTATTCCCATGCTTAAAAATTGATAACAGGTATATTTAAATATTACGATATGGCTTAATATATTAATAAAGTATATAGTTATTAATAAAGTATAGCTATTGATGAAATATATATCAACAAACCGATAAAATATATATCAACAAATCATATAATAATATAAATATACATACTGAATTAAATATACATGCTGAATCATAATATAACTTAATATGATTCATAAGATAAATAATATTCTTAAAACAAGATTGATAAATAGTATAATTAATAAATCAGAACATAGGAAAATATATAAAGTTATTATTACTGATTTAATATAAAAGAGCATATATAATTGTTACATATAATTTATTTATATTTAAAGTAAAATATTTTTTGATAAATACAATAAATTTAAATACAACAACATATTATGTATAATAAATTATAAGGTAATAAATTATTAATTATAAAGTATGTAATAATAAATACATAATCAACAGGGGTGCTAAATATGGATAATAAAAAAGAAAATTTCTTCTTTCTACTTATTTTAGGCACTGTTGCATTTGTAGCTACAATAATTATATTAAATAATTTGAATATTAATTCAAATATAAATAATGTAGGAATGGCATACTATTCCGATGGTTATACTATTGAACTTGTTACAGGTGAAGAATATATTGTTAATGGACGACAAATAGCTCTACAATATCTGGATGGTCAAACAACAGTTCTAGAAATCGATGGGGTGTTAGTGAAAATTCCTAATGGAGAAAAAGTTAATTATAAAGGACTTACATTGTTTTCTTATGGTGGAGAGAAAATAGGGGAAAAGGCGTACTTAGCAACTATAGATTTTTATAATCGTTACAGATAATAATATTAATAAATAATAATTTTACAAGTAATATATCTTATAATTAAATATATATTATAATTAATATTTTTATATAATATCATTCTATATTTAATAAAATTTAGCTGGGAGAATTTTATTTTATCCTAATGTTGATATTCTGTTTCAATTCTGCTTCAATTCTGTTTAATAAATTCTGCTTAATATATATTTTATTTTACTTAATCTGGTTACTTAATTCTTATGGCATCTAAATTTCTTGGAGCGATTGTTTCTATCTTGTATTGTCCATGAATGCTGGATGCAAAATTTAAAGCACGGGAGTTTTCTCCATGATTTACTAAAATCTTTTTAGGACGGGGATTGCATCTCGCGACAAAATTCATTAATTCCTTCCTATCACTATGACCTGTTATTTCGAGTTTTGCAACTTCCATTTTAACATTTACTATCTCATTCTTTGTACCATTTCTAAATATAAATTCTCTTTCTCCTCTCTGTACTCTTGAACCAAGAGAACCTTCGGCCTGATAAGAAGTAAATATTAAAGAGTTTCTCTCATTATCAGCTAATGCCTTAAAATACTGCACTGAAGGACCGCCTACTAACATTCCTGAAGTCGCTAATATCACACAGGATCCTGTTTCTTCAATTATTTGTTGTCTTTCTTTTGCACTACCAACCCTTTTAAGATTGGGCATTAAGAAGGGATTGTTATCCTTATTGAATATTTGCTGTCTAACATCATTATTAAAATACTCTGGATAAGCTGTATGTATTGCAGTAATATCCCAAACCATTCCATCTACATATATAGGTATGTCGGGCATTTTGTTTTCTCTTATTAATCTTTCTAGAAGAACTATTATCTCTTGAGCTCTTCCTGAACCTAATACTGGAACCAATACTTTGCCATTTCGCTTTATTGTATCGCTTATTATTTGACCCAACATCTCATCAGCTTCAAATGGTGGAGGCATAACATTATCCTTACCACCATATGTTGATTCTATCATTAATGTTTCTAATCTCGGGAATTGTGTAACTGCAGGACTGAGGAGAGAAGTCTTAGCGAATTTAGTATCTGCACTATATAAAAGATTATGAAGCCCGTTACCTATATGTAAATGAACCATTGCACTTCCAAGTATGTGGCCGGCATTATAAAGTGTAATTCTCACATCAGGAGTTATATCAGTTACTTCATCATATTCTAATGTTATTGTATGCTTAACCATTTCTCTAACATCATCAGAAGTATATATTGGTTCTTTACCATCATCTCTTTGTATTTTTATAAAATCTAATTGAAGAAGTGCCATCATATCTCTAGTAGGAGGTGTACAATATACTGGTCCTCTATATCCAAATTTAAATAGATAAGGGACTAGTGCTGAATGGTCTAAGTGCGCATGACTTACTATTACTGCATCTAATTGACTTATGTTAAACTCTGGAGCTTCTAAATAAGGATACATTTCTTCTGGAGTATCTGCTCCAGCATTTATTCCGCAATCCAATAAAACTCTCGATTCTGGTGTTTGAAGTAATATACAAGATCTTCCTACTTCTCTTGCACTTCCAAGATATGTTATTCTTATCCATTCCTCTTTCTTCTGTCTTCTCAACCATCCATTGTATATTCTTTCTCCTGTTTTGTGTAAAAATTTTCTTCTATAATCGTTATTCTGATAAAGAACTTCTCGTATGTTTTCTATTAATTGACTTCTTATTGATGGTGTTCTCCTTATAGTAGGAACCCATAATGTTTTTTTCCTTATCTCTTGCAGTAATTCTCCATCTTTACCTATCACTAAACCTGGTTTTTCAGCTTCTATTATAACTATCGATCTTTGCGGATCGAATATAATATTGCTGAGTTTTGCTTCTTCAGGTATTATTTTTTTTATAGCTTTTTCAGCCTTTTCTTGTTCCATGCAAATACTCGGATCTGGACGTAGTTCTACTCTCTTTTTTATTTCATCAACTATTTTCTTAATTATTCCGCCGTTATCTAAGAAGAAATCTTTTTTCTTAGTATAAAGTACAATGTTTGCACCTTCAAAATTTACATCACTAATTTTTCCTTCAGGTATATATTTTAAAATTTCTTTTATTATTTCATTAGTCATTATATCCCCTCTAAGTTATTAATATAAATTTTAATTATATTGAACATATAATTTTGAAAAATACTCTACATAATTTTTAGTAATGCTCTATTATAAAATCATACAGGCTATTTTCTTATTACCTTTTTAATTAAGTTAAATAAAAAATTTAGATATAGTATTGATATATTATTGATGTGTCATCTATATATTATTGATATATATAGGATTAACAAAGTAGTCATATATTATTTATATAATAGTTATATAAGATTTATTTTATATAAGATTTATTTTAGACGCTGTTTAATTAATCTTATTTTTAATTAAAAACTTAAGCTATAAAATTTTATTACAATAATTATTTTGAAAATCTTTTAATAGAAGATTAAAATGCCATTGTAGGCACTTTCTTCTGAATTGTCTTTTTTATTGAATCCTTCGTTATTACCATAACATCTATGCCGTTTCCAGATGCAGAATCTCTCTGCATTGAGGCAGTTATTGATTTTATGGCGAGATCCTCTGCCTCCTTTACTGTTATATTTTCTTTATAAGTGCTTTCAAGTATTCCAAAGACCATTGGACTGCCTGATCCTGAGCTTATGAAATCTTTTATCTCAGACATTGAACCGTCAGGATATATCTCGTACAGATGCGTTCCAGAGTTATCAAATCCTGCTAATAAAAAAATGTGCCATACTTGGAAAATATTGCCTTGCTCCCTCATATACCATTCTTGATGCTAAATTTGCCGCTTCCTTAACTGTGTTTACTCTATTAGTTTTTATATTTTTAAGTTTCAATTCTGCTCGTAATAATTTGATGAATAATTGTATATCACTTACTGAACCTGCTGTTGTTATAGCTAAATTTTCATTTATTTGTACGACTTTGTCAACATCCTTCGCAGCTATAAAATTACCTGCCGTAGCTCTCTTATCAGCAGCTATTACTATACCATCCTTACAAACAATTCCTAATGTTGTTGTTCCAGTCTTAAGTCCCTGTCCCTCCATTTAATCACCTTTAATGCTTTAGAATGATGATATTGGTATTTTTTATTCATTTATAAATATTTTGATTATTTAGAGATTCATTAAACTTTTAATTTAAAATCAATTAATTTTAACAATTAAGTTATTAATCTTAACGATTAAGTTTTTTTAATTTTAACGATTAAGTTTATTATATTATTAAAAGTATCATTTACATAGCCAAACATTTACATAGCCAAATACAGAATGCATATAGAATGCATACATAATGCATACATAATGCATAATAACATCTTTTACTAAAATACTATTTAATCCTACTAACATCTTACTGAGGCGTTGCTATTATTAATCCACTAACGTTATGTAATGGCGCATTAGCAATATTTCTATTAAAAGATACTGTCATTTTTATATTTACCTTATCATTCTTAGGGAATGTCACTCGAGGATCTGGTTCAAGTCCAAAACTAAGTGTTTCCCCAGGAAGAATAGGAATTCCGATATTAGTAAAAGAATCATGGAAAATTAATTGTTGGGAATTATAATTTCCTAAAAAGTTATTAATAACTATTTCTTGTCCAAAATTATTGCGAAGAGTTATATAAATCCTATCCGTAGTGACTCTAAAATCCTCGCAATATAACTGATTACCAAAATTACACTCATCATTTATATATTTTGAGGTATTAAAAACCCCATAATAAGCTAAAGCACCTATAACAATCATCACTCCTAGTATCACCCACCCATAAGTTACCATGAATTCCAGTGCAGCCTGTGATTTTGTTATTTTCTTTGCCATTTTTTTAATTAATAATAACGTAGTTTAATTGAATATAATATTAAATTATTTTAGTTAAGCATATATTAAGTATAATTGATTATACATTACTTAAAGTAGTATATAAATTTTTATTATTTTAAGATGTTATGATTTTAATAACCTAAATTGATAATACATAACGAAAAAATAATAACTTAAATAATAAATGATTAAATTATACTTCCATAAACTTCCCCTATCGAAATATGAGTATATCCAGTAGGAGTTTTAGTAAAATTCAAAAATACTTTAAACTTGCTTTTCTGACCGGGTTGCAATCTTTTATCAAGTTCACAATCAACTCTCATTGCAGAATCCGGACTCACAGTTGCAAAATCGAGACCATCTACAGTACATTTGCCACTATCACCATCAATAACTGCCTGAACATTATATACAGTTCTACCAAGACCGTTTATGATGCTTAAATTTAAGGAAGAAGAGGTTATTAATGAATCCTGACAAATCATTCCATTACTAAATATGCACTTGTCAGGAAGGACACTTTGCGGCTTTATGAATCCAAAATAAGATATTGTAGCTATTGATAGCATAATTATCATTATTGCCCATCCATAAGTCGTCATGAATTCTAGTGCAGCCTGACTTCTCTTTCCTTTAATACCCTCTATATTAATTCTTTTTCCGTTTAATAATAAAATTTTAATCATCTCTTTTTTTTATACCTTTACAAATTCAATATATCCTTTAATTCAATATATCCTTTAATTCAATATATCCTTTAATTCAATATATCTTTTAATTTAATATATCTTTTTAATGAACAACAACTTTTAACTAATTAATAATATGAAATAGGATATTATATTATGAAAAGTTATATTGTAGTATAAAATTTATATTATATCATGAAACGCTTTTTGATATTATTAGAGTAGTGCAATAATGTTTTTTATAAATTTAACTATAAATACCTAAACGATTCCTCCAAAAATTCCTCCTAATGCGATAGTGAATAAAAAGTAAAAAAATAGCGATGAAATCATAAAAGCAGGAATATACTTTAATCCGCCTCTTACATCTCCTGTTTGTATAACGCTTATTAGTATGGAACTAAAAAAAGCGATTATTAAAAGACTAAGAATTGAAAATGTTCTATAATCGTTAAGATTTAAACTTCCGCCTCCTAGATTTACAGGTAAACTTTGGGCCGCATTTAATGAAACTTGCGCACTGAAACCGCTCATTATATTTAATAAATGAAAAGATAGTGCAAATAATCCTGGAGCGATTAATATTACTATGGCACCAATAAATATCATGTAAGTTAATGTTGAAGCAGCCATCTCTTCTTTTAAGATCCTTGTTTTCCTTATATTTTCTATTACCTTATCAACTATGAATGCTATTTGACCTCCACTCTCTACCTCGCCAATTATTAGTCCGAAACTTCTTTTTAGCAATGGACTATCATACTTTTCTGTGAATTCCAATAATGCCTCTGTTAAATCATTTCCTGTCATAACTTTTTTAGAAACAATAGCAATCTCTTTAGCAACTATGCTAAATTCTGGATTTATTGCATTCCACAAAGACCTCTCAAAGGACAATCCTCCCTTAAGATTAGAAGAAACTACTTGCAAATACTCAGGTAGTATAGTTTCTATTTCCTTTGTTCTCTTGAATATTTTTATGGTAAGATCAAAATATAAGTAAACTATTATCAGACTCAAAATAGTTAATGGTATTATAACCCAACTTAGGAAAGTTACCAAAACAATTGTCAAACTCGAATAACTTTGAACTCTAGGATATATAAATATCATATGAACAAAAAAAGTTATAACTAATGTCATATAGAATAAGTAACCAAACAATTCATAAGGAACATCATCATAGCCTGCTTTCATAAAGAATCTTTTTAAATCAGGCCTTATTTTCTTAAATATGAATGCTTTTCCGAATTCTTTAGCGAATATTTTCATTAATTAACACCTTTTTTATGACATTTTAATCATATCTTTAATAAACACTTTAAATTTCAAAATGATGCTGTTTTTAATATATATTTGAATTTTTAATATAAAACATATAAAGTACAATTTAAACATTAAATGATAATAATTAAATATTAAGATTTGGTCTTATAGACTTAAATACTGCAATAAACATTATTTGAACTATAAAAAGCAACCCTAATACAAATGAAAAAACACCCATATCAATATTCAAAGCAACCAATGAAGCAATTATACTAAACAAAGTTATCCCAAGTGATGGAACAACTATTGCGATAAGCATATAAAACATGACTATTGAATTTAATTTCTTACCATAACGTTGTATCTCAAGAAGTTGCTCTTGTGTTATTTCATCCAAAGTTGCTTCTAAAGGGGCGGTTACATCAACACCAATCTTCAAAGAATTGCTTATTTGAAATAATATTTTTTTGAATTTTTTTGATGGAGTAGACTTATATGCATTTTCGAGTGCCTGTTCCATTGGTGTTCCTAACTCTATATCTCTAACTATTTCTTTGAAATATTTACTTGCGACACCATAACTATTAGAGGCATCAATTATTGAGTTCAGTAAAGGCTTCCCAGAATTCAATTTTACTAGTAAAAACCTTCCCGCAAATAAAACATCTTTATCTATTTCTCTCGCTCTATTAATTATTTTAACATCAACACGCTTCATATTAAGAAAAAAAAACATAGTAAATAAAAATATGAAAACAAAAAAAGGCAATAATAAGCTAACCGAAAACTTTAGGGATAAGAAAAAAATAAGTATAGAAAATCCTAATGAAAGAAAAAACGCCCCTTTGAAAGATTGCTCTACATATAACTCTGGAGTGCCTAAGATTCCGGCACTTCTCATTTTTGTTTTTAAATCCGGAAAACTTGAAGCTATAACCCTATAAAATGACATATTTCACCTTTACTGAATAATATTGTTATTTGATACTATTGTTATTTGAAAAGTTTAGGTATTTAACTGTTTATTACTTAAAAATTATTTCTTTATTATATGAAGATTATTATATTAATACTAATTCTATTAGGTCCTAATACAAAACTAATTTTCCAATATAATATTTTGCCATTATCAATCCAATTTGATTAACATCTTCTATATTATTTGCTAACATCCAGTTAAGTATCTTTATCTTTTGCTGAAGATCATTATTTATCTCTGCCTCGTTCCATCCTGTATATAATTTCAATTTCTCTAATACGTATTCCGAATTAGAAACTTTTTCTAGTGAATCCTTTGCAACATTGAGTTGATATATTACTTTTGCATCACCAGTAGGAGTGACCTCTGCTAATTGCAGAGTTCTCCTTTTACCTGTTCTCCTATTCCTAGATTGAACAAGTATTAAAGAGAGGCTGCTTATCATGGGCTTTGGAATGTCTATGGGCGGATTTGTCAGCCTCACAACAACTTCCTCAGCATTATTTGCATGTATTGTTGCATATACTGAATGACCTGTATGCATTGCTTCAAGCAGTACTTGAGCTTCTCTCTGCCTTCTTATTTCTCCTACTAGTATCCTATCAGGCCTCATTCTTAATGAATTAACCAACAAGTCAAGCATTGTTATCTCTCCCTTACCTTCAGGGTTAGGTAACCTAGTTTCCATTGGAACCCAATGAAGATTCATCGGAAGAACTAATTCTCTAGTATCTTCAATACTGATTATTCTTTGATTTGGTGGGAAAAAATTACTCAAAACATTAAGCATAGAAGTTTTACCTGAACCAGTACCTCCAGCAACGAGTATGCTTAATTCATTCTGGACCGCAAACCATATGAAAGCTGCAGCTTCAACAGATATGGTTTTATCTCTTATAAATTTAGTAATAGTCCATGGGTCTGTGGAGAATTTTCTTATTGTTATTGTATTTCCTTTACTTGATATCGGATATAAAGTTGCGTTTACTCTGTCTCCTGTTTTTAAGTGCGCGTCCATTAACGGATTTAAAGTGGTTATCTCTTTTCCAACATCTCTTCCAATCATTGTTGCATAATGTCTTATTTTAGACTCGGTAACTAACTTTATATTAGTAATAAGCCAACCATGTTTCTTATGATATACCCAAACCGGTTCATTATGATTATTTATAACTATTTCTTCTAAAAAAACGTCTTTAAGCAATATCTCTATCTTTCCTAAACCAAGGTTTTCTTGTATAATATAATTTACAAGCATATTCGTAGTTTGCTCATTTGCACTAGGAAAATATCTTGTTATAAGAGAGCGTATCTCTGCTTGAAACTTATCCCTAATATCAACAGATTCATCTATGTTTTCAAGCTCTTTTATATCGATTCTAGAAATAAACTCCTGCCTTATTTTTTCAAGGATTATTTTTGTAGTATCAGAAATGTTTGTCAAACTTACAATATATTTAGGTGTTGCTTCATCCTCTCTCATTACAATATTTATATCAACAACTATGTCGTTTATTTTTATTTTATACCTATCCAAACTTATTTCAGGTGTCACACTTTTTTTTTGCTGATTAACTATTTGTTGATTTTGATAATAATCTGGCATTATGCATCTCCTCCTCGCACTGTTTTAATCTTATTAATGATGCCTTATGTGTTGGTTTTAGGGTTAAAACTTTCTTAAATAATTTCGAAGCAGCATCATAGTTTTTAAGGTGCATTTCTCTTAATGCATCTAGATAAACTTGCTCATAATCTTCAATTGTTTTATCTTTTTTTGATTCTAAATCTTCTTTTTTTTCTTCTGATTTTTTATGAGGTTCTACTACTTTTGATTGCTCAACTTTTTTATAATCATTATGCTCATTATTTTCTAAAGGTTTTTCTAAAGGTTTTTCTTTTTTTATTTGAAAAGGACTATCAAAAAAGAATTCAGAATTATTGTTTGAATCTTCTATTTTATTGTTTTTTTCTGGAGAATGTTTTTCTTCAAAGATAGCTTGATAATTTTTACTATTAGGTCTTTCATTTTTATCTTTTATTGTTGATAAAAATATATTATTATCATAACCTTTAGTATCAGAATCTTTTTCTTTAACATTAATGTTTTTTTGATTCACATTAACATCATTAATATCTGAATTTTCTATTTTAATAGAATTGTTTTCTTGTTTTTTTCTAGACAAATCCTTTCTTTTCAAGATTGAATATTTTGGTATTTTATATATTCTTATTTTATGGTCTTCTTTCTTTTCATGCTTTAAGAAATTTTTTTGAGATAACGCGTTTTTATATATTACTTTTTTATTTTCTGTGGTTTTATTTTCTTCTGTGGTTTTATTTTCTATATTGGTGTCTTTATTAATTTTTGACTTATCTGTCTCGCTTATCTTATGCCCTATTTCTTTATTTTCCTTAGGCATCATATTATTTTCATTAGTTATGTTATGTGTATTATTACTTCTTAAATTATGTGTATTTAAATTATTTATATTACTTGCACTATTCTTATTATGTTGTGAAGTAACAACATGTTTTGAAATATCTTTTTTTATATTGGGCGCATTAGGAGGGAGTATGTTTATTTTAGGATTAGTGAGATAAAAGGTGCTTTCCCTTTGACTATCTTCTATTAACTTATTTTTTAATTCCCTAACATCCTTGCCGAAAGAAGTAAGTTTTTGATCTAAATTATCTATTTTCTTGTCTATTTTTGTTGTTGTTTGATGTATTTTTTGAGGTATAGAACCTTGAAATCCTTTGTCAAGAGCATCATTAAATGATTTCATAAAAAATGAAGATCCTTTTAATTGTGTGTATGCGTTTATTTTTGAATAAATTTGTTCCAATATTGAGTATACTTTTTTTGCTTCTAAACTTCCTTTTGGCAGAGTATCATAATGTGCTTTAAGTTCATCGAACAATCTTTGCGCTTCTGATATCTCGTCTTTATCTAATGCTAATGAAACCTCTTTAATATAATCTTTAGTTATGTATAATCCGTAATCCTCTTCCCTATCAACAACTCCGCTGGTTAATTTCTTGTCTCTTTTCTCTTCCAAAAACCTTATTATATCTTTCTCAAGAAATACATCTAATTCCATTCCTCACCTCTAAATTGATAAAAGACTCCTTTGATACTCCTCCCAAAGTTGTTCTATATTTAATATTTTCCTGGTTTGGGCTTCATAAAAAAAGTATTTTTTCTTTAATTCTAGTTCTTGTAGTAAGTGATTCTTCCATAAATCAGCTATCCTTGATTCAGGAATATTATTATTTTTTGCTTTTTCCCAAAATTGTTTTTTAAAATAAGTTAAATCTATCGGACCCTCATTTTTATTTGAAACCACTTTTTGTTCTTCTAAAGGCTTATTCAAATATATGTAAGGTGTTGTGAACTTATATTCTATTCCTAATATTCTTTCTTCGACTAAAAAATCGACCCATGCCTGAAGTACATCTAAAGAAATACCTAATTTCCTTGCAACATCAACTAATGCAATCTTACTATTATTCTTAAGTAAATCAAGTAATTCATCCACCCCGGTTCTTACTACTTCATCTGACATAAATCCTAAAGCCCCAATAAGTTAAATCCGGAACACACTATAAAAAGTTTATTGAGCATTCTTTAGTGACATCAATAAATAAATATTTATTAACCGTTGCTCAATATTTAATTATTTAAGCGATTATTTAAGATTATTGCGTAAGTATTTATCGATATGTTTTTTAATGTTTAAGTTTTAATTTTAAGTATTTACTAATAATTCAATAAGTAAATGTTTAACTTTTAGACTTTTAGTATTTAATAAATCAATTTACTCACATTTTTAATATCTTAAATTTAATATTTACCTATTATAATAAACTATCCACACATAACAATACCTTGATCGGACATTCCATACCTACCAGCAGTGTACTCGTCAAGCTTAAAATAACTAGATATACTCGGATAAGATAATATCTTTTTCTCCCCAGGTATAGCGATTCCTGTACAATAATACCTTCCGGAAAAATAATAATGATCCAAGAATGAAATGTTTCTGCTATCAGATATATTCACAAAAGATTCGATACCACAACATGTTGATGGATTAGTACTATTCCAATATCTCGAAAGAAAGGAAGTGCCTACTGGAGAATAAGTAAATGTTTGTTCTTCAAAAAACTTTTGAGCATTTACAAAATTCCAACATGTTTCATTATATGCACAAATATCGCTTGGAATAACCTGCTTCTCAAACATATTCATTGTATTTATTCCTGTCAAAGGATCTTTCAAACCAATAATAGAAACAACTTTACTAATATTATCTCTTCTTTTCCAAGTTATATCTAAGTAAGAATCATAAACATTATACTCCAAATCAATAACTACATCAACATCAAAAGGATAATTCTGAGAAACATATAAATTATATATCTTAAAATCAGTATTAACATTAAGATGATTATATGATAAATTTGCAACCAATGAAAGAATGCTCATCATATCTGTAGAGTTCATTGCTACACAATCAGATAATCCTGCTTGACAAGAGTCTTTTTTTCCGCAAATTATACAATTTTTCAAATTTTGATAAAATAATTGTTCTGATGGAAAAACTCCTGATTTTGAATAATCGATATACAATGAATTTAAAGCATCCCTAGTTGAAATATCCAATGAATCACCTGCTATTTTTGGAATGGTCTTAACATATTCGTCTAACACTAAGACTCTTGTTTTAATTGGTTGAGAAGAATAATACACCGGAATACTGCTTTCTTTACTGAAAACTACGAAAAACAACGCTGACAATAATAGGGCAGTAATGGTCATAAGTATTGCTTTTTTTCCTTTCATTATCTCATCCGCTTTTTGATTATTTTTTATTATTTCAACCAAACTGAAAATTCAACTATATGAGGTAAAAAAGTATGTGTTGTATTATATTTAACATAGGATATTCTTTTAGTAATAACCCGAAAATTGCTTTTTGACTTGGTATCTGAAGATCTATTATATACAGTATACTTTTGTGATCCATCAATTATTACGTAATCATAACCATATTTTTGAGATATTAAGTTTTCTGTAACGTTTTTCAATAAATCACGGGATAAATTATAATTTTTTTCAGAACAAGGATTACTTGTGCATACATATTTTGCAGTGTAATAAAACAAGTCAATTTGTTCCATTAAAGTATTTCTAGGATTAGTTATTGTACGATTTGATATAAGCTCTTTTACATACGCATTATCAATATCTTCAAGCTTATTACTCAATAAAAAAGAAGTTACTTCATCAATTTGAAAGTCTTTGGATCTTTGTGAGATGGTTACATCCGAATTCAATATAACAGCCAAACTAACCGCTATTACTGTTGCTGCTATAAAAGCATCAAGAATGAAGAAATACCCTTTCTTAAGCATTCTATTATTCCTATACCCTCTTTTTTTGAACATTTTAGTATATTTCTCTTTTAATATATTATTTTAGACAATCATAACTTTTTAGGACAATCATAAATTAAGTATTTTCTAAAATATAAAAAATATAAATATGTTTCAAAATATAAATGTTTATTTAATTCATACTTTAAAAAGTTTAATAAATATATTAAGGTTCAAGAAAAATAACTCAAAAGTCCAATAAGTAAAAATCTTAACAAAAAAATGTGATTAATTAAAAAAAACAAGTAATACAAAATTAATGATTAAAAAAAATCAACAAATTAAATACAAAAGAATAATTAAAAAAAAATAATTGAAAAGATACAAAAGAATAATAAGAATCAATATATTCTATAAAGTCAATATATTCTATAGAAAAAATCCTAAAAAAGCTAATAATGTATTTATTATAATTTACTTATAATTGGGAGGCCAATATGCAACTATTACTTTAACAGGTTGATCATTATATTTAACCAGCTTCTCTATCTTAATAAGATCGTTTATGGAAGTACTAATATATGCACTAGAATAATACTTCCAATAAGGGACACCCTCACAACAATCAATGAACATTGCATGAGTACCGTTTGCTGTTCCAGGAACAATAACCTCTGTACCTTTTAATCGATCATTACACAATAAAGATGCATTTATAGAATATGCAGTTGAAAATCTACATAATCCGCCATTATTAAAAACTAAACCATCACATTCTGCTTTACATCTTCCATAACTGTTAGTACAATCCTCAAAACAGGTTCCGTTAATAAGATTGAAAACAACACCTGAAGTGAGATTGTTTCTTTTTACAGCAACTTCAATTAGTTGCGTATCATAACCCTCATGTGAGGCACTAAAATAATATTTTCCAGTAACTACGTCGTTTAATAAAAAGTTACCATTTACATCAGTAAGAACAGATTTTTCCATGCTTGGAGCAGATAAATTGTATCGTAATGGAAGAGCCTTAACTACTGCTCTCGATAAAGGAGTCCCAGACTCTGAGAGGACCCTTCCAGAAACATTACCTGTACAGTCCGGATCAAGACACCTTTCACAACTAGCATATATGTTACTATTATTATAATCCTCATAATCCTCTGGACAAAAATTATCAGGAACGTTGTTGCATGTATAATTTAATCCGCCGAAAAAAGAAACCATTCCAAACCCCATTAAACTATTAGGTGGTTGTCCACATACCAGGGTCGCACTTGAAAAACTAATATTCAAAATTAATATAATGACTAAAAAAAAGATTAATGTATTAAGCCTCTTTTTCATAAATTAAAAAGCTGTATATATAGTATTTAAATTTTATTATTTTTTTATTAGTTCAATGTTCTTTGATACATTTGATTGTTCTTTTATAGTTCCTTTTAAAATGAATAATTATACATCTCAATTAAAGAATTACAGGCATTTAAAGAACTATAAAAATAAAATTATAAGCAAACTAAAATAATAAACATAAATTTTTTATAAGAAACACATTTTAACAATAATATGCCGGATTATAGCGAAGAAATAAGGGAGTTAGAAGAAAAGATTGCTAATACTAAATACAATAAAAGTACGCAATACGCTATCGGCTTAATGAAGGCAAAATTAGCTCGATTAAAAGAAAAAGAATCATTGAGAGGTTCAGGAACAAAAAAAAGCGAGGGCTACGATGTAAGAAAGACCGGAGATGGAACAGTTATCCTCATAGGATTCCCTTCTGTCGGCAAATCAACTCTATTAAATGATTTAACCAACGCTGAATCCAAAACTGCTGAATACGCATTTACAACTCTAAAAGTTATTCCAGGAATTATGAATTATAATGACGCAAAAATACAAATACTTGACGTGCCTGGAATAGTAAGCGGTGCAGCTTCAGGAGTTGGTAGAGGAAAAGAAGTATTAAGTGTAATGAGGGGTGCAGATCTCGCTCTAATAATCATAGATGTAAATCAGCCCGAACATTATCCGGCGTTATTAAAAGAGATATACGATGCAAATATAAGAATAAACAAGAAATCTCCAGACGTTAAAATTGTTAAAACAACAACAGGAGGTTTAAGAATAGCCTCTACAATCAAATTAACAAAGATAGATATAGAAACAATTAAAATCGTTCTTAAAGAATTCAAGATAATAAATGCAGACATCATTATCAGAAGCGACATTGATGTCGATGAACTAATAGACGTAATTGAAGGGAATAAAAAATATATCCCTGCATTAACAATAATAAACAAGATTGATTTAGCAACAGAAGAGCAAATAAAAAAAGTTGTTAAAAATCTAAAGGCTGATTTAGCGATTTCTGCAAAAGATAAAATTTACATTGAACACCTCAAAGAATTAATATTTGAAAATCTCAATCTTATAAGAATCTATTTGAAAGAGCCTGGAAAAGAACCCGACTTGGATGTCCCTCTGATAATACGTAGAGGATATACGGTTAAGGATGTTTGCAATAAACTTCATAAAGATTTTATTTCTAAATTCAAATTTTGTAGAATATGGGGAAGAAGTTCAAAGTTTCCAGGACAAAAATTAATGCTAGATCATAAATTAGAGGACAAAGATATTCTGGAGATTCATTTAAGATAAGTATATGGTAAATTTACGATTTATTAAACAGATTATATTTCATATAAATAAGTATAATATAAATAAATATAATATACATTAGTATATACATATAAATTAATAAAAATATAATAGATATAATAAGAGTATAAATATAATAGGGTGTTTTTCGGGTGTTTTTCAGTAATCTTATGCAAATAATAAACAAAATATTTAAAGGATAAGAATAATTGATTAAATAGGAAAGAATAATAACAGAACAATCATAATAGAAAAGAATAAAAAAAAGTAAAAGATAAAAAAGATAACATGTTAGAAAATAAAATTAAAATAATCATAAGGCAAATTATAAAAAGGTGAATGTTATGGAAATCTGCCCAAAATGTAAAACTGAATTAAAAAAAGGAATTAAATTAAATTCTGGAAATTCAACATTCCAAGAATGGAAATGCCCTCATTGTAATTATACAACAACAAAAGCAATAGGTGTTAATAACTAAGTACATGCTCTTTTATGAGCTATGATAAAATGGCTACATCAATAAATTTTAAAGAAATTTCTGATAAAATAAATATTTTCATAGAAAATACAATAAAATATTTTAAGAATCTAACTACTGATATGATTATTGCATGGAGTGCTATAGGTATAGGATTAATAATTCTAATAATAGGATTAATAATTCTTTAAGAAGTATGTATAATTCATTTATAAATAATAAAAGTTTATTTATAAATGAATATTTTTAAATAAGGTATAACTTAGGAGTGAAAAGAAAAAAATTAAATACTTTAAATTATTTACACTATTCAAGGGGGTAATTATAATGGGACAACAAGAAGTATACGACTTTTTATGCAAAAATAAGGGGAAATGGTTTACATCTAGAGAAATTTCTGAAAAACTTAAAGTATCCATAGGAAGCGTTACCATGTCACTTAAGAAATTAAGAAAAACTAATATTATAAAGTACAAGAATACAGGAAAAAGAAACACATTCATGTATAAAGTTGATAAAAGATAAACCTATTGGTTTCTATAAGTTATTTTTTATGAGAATTTAATAAAGATAAATGAAGATATAAAAAACTAATCAATATTATTTAATAACATTTTTAAATTAATATCCCATTCAGAAAAGAATGATAATAATAACTTTTCCTGATGGTAGTAAAGATAATTTTGAAAAAGGCACAACTTGTATGTCTATTGCAGAAAGAGTTTCTCCAAGATTAGCAAAGGATGCCGTAGCAGCAAAAGTAAACGGAAGGATCGTTGATCTTTCTTTTAAAATAAATGAGGATTCTAACATCGAAATATTGACAGGAAAAGAACCAGAGGGATTAGAAGTTATAAGACACTCCTGTGCACACTTAATGGCTCAGGCAATTCTACGTCTCTTTCCTAATACAAAATTAACAATAGGCCCAGTTGTTGAAAATGGTTTCTATTATGATGTTGACTCTGAAAAAACCTTTAAACCAGAGGATTTAAGTATTATAGAACAGGAAATGAATAATATAGTTAATGAAGACTTAGAGATAACAAGAGAAGAAATAACTAAAAATGAAGCACTTAAGATTTTTGCATCAAACAAGTATAAGATTGAATTAATTGAAGAGATGAATGAAAAAGTAAGCATTTACAGGCAGGGAGAATTCTTAGATTTATGCAGAGGTCCTCACGTTCCAAGAACCTCAAGATTAAGAGCATGGAAACTCACAAAAGTTGCTGGAGCATATTGGAGGGGAAATGCAAATAATAAACAACTACAAAGAATATATGGTGTCGCATTCAATACCAAGAAAGAACTTGACGAATACTTAAAAATTCTTGAGGAAGCTGAAAAGAGAGATCATAGAAAAATAGGAAAGGAAATGGAGCTGTTTATGGTTCATGAATATGCTCCTGGAATGCCTTTTTTTCTTCCTAAAGGAATGACTGTCCTTATTGAACTATTAAAATTTGTAAGAGAAGAATCATATGGTCCCGGGTATAATGAAGTTAGAACTCCTCAAATTTTGAATGCAGAATTATGGAAGAAATCAGGTCATTGGGAACATTATAAAGACGACATGTTCCATATGCATCATGCTGAAGATAATATTGATATAGGAATTAAGCCAATGAATTGTCCTGCACACATGTTAATATTTAAGAAGGGGACTTTCTCCTATAAAGATCTTCCTTATAGAATTGCAGAAACAACAACTTTGTATAGAAATGAAAAGTCAGGAACATTAACAGGATTAGTAAGAGTAAGAAGCTTATCACAAGACGATACGCATATATTCGTAACTAAAGAACAAATAGAACAGGAAATAATTGCTTTATTAGAAAAAATCAAAAAGATATATAAGATATTTAATTTAAAAATTGATGAAATACATTTATCTACTAGACCAGAACATTTTTTAGGTGAAAAAGAAACTTGGGACATAGCAGAAAATAATTTAATAAATGCACTAAAACTGGCCGGATTAGATTATAAAATTAATGAGGGAGATGGAGCATTTTATGGTCCGAAAATAGATGTAAAAGTAAAAGATGCTCTCGGAAGACAATGGCAACTTGCAACAATACAGCTTGACTTCCAAATGCCTCAAAGATTTGAATTACATTATGATGATATAGATGGACAAAGAAAAACTCCTGTTGTTATACATAGAGCGATTCTAGGATCTTTGGAACGATTTTTTGGAATAATAATAGAACATTTCGCTGGAAGATTTCCTTTATGGTTATCGCCCGTTCATGCTGTATTCTTACCTATTGCAGATAGGCATATTGAATATTGTAAAAATTTAAAGAATATATGGGAATCAAAAGGTTTAAGAGTAGAAATTGATTCAAGAACTGAATCTACTCCTAAAAAAGTTAGAGATTCACAGATTAAAAAAATACCCTTAATGATAACAATAGGTGATAAGGAAATCCAAAATAATACTTTAGCTGTTAGAAATTTAGATGGGAAAGTAAAATTTGGAATATCTAATGAAGATTTCTTAAATAAAATTCTCGAAAACATAAAAAATAGAAATTTAACATTTGATTTTTAATAGTACTTTATATTATATTTTAATTATATTTTATAATAAAGTATTAATTAATATGCTATATTTTTATTCATTATTTTAGTTATTATCTTTTATTTTTTTATATTTGTAATTTTAATAATGAGTTATGCGTAATAATGACTTTAATGCTTAAAATATGATTTATCCGATTTAATATATTTTATATATTAAGATGATTTAATATATGTTGGCTTGAATGCGTGGGGTTTTAAGAGTATTTTCAAGCCAACTATTTAATATAGCTTATTGCTTATATATTGGTTATTAAATGATATTCTTTAATATAATTCCACAAAGTTTAAAAATGAATTTTTTATCTTAAGTAATATGGGGTATGTATTCATAAGTCCAAAATGGTTTTTAAACTATAGCATAATATTAGAAATTATTTTTGCAGTAATAACTTTAATAGTTAGTTATTACGCATTTAAAGTTTACAAATTAACAGAAAAAGAATCTGCAAAACTATTCAGTACAGCATTTATATTTATCTTTTTATCTTATTTAATACAATCAATACTCAACATCATTATATTATATAAACTTGATAATGATGTTGTTTCTTTAATAAATCTTCGTGATGCCGCGCTTCTCAATTTATTTGGACTATACTTACATGCACTTTTCTTTATAATGGGATTAATAATACTAGCATATATACAGTTTAAAGTAGATAACATAAAAATAGCATTCTTACTAATCGCAGTAATTATTACCTCTATACTATTCAGTTGGAATAAACTCATGCTTTTTTATATGCTTTCAGCAATATTGCTGGTTTTTATAGTCATTAACTATTTTATAAATTATTTGAGACATAAAACAATGCATACATTCATGGTTCTTTTATCTATGATTTTTCTTCTATTGGGGGTTTTATATTTGTTTTTTTCAGTAGACTACGAAATATACTACGTTATAGGACATATTTTAGAATTTATAGCTTATATAATAATATTAATTAATTTGTTTATGATGATTAAACATGGCAAAAAAAAGAGATAAATTACAAATAATTTATGATATATTAAAGGCTATTCATGACAAAAATAACCGTATTAAGCCTACCCATATACTTTACAAATCAAACTTATCTCATCAAATGATGGAGACATATTTAAAAGAGTTAATAAATAAGGATTTTATAGTATTAAACATAGATAAAAACGGTAAAACTTATTCTCTTACACAAAAAGGTTTTGATTATCTGAATAAGTATAAATTAATTTCAGAATTTACAGACAGTTTCGGTTTAGAATAAATTTAATAATAATATTAAGAGTTTTTCAGATTAATTATCTTGATAGAAGGTCTCATAGAAAAAAATAGTATAAAAAATATATTACTCCTCTTCTAGTTCAGGTTCTTCTTCATCTTCCTCAAATTCTTCCTCATATCCTTCCATAAATGCTTCTTCTGCGTCATCTATTTCATCGTTGTCCCTAAGAGATTCAGGGTCTTCCTCAAAATCATCGTTTATATCCTCTTCATAATCTTCGATTGTCATAAAATAAATTTTACATGCAGTATTTATAAATTTTTTGATAATTTAGATACAGTATTATTTAGACATAAGTATAAACTAGAAATAATATCAATAATATAATATGACATAATATCAATATAATATTATAATATAAATTTATAAGTGAATAATACTAATTAACATTCATCATAAAATATTTTGAGAATTTTTCCGTTTCAATAATTCCTCAATAATTTCGAAATGCTCATGAAATATGTGTGCAGAACCGGAAATCGTTGTTAAAGAACCGGTCTTTATTCCTAATAAGTGAGAAACATATCTTTGTAATAGTACTATTTGATAAATATTACCTGGCCATCCAATGAATAAATCGTTACTTCTTATGCTACAAGTTAGGTCTAACTTTTCATTTTTTATTTTAAAATAGATGTATAATAAACTCGGTATATTCTTTGACATTACATTCGAGTCAGTAGATGGATCAAATAAAGAAATTACTGCTCTTCTACTAGTCGGATCGCTCTTTAATAAAGGTATTATAAAATTGTTTATTTGATCAACGCCTCTAAAATTAAATATTCTAGGACCATAACTATAATCATATCCCGACATATTCTCTTTATGTAACATTATTGACTCTAATTCTTCTTTACTAGGATATATCCAGTCAAAATTTTGCATTTCATCTATTGGTTTTTCATAATCTTCCTCGGGATTATCTATTATTATAACCAAATTTAATATCTCTCTGCAATTTCTTTTATCTCTGTCTATAAAATCTGTACCATTATCTAGTATATATTTTAAAGATTTTATCCATGCATTATAAACAAATTGTTCATGAATTTCCATTTTTTCTCTTTCTTGAAGATTTTTAATATTTATTTTTAATATTTCCTAATATTTCTTAATATTTTCTATTCAATACTTTTATCTATTAAGCAAAAAAATTTGTAAGTTTTACTGTTCCTCTTAATTGACTAAAATCATAGGTAAAAAAAGGTATTTTATAATTATTTAGCAAAAACAGCATTTCTCTTAATACTTCATCAGTAGAAAAATCGCTGCCCCTAAATAATCGTAATCTGTCACAACCATCGAATATCTCGAAAATTTTCTCTCTAGCTATTATAAAATCCTTAATTTCCCCTGAATAATAATCATTTATTCCATTAACTGTAGTTTTTCTATACTCTCTTTCACCCATAAATTTTACATCAAAATTTCTGAATGCAGAACTAAGAGCAATTCTAAACCTTATAGGTATTCCACAACTCTTAAATATCGTTTCCTCTGAAATACAGAAATTCTCAACTACTTCTTTTGTGCTATTCAGCAACGATATCATTTCTTTATTATTCTTTAAATCCTTATGCCAATCATAATTCCATAATCTTATATAATTCTTACTAAACCTATAGAAATCTGCAGAATAAGGAGTGTTTTGATTATTTATTCCTCTAAAATACTCGTTGTTTTTTCTTCTCTGAACGGCGTTTGCCAATAGTAAAACTTTTGCAGCATTAATAATTGCTCTTCTAAATTCAGAATCAGAATTATAAATTTCAAAAAACTTATTCATATTGAGAGCTATGCTTGATTGACTGCATGATAAACCTATTACTCTTCCTTTTATTGATTTAGTGTAAACTAAATATTCTTGGTCATCAAAAGTATACATCCCTGAACGACCCATTATTGAAGGTGCAATGTATAAATCTTTGTTTTTTATGTTTATTTTTATTTTCCTCTCTGAGAATTCTCTTATTATATGTTCAAATATTTCTGAATGCCTTTGCAAATCACGAGAGTTTATGTTGAATATTAAATTTATCCTTTTAGAAGCTATAAGAGCATATTTTGTTATGAAACTCTTAAATAATTTAAGATCTATATCTTCAAAATTTATTATTAAAGTTACTGTTTTATCTAAGTCTAATGATATTTGAGAAATTTTTTGCAAGAATGATTCATAATCTGAGCGAGTGTATCTCTGAAAATCATTAAATGCAACCACATCATTTACACTATTGAATAATTCTCTTAGCAACATATTTGATTTTTCTAATGATACGACTGAACATTCTATCATTATTGCATTTAGCCTGCTTATCCATGTTTGTTCATCAAATTTTTTCATCAATCCTTCTTTCTCATATTTCTCTATATAGTTAGAAACAGCCGCAGGTTTTGTTATAGTTATTTTTTTATAACCTTTTTCTATAACTATGTTTCCTTCATCAATCGCAAGTACAAATACTTTTTCTCCTTTTTCTTTTATTTTTGAAACCACTAATATATGTTCATCCACTAGTTTATTTAGGTAATATAATAGCTTTCTATGTAGTTGAAATTTTTGTTTTTTACCTTCATTCCTAAGATTTTTATCTGGACTGTTAATTAATCGCTCTATATTCGCATATTCGGGAAATATTGCCTTTGCCAATTCTGTTGTATCATATTCTTTTGGCTCATTTCGAAATTTGTTCAATATTTCCGATTCTATATCTTTCATAATACTACTCATAGTTAAGAATATTTAAAGGTTATGCTGTTATTTAAAAATATAAACATTAATTATGCTTCAGAATTTTTTGCTTCAAAAAAAGAAAAAAAACGCTTATTTTATGCTTTTTTTTATTCTGCTTCAAATTTTTTCTGAAGCATTCAGAAATTATGCGTAGACAAATATTATATTTTTGAATCACTTTTCTTACTTAAATATTTTTTAATAATAGCGTATAATAAAACTTTTTTTGAGAATGTAAAAATAAAATGTTGGGGGGTGTTTCGAATGCGTTTTCAGACAAAAAAAGACATACTGTTAATGACCTTCTTTAGAAATAACGCAAGAGAGAATTTAACAAAAATAAGCAGACTCACTTCAATACCTGTAAGTACAATATTTGATAGGTTGAAGGAATATGAAAAAGAATTGATAAGAAAACATACAACTTTGATAGATTTTAAAAAGATAGGATTTGATATAAAAGTAAATATTTTATTTAAAGTAAAAAGAGAAAACAGGGATGAATTCAAAGATTTTCTAATAAAAAACGAAAATATAAATTCTGTATTTAAAGTTAATAATGGATTTGACTTCCTAGTTGAAGCAATATTTAAAGATATGAATGATTTCCAAAGATTTAATGATGCGATAGAAAAATTTAATATAGAAACAAAGCAAGAAATGTTTATACTTGAAGACATAAAGAGAGAAGATTTTTTATCAGATAAAACACACGCTGAATTGCTTTTTGCGGAAAGGGTGTAAAATGCTGGACTACCTAATATCTAAGCTGGAAAAAAACTATTCTATTGTTGAACCGAAAAAAAGCAAACCGTATCAGGGAATAATAGCAAACTACATCAAACTAGACGATGGAATCTTATTGCTTGTAGACCAAGGTTTTCTAGTTGGTAAAGGAAAAAAAACAAACACTCTCATCCCAATATACCATAGCGCAATAAACTATACTAAAGATAAATTCCAAAATAATAATGTAGGATTCATAATTTATAAGGATGGAAAAAATTTTTTCAGAGCAGCAGCGCCTAAACATTATTATAAAGCAGAAAAAAGGCTGTCCTTGAAGAATTATACCGATGAAGAATTAAAAAGGATGATATTTTTCAGGCCAGAAGAAAAATTCGTATATGACATAAAAAGAAAATTGCATTATTATCAGCCAGAATCTGATAGATTATCAGAAGGAATAGTAACCTATACATTCAAGCCAGTAATATTCGATTACAGTCACATTGATTCATATAAAAGATTTAAACCAAACAATAAAGCTTCAGAAAAAAATTACATATGGACAAATAAAGAATACACAAACAAAGACATTACACTAATTAACGGAAATATAATAGAATATAATTAATAAGTAATAATATAAAATACTATTAAATAAATTTAAACCTATTATTTAATATCTTTAAGATTATGCCCTCTGTAATGCTGATGCTATCATTGAACCTGCACTTACAAGTGCTGCTGCTAGAACAACATAACTACCATGTATATCTCCGGACTTCCACATTTCTGGCAATATAAAAGATGCACCAACCTTAACTATCCATAAAGTGAACATAAAATATAATAATCCCATAATTATTAAAAAAAAACTTGCTAATATCGTAACAAACATCGCATTTAATCCTATCATTCTCATTTTATCACCTTTTGAAACTAATCTAATATTATAAAAAAAGTTTTCATTTTTAAATTTTCTCTATTATAAAAGGATATAAAAATAATATATAGAAACTGATATATAAAAAATAAGTATATAAATTTAATATGAGAATATATAAAATGTAGATATTATAATTAAATATAAAAATTAAATCAGCTTAAAATTAAAGTAACTTATATCCATCCTTTTTTGTGAAACATCTTATAGGTCAAATATGCCGTAATAATCATTAATCCAATAGCAAAAGGATAACCATAATACCATTCAAGTTCTGGCATATTTTTAAAATTCATTCCATATGTACTTGCAATAAGCGTCGGTACCATTATTATTAAAGTTAATGCAGCCATTTTTTTCATAACCACATTAAGATTATTGCTTATCACTGCGAGTTTATTATTTAGAGTTGTTGTATATATTTCCAAAATATCGGTAACAGTCTCCTTTTGTGTCTCTATTAAATCTATTTGATGAACTAAAGTATCATAAATATCATCTAATAATGATTGTTCCTCTTTTGTTAATTTTAATGTTGTAAGTTCCTTTTTTATAGTAAAGATTATTTTTGAAGAAGACCATAGTCTCTTGCTCATCTTTATTAGATATTTCTTATGCGACATTATTTCTTGAAGTATTCTTTTCTCATCTTCATTTGAGAATATTACCTTTCTTTGCAAATCTTCAAGTTTATCATCTAATCTTTCTATAACCTCATAATTTTCTTTAGTATCTTGATGAAGGAATTCATACAAGATATAAGTTTCTGACTTTATCTTTCTCTTTTTTGCACGTTCTATCACTCTAGAAAAAAGTTCTTCAAAATAATTAGATCTTTCAGAAGAAATTATACACAATATATTTTCTTTAATAATCATAAGAAGACGTGTAATATGTATTTTATTTTCGTTTTCCCTAATATAGTCCGTCATGCAAAAAACCAGTGGATTGAAAGAATACCTTACAGATCTTGATTCGTTTTTAAAATTTAATATATACTTCTCTTCAAAATTAAAATCCTCTGCTATTTTTTTTGATTCATTTTCAGAAGGAGAAATAATAAAAAGACACAATAATTCCTTATTACTATTACTGCTTATTTTTTTAGGATTTATCGATAATTTACTTGTTAAGTTAATATAACTATCTTCTTTTCCAGAATAATACTTGTTCCTATTTGCGTATAAATAATAAATCATTATTTTTATAATCTATAAAAGAACTATTTAAATCTTTGTTATCATTTAATGATACATCAATCATACAAATAATAAGTAAAAATTATTTAATGAAACATTATAAAATGTAATAAAAAAGATTATAAAAGTTAAAAAAGCATTATTAACATGTAAAATATTATTACGACACCTTATCAATTTCTAAAATTTCTTTAATTTCAATAAAATCCTTTTCTATAATAGTTCTTAAAACAGGATTGTATAACATTGCAGCTGGATGATATAACGGTATTACTTTAACAATATTACTACCTATTTGTATCTCCTTTAATTTTCCATGTAGTTTTGTTATGCCTGGAATAGTCTTCATTTTTTCAACATTAAACGATGCAAGAATAAATTTTGTAGCATAATTTCCTAAGGTACATATTATTTTAGGATTTATTATTTTAATTTGCTCTATCAAATAAGGGGTGTGTCTATATATTTCTTCTTTTGTAGGATCCCTATTATTAGGTGGACGGTATTTAAGAATATTAGCTATATATACATCATCAATAGTCAAACCGATAATATTTAACAATTTATCTAGTTCTCTTCCTGCTGCACCAACGAACGGCATTCCTAATTCGTCTTCTTTCTCTCCTGGCGCTTCTCCTATGAACATTATTTTTGCATCTGGGTTGCCCTTCCCAAATACAAGATTTCTTGCACTATCTTTTAATGGACAAACCATTTCTTTAATAATACTTAATCGTACCTCTTCTAACTTTTCAGACTTATTCATATGAAAGAGTATTAATTAGAATTATTTAAAGTTAATTAAAAGGTTGTTAAAGAATTAATAATGCAAAAAACATAATACACATAATAAAATAATAATACGTGAAGTAAATAATAATACATGAAGTAAAAAATCATTATTAAAAAATAACATACTTAAGATAAAATTATATTTAATATAAATTTAATAAAATAGAAATATAATAAAAAATATAATAAAATATAGAACATTAAAATATAAAAAAATTATGGCCATACAAACTGTGGCGGCCTATTCTTATCCTTTACGGTTATATATACGTCTTGAGACACATTGTATTGACCATCTGATGCGGTTACTGTTACTTTATAAGTTGCTGAACACCCTACTTTGTCACATCCTTTTGGATATGCATCATCATATGTTGTTGTATATGTTGAACTTTTCATCCAACCAGTATATTTTATTGTTATAACATCGTCTTCCCTATCTGCTACATCCGGTTTCAATATTATAGTGTCTCCCTCTTCAATAGTTATATTTGAAATAGTCTTCATTACTGGAGCAGTATTTAACATCTTTACTGTTAATGTGAATGTTTCCTTTGTAGTTAATGAACCTGAAGATGCAACTACAGATATCGGATATGTTCCTGCATCACCGATTTTTGTCTTCCAAACACCATTGCTGTTGAATGGTTCGGAATATGTCAATTTTATTGTATCTCCATCAGGGTCCATAACTTTTGGCTTTAAAGTTACTATATCTGTTTCAAGAACTACCAAGTCTTTTAGTTTCTCTTCAAATATTGGTGCCCTGTCAACATTATCTACTATTACATTGATTGTTTTTGTAACATTGTGGAATCCATCTGAAACCGTAACAAATACCTTATGTTTTCCTGCTGAATCATAATTAGTAGTATATACTGGTGATGTCATCCAACCAGAGTATTCAATTACTAAAGGATCATTTTCTTTGTCAAAGAAGTTACATTTAAGCTCTACAGTTTCTCCTTCTTTAACTCTTATATCATCTAAACAATCTATTATTGGTGCCTTATTGCTTGGTTTTACTATGACTAGTACATCTGCTGAACTATCTGATTTTCCATCTGAAACAGTTACCTTTACTAAATATTTTCCTGCATCACCTTCTTTTGTTTGCCATAAACCATTGTCATTAAAAGGCCTATCGTAAGTATATGTTAATTTATCCCCATCAGGATCTACTGCTTTTAACTCAAGCTTTATTAAATCCCCTTCTGTTCCAGTTATTATATAACTTACATTGCCATAATCTTCAGAATCATTAATTTTCAACTCTGGAGTCTGATTAATGGTTTGATTTCCAGTCGTTATCATGGCTCCTTCTAATGTAACATTAGGAACCGTATTAACTGATGGCTGACAAGCTGTCAATAACAGAACAATAGCAAAAAAGCCTAATATGTATGCAATCTTCATGTTAAATCACCCTACCATATAATTTTATGATTACATAAATGCATTTAGTATTTAAAGTTTTCTATTATTTTCTATTATAAAGTGAAAAATAAATGTTTTAGAGGGGAATTTTAGTAAATAAAATGAGTAAAAAATTTAAAAAAATAATAATCACTAATTGATGATTACCTTTAGAATTATTTCTTAAATAATTTCTCAAAGATATTCTTAGGTTTTTCTATGGACGCAAATTCCTTTATCAAATCTTCCTGCTTCTTAGTGAGTTTTTCGGGTATTTGAACTTTTACTCTAACTAATTGATCACCTGAACCAGGCCTATTCAAGTGCTTTATTCCTTTTCCCCTTAATCTTAGAATTGTTTCAGGTTGTGTTCCTCTAGGTATTTTTAATTCAACTTTTCCATCTAAGGTAGGTATCTCTATAGTATCTCCAAGTATTGCTTGACTTATCGTTATTGGGACCTCTAATATTATATCATCTCCGTCTCTCTCAAAATATTTATGTGGAACAACATGTATTACAACATACAGGTCTCCTGAAGCACCATTCTTAACGGCTTCGCCTTCTCCTTTTAATCTTAACTGAGAACCAGTATCAACTCCTGCCGGAATATTAACTTCTATTGTTTTCTTCTTATGAATTATCCCTTCACCATCACATGCTGAACAAACATTTTTTATTATCTCTCCCCTCCCAGAACACTTCTTACAGGTTACTGTTGATTGGAATATTCCAAAAGGAGTTCTTTGTGTTACTCTCTTGACACCCCTTCCATTACAGTCATTACATATTTCATAATCATCGCCACCACGACCATTACATTCTGAGCAGGTTTCGGGCTTCTCTAATTTTATCTCTTTCTTAACACCAGTAGCCGCCTCTTCAAGATTTATCTCTATATCATAACGCATATCTCTTCCACGAGACCTTCTTGTTCTTCCAGAATAGCCTCCTCCAAAAAACATTTCAAATAAATCTCCAAAATCCATATCCTCAAAATCGAATCCTGAAAAATCTCTCGAGAAATCAGAATGATACCTTCTTTCAAAATCAGAACCATATTTATCATATTGCTCTCTTTTTACATCATCCCCAAGAACTGAAGCAGCTTCATTTATTTCTTTAAACTTTTCTGCTGCATCTGGTGACTTGTTTACATCAGGATGATACTGTTTAGCCAGCCTCTTATATGCCGACTTTATCTCTTCCTTAGAAGCATTCCTATCAACACCAAGTATCTTATAATAATCTTTCTCTCCCATTTGAAACCTTCTGTTGAACAATTGTCTGCTTATAACAGTTTTATACTCATATTGCTTCTTTTTTTCTAATAATAAAAATAAAAAAAATTAATAAAAAACTCTTATAGAGCATATTTTTAATCTATTTCTTCTTATCTTCTTTTTCAGTGTATTCTGCATCAACTACATTATCTGAATTTTTATTGTCTGTATTCTCTTCTGATACAGACTCTTTGGCTTTAGAAACTTTCTCATATAATTCAACGCTTAACTCTTGAACTTTCTTATTTATTTGGTCCATCTTTGATTTTATTTCTGAAATGTTCTTCTGCTCAAGCAACTTCTTTAATTCATCAATCTCTTTCTTTACCGAATCAATCTTAGAGTCTGATACTTTTCCTTTCATATCCTCGAATAATTTCTCAGAAGTATAAATCAACGCATCAGCTTGATTAATTATTTCTATTTCTTCTCTCTTCTTTTTATCTTCTTCTGCATGTAATTCTGCCTCTTTTCTCATTCGTTCTATCTCTTCATCTGATAATTTTTGAGAAGCGGTTATTCTTATTCCTTGCTCCTTTCCTGTACCTAAATCTTTTGCTGTTACATGAACTATTCCATTAGCATCTATATCAAAAGTTACTTCTATTTGAGGTATCCCTCTTGGAGCCGGAGGTATTCCTATAAGATCAAATCTTCCCAAGCTCTTATTATCTGATGCCATAGGTCTTTCTCCCTGTAATACATGTATCGTTACCGCACTTTGATTGTCAGTTGCTGTTGAGAATATTTGTGACTTCTTTGTTGGTATAGTGGTGTTTCTTTCTATCAACTTAGTGAATACTCCGCCAAGAGTTTCAATTCCTAAACTTAATGGAGTTACGTCAAGTAATAATACGTCTTTAACTTCTCCTGCTAAAACACCACCTTGAATCGCTGCACCTAACGCAACACATTCCATTGGATCTACTCCTCTTTCTACTTTCTTTCCAGTAACTTCTTCTACAAATCTTTGCACTATTGGCATCCTTGTTGGTCCACCAACTAATATTATTTTGTCTATGTCATTAACAGAAATCTTTGCATCTGAAAGCGCTTGCTCTATAGGATGCTTACATCTTTTTATTATGGGTTCAACAATTTGTTCTAACTTTGCTCGTGTTAGTTTCATATTGAAATGTTTTGGCCCATCCTGATTTGCTGTTATGAATGGCAAATTTATTTCAGTATCTAATACTGTAGATAGTTCTATCTTTGCTTTTTCTGCAGCTTCTGAAAGTCTTTGCATTGCTACCTTATCTTTTGAGAGGTCTATTCCTTCTGCTTTTTTAAACTCCTTTACTAAATAATCTACTAATGCAGCATCCATGTCTGTTCCTCCCAATTGTGTATCTCCAGAAGTGCTTTTTACCTCAAAAACGCCATCTTCAAATTCCATTATTGTTACATCTAATGTTCCTCCGCCAAGATCAAATACTAGGACTTTATGTGCGTGTGTTTTATCCAATCCATAACTTAAAGCTGCTGCTGTCGGCTCATTGATTATTCTTACCACTTCTAACCCTGCGATAGTTCCTGCATCCTTTGTTGCCTGTCTTTGATTATCATCGAAATATGCGGGAACAGTTATTACGGCTTTATCTACTTTCTCTCCTAAGAATGCTTCTGCATCTCTTTTTATTTTTTGAAGTATGAATGCAGAAATTTGTTGTGGAGTATATTCCTTTCCATGTATTTTATATTTATGGTTTGTTCCCATTTTTCTCTTAGCAGCTATTACTGTTCCCTCTGGGTTGCTTACTGCCTGTCTTCTGGCTGGTTCTCCGACAAGTAATTCGCCTTGCTTAGTAAAAGCAACAACGCTAGGGAAAGCCTTTCCATACATAGTCATTCCTTCTGCTGAAGGTATTATCTTTGGCTTTCCTCCTTCAAGGACTGCTGCCGCACTATTTGATGTTCCTAAATCAATGCCTATGATTTTTCCCATTTTAACCTCCGATTTAATTCATTTTATTTGCTTAAATACTTTTTTTGTAAATCTTTATTGATAAATCTTTATTGATAAAATTGTGATCAATAAACCTTTGATTTATGTAATAAAAAATGACATGTAATAAAAAAATGATACAAAAATATTTATGCAGTATTTATAAATATTAAAAATTAATATATATTGAGTTTAAACATTGAAGGCATATTATTAAATTATCCAAAATTAAACTACCCAAAATTAAATTACCCAAAATAACTTGGTACGTCATGACTTATTGACTCTTGTTTTGATAACCTTTGCAGTTCTTGTTCTGCTTTTTTTATGGCTTGTGGAGGTTCTATATTTCCATATTCCATTTCATATCTTGATATTGCATCATTCAATACTTTTGCAAACTGTTTAATTTGAAAAGGTTCTACTAGTATTACATTATGCTTCATTACAAAAGTCTTTGAACCATCTTGGTTTCGCATATCAACTCTTGGACTTATGTTTTTAAAATCTAATGCGAACTGGGCAGGACCGAATGTTATGCTCATTTCGTTAGCAAAAAAAGATTCACCATCATTTATTGAAAAATTTATTTTATTCACAGTGTCTTCTTCTCCCATTTTTTATTCCTCCAATATCTAACCTCCACCTATCTAATCTATATTTTTGACAATTTTCTTAACTCTTCTACTCTTTCATGAGTCAATATTTTTTTTGGTGCTGGCTCTATTTTGACTACTTCCAAAAATTTTATTAGCTTACTTAAACTAAAATTATCCCTGTTTTCAATGCTTCCTAATGCTTCATATAAGTTGAAATCTGTGGTTGCTATATTTATCTCTGTGCCCTTACATAATATTAAAGTTTCTATGTGTTCCGAATTACTCATAAAGTACTTCAAAATTGCCTCAGAGGTTAGATAGTATGTTTGTTTTGAATCATTCATTTTAACCATTTCATTTGTTTTTTTAATGTTTTATTCTATTTTAATAGCTGTATTATCTTATTTTATGAATTATTGCTTATTTCTTGATTCAACATTTCTTGGTTTCTAGAGTTATTTTTTGATATCATGACTTTCGAATGCCTTAAAACAATATCATTAAACATGTATCCTTTCTGAAATTCTTCAAGTATTAAATCATCCTCTTCTTCTGATTCTTTCACTAATAAGACTTCATGCTTATATGGATCAAACTTTTGTCCTTTTGTTTCTATAACATGCAATCCTTGTTCTTTCAATATACTAAAAAACTGAGCATAAATCATTTCGAGACCTTTCTTAAATTTGATGATCTCTTCATTATTGCCGTTGCTATTTTTTATTGCTAATTCAAAGCTGTCAAGTACAGGTAATAAGCTTTTCACTAATCCTGCATTGGCATTTTTTATTAATTGTACATTTTCCTTTTCTTGTCTTTTCTTATAGTTCTCAAATTCTGCTTGTAATCGTTTTAGTGTATTTATTAACTCATCGTATTGCTCTTTTGTAATCTTTTCAGTATTTAAACCTGAATCAGCAATATCCTTATTTGAATTCTTAACTTCTTTGTATTTTATGTCTTCAATGTTTGATTCCTCATTCTCTGATAATTTTTCTGTTAATGATTCTTTGATTTCTTGTTTTGTTTCTTGATATTCCTGCTTTTTTTTCATAAAAACCACCTAATTATAAAGTAATAGCTCTTGTACTATTAATAAAACTTTAATAATTTAATAAATTATAAATAATATTAATTTATGAACATTAATCATTAATCTCGCAGTAATTATAATACCTAATATTTAAAACTTAAAGCAACAATCACGGTTCAAAACCAAAATAAATTTGGTTGATTTTAAATCAACAAATAAGGCGTAAAATCAACTAATATATAAATTTTATGAAAAAAGAACGAACCATTATAAAAAAATAAGAAAATAAAAAATATAAAAAATATACAGAATGTAAATAATGTAAAAAAAATTTACAGAAATATAAGACATTAAAAAACTTAGAATCTCTTATGCTTCTGGTAACATTCTCTGCAATAAACGGGCTTGCCCTCTGTTGGCTTAAAAGGTACCTCTGTATCTTTGCCACAATCTGAGCAAGTTGCCTTATGCATTTCTCTTGGTCCAAAGGATCTTAACCCCGACCTAAAATTTCGCTCCATTTTTTCCTCCTTAGGAATCTTTACTCTAGAAGTAGATATCGACTTCAATATATCATCAATATAATTATTCTCGGTATATACTCATGTGTAAAAACCCCTTACTTATGCATAGAATATATGTTTAGCTTATAAAGGTATGGATTTTATATTGATATTATGATTTTGATACCATATGAATTTTATTCCCATTGTTTCAAGGCTTCTTCTTCGATGAAGTGAAGTTTTCCTGGGATAATCAAGCAATGCAAGGGTTTTCCAAAGTCATGAGTCAGAAGATCTTTTGCCTTTCCATATTTTATGTGAAAATCTCCACCGATTCTTGCACAACCAACCACCATTGTATTCTCATCAAATACGCCATCACCACGAGTAGATGCAATTTCAAGCAAATACTGAATCCCCAAATTTACTGTAACGAACCTCTGTTCAACTGGACGCAAATCAAGCAATACAAGAGTATGTAAACCCATTTCCTTATTCATTTTAATAACATCATAATATGTTTCTGGCTTGAAGCCCTTTTCAGGAAAAGGTATAGATGTTGTCTTGCCAAACTTGTATAATTCAAGCCCAACAACTCCAATAGCATTCATTATCGATGCATTATGTATAAATTCACAATTTATCCCTAATGCTTTTGCTCTTAAAACAAGATCTATATGTGTTGTTGCTCCAAAAATATCCCCGATTACAAGGAATGCTACATCATTTTCCTTTGCATCAGCAAGAATATCATTGGTACGTTTTTCAACCATTAATCTATCTGCTAAAATTATTTTTTTACCATAAAACTCTTCCAATTTAATAACTGGCACCTGAAGGATTGAAGTATAAGATTCAAGGTATACATATTTACATTTTTTAACAGCTTCAAGACCTTTTAATGTTATATCTTTCTCATCATTTAGTCCTATTCCTATTAAGTATAAAGTCATATTAAGAGTAATAAGCAAGAGTTTATAAAGTTAATAGAATAAGATAATAAAAATAAAAGAATACTCATAAAAATTAGTTTTTCATAGTTCTTTGAAGTATTAGAAGATCTTCTGTTGTTAGTTTTTTTCCAGACTTCAATTTTTCTTTGACTTCTTCATCCTTATGTTTAAGCATCTCTTGTTTTTGCTTTTCAAAATCTTCTTTTAGTTTAACATTGTTTTCATGAAGTATCTTTTTTATCTCTTCTATTTTTGCGTTTTTAGAATCCAGAATTTCTATTATTGCATGCATCTCTTTTTTTATAGAAGAAATCTGTTTTTCTAATTCTGATTCTTTACTTCTTAAATCGTCTATTTCCTTATTTGATTCTATAAGTTCTATATGATGTTTCTGACTTTCTTTAGCTGAAACTTGGACTATTTTCTTAGTCAGTTCAAGTTGGTGTCGTAAATCTCTTAATTCTTTATATTTTATATCTAACTGCTTGTTTATATCGTTAACAGAATGCACACTATCATATTGCTTCTTCATTCTTTGTAAAACCTTCATTAATTCTTTCTCTTTTTCAAAACTTAAACCTTCTGTCTCTATTTTAAATTCTAATGCCTTTATGCTTTTCTTTAACTTTATAGGATCATCAACACCTGCCTTCTCTAGAAATTTTCTTTTTTCTTCCTTTAATTTTTTTATTTCCTGCTCTAGAATGATGATTCTAGAATCTATTTCTTCCTTTGTTAGCTTGGTATTTTTTATAACACCAGTTAAAGAATCCCTTTTTATCTTATTATCTTTAGCGTTTTTTATTCTAGAATATATATCTGACCCGATTTTTCTTTTTTCTCTGAACAAATCTTCTTTTTTTCTATCTAATCCATTTAATTTTGTTCTTAAATCTTTTACCTCTGATTTTAAAGAATTAATTTCATTCATTAACTTTTCTATCTCTGATTCACTCAGCATTCTTACCTCAAAAATATTCTAAAAATTATAAAAATGTATAAAAATTATAAAAATATAATATTAAAAAATTAACCGAACAATGCACTAAGACCGGCTGCGGATTGTTCTTCTGCTTGCTTATCTTCTTTTTTCTCTTCTTTCTTTGCTTCTGTCTTGCTCTCTGTATGTGCTGATGGTGCTGATGCGACTGGTGCAGCCATTATTGTGGCATTTTTTATTGCCTCATCAATATTCACACCTTCTAATGCTGCAACTAATGCGCGTACTCTGCCCTCATCAACAGTCACTCCTGCTGCCTCCAAGACTTTTTTCACTGAATTCTCATCTATTTTTTTACCTGCCTTATGCAATAACATTGCCGCATATACATATTCCATTTTAACCTCCTATAAATATTATTTTAACTATTTATTTTTTTACAAATTTGCAGTTTTTTTCAAAGACTCTGCCTGAACACTTGCCTTTGCTAATATTTGAGTTATTACTAAGTCTGCAAGTATGTCTCTCTCGATTGCAATAGTTTTTGCATCATTGAATGATTTCTGTATTAGTAATTCTATAGTGTCTTTACTAGTATAAGCTACTTCTATTGCTAGACTCATTGATTCTCTTGCTGCAGATTGTATCTTCATTATAAATGCCTCTTCATCTATGTCGAGTATATCCTTAGTTAATACTTCGCCATTCTCATAAACAGCAATCAAATCAAGACCTATTTCCATAGGTTCTATTCCTAACCTTAAAAGTAATGATGCTAATTGTGATTTTATTACATCTCCTTTCTTAGCTACATGTGCATCTTCCTTTATTGCTACCTTGCCCGCTTCTATACCTGCTTTAATTTTCAACATTCCAAGTTCTCCAATTATTGGTCCGGGAGCAAAAGGTGTTGGTCCTTTGGGTATGATTATATCTTTAGGAGTAACCTGACCAGGCTTTATTGGTGCATTACTCTTGCTATTCTTTAATATCTTAAAAAGTTTGAACGGATTTTCCCTCGTAAATAATAGTGCAGGCATTCCTGAAAGGTATTCAATCATTTTTTCTATATTAGGTTTTTCTGATTCCTTGAAGGCCTCTTTTATAAGGTTCTTTTTTGCCATTCGTATTACTGCATCTTTTCTTAATTTACCCTTCATAACTTGTAATTGCTTAGCTGGAAGATTCTCCAAGTTGATTATAGCAACTATCGGGTATTCCTTTAAAAGGGATTTTATTTCATCAACTACTTTCTTTTTTGATTCTGGAATATGACTCGTCTTTCTTATGGTGGATTTTTTATCTGTCATGTTCATACCTCCACCTTCACTGCCTTACCCATTGTTGTTTTTATAAATATGCTTTTTATATTATTCTTTTCTTTAGGCAAGTGATGAATTAATTGATCATAAACAAAGTATAAGTTATCAGCTATTTGTTCATCGCTCATATCTTCCCTAGCAATGCATAATTGCACTAAAGGTTTATTTCTTGCTAACACCCTAATGGTTTTTTGAAGTCTATCATATACTGGTTTTATGTTTGATTTTGACGCAACAACACATCCTGCTTTAGGATTTGGCATCTTGTTCCTAGGACCAAGTATTCTTCCGAATGTTGAAGCGATTTTACTCATTATTGTTGACTGGGCAATAAAATAATCGTGATTCTTAGCTAATTTTTTTATCTTCTTTTTGTCTTTTGCATAATCGTCAAATTGTGTTAAAGAAATAACTGTATCACAAACACTTTTAGCTTCATCAATCATATCTACATCTACAAAGGCAGCGATTCTTTTTTTCTTTCCTGTACCGTGAGGAAGAACTACATAAAAATCAATTTGATGATCTGGTTTTTTAAAATCTAAATCTTGCAAATTAACTATTAAATCAACTGCCTGAATGAAGTTCCTCTTTGGAGAACTTTGCCTCAATTGCGTTACAACTTCTAATGCTTGTTTCTTATCCATTTTTCCCTCCTACTAACGTAGTTAAACATTCAACATTAAAGAATTTGTTGAATGCCTAATGGGTATAAGCAAAGGAAATAATAACTATTTATAAATCTAATGGTTTATGGGATATTGAAAAAGATTTACATGGTAAGTCCAAGTTTTTTCGAGAGACAAACCATTTTACGATTGGGGCTAATCATATTAATAATAGCATACTCTTTATTAATGACACCATACTCTTTATTAATAACAGCATACTTTTTCTTGAAATTTTCTAAGAATTTCTGAAATAATCTCTTTCATGAGTATTTTCCAGCAAACGCGTAATTAAAAGAAAAATCATCGCAAATAATCCGCCAAATATATCAAATATCATATCCCACCATGCATCATATACTTGAAGATCAGACCCTGAAGGAGCTAATGCATCACCAACACTGAATAAACTTTCTGAATAAATACCTAAATATCTTGTTCCAATAAATTCATTAACCTCATGTAATAAATTAAAACCTAACATAATCAAGAATGCAATTAGTATGTGTTTGATTATTCTTTCCTTTGAATGCGCTATTAATATATAAAATAAAACAATTGTGACTATACTGCTGTTTATAAAATGTGCCCACTTATCATATCCTAAACCAAATATTTTTAATCCAAAAAACCCGAACAAAACACCAACATTATGAAAATACAATGGTATAAAACCAAAGAATATTATTATTGGATTTAAGGGATATCTTTGTTCTATAATATAAAACAAGCCTATAGCTACAAGACTGAATATTCCATCCATTATAAATTTTTGATTAAAAAATACCGCATATAAAAGAAGAATTAATTGTATTAATGCTCCGACTATGAAAGTGTTTCTCCTTATTATGTGTAGATTAGTCATGTAAAGAAATAAATTGAATATATTTATAATGTTTATGATAAACATATTATTGAAAGTAAATATTTGATTGAAAGATACCTGAAATATTCTTAGTATTGCTAGATAACAGATATTTAAGAAATTTTAAGAGATGATACTATAAAAAAGAATAATAAATTAATAATATAACTAATGATAAATTTAAATAATAATAAATTAATAATATAACTAATAATATACCTTATTATTTTAATACTTATTTTATTATTCAGAATTTATAATGTACATAGACATAATTTATATATAAAAGTGATAAATAGAATATGTGCGATAATTTACATACTTTGATGTTTTATTATTTTACAAAGAATAGTCTTTTTATTATTAAAGACAATCATGAAGTAATTAATATATAAGTATTTAATATATAAGTATTAATTTAATATATAAGTATTAATATTTAATATATAAATACTAATAATAAATAAAAAGTAATAATAATAAATAAAAAAAGCAGAAGTAAAATCATAAATCACAAAATAAAATCACAAAATAATAATAAAATGAACGATAAAAAAATCAATAATAAAATAATAAATAAAATAATGGATAACAAAATAAAAAATAATACATTAACAAATAACAAACTATCAGATAATATAATAAAAAGTAATAAAATAACAGGTAAAAAAATAAAAAAAACAATAGTGCTGTTTTTGATAATATCACTCGTCATTTCTATCGCTTATGGATATAGGAAAATCAATTTGATGATAGGTGAAGAAATAATCTTAGAAACTAATAAACTGTACGAAACAACACTTCTTAATAGTGGAGATAAATATGATTTTGAAATTACAATTAATATGAATAACTACTGGTTATGCAAAGCATTTTGTGATGAAAAAATAGTCGATATAACAAAGGACATTAATAAAAACAACCTTATCAACGATTCATTCTATTTTTATAATAGCAAGAGTAAAGAACTTTCTTATACTATTGAAGCGCCAAGAGGATATGGGCAATCGATATATCAATATGAAATAAAGTGTCAGAACATTCCTACAAAGAAGTGTCCAGCAAATAACAACTCCTATGTTAGAAAAAGCACGCTTATAATAAATCATAAACCTTCTGAAGAGGAAGAAGTTATAATAAACCAAACATTATTGTTATATGATTCCCTTCTCTAAGAATGTTGCTTTTTCACAATTGAACATAGACAATACGACAGTCATTCTATATAGCAAAGAAACTTCGCAAATTAATTTTCCGTATAACTTAAAAGAGGACGCGATTAAATATAACACATATGCTGGTATCTTAAGGGAAGAGTCAAAAAAAATAATAGATTACTGGAATGACGATTACTATAAGACTTCCTATGATATTTTATTAAAAAATTATGAACTAAGCCAAGAATTGTTGATAAATACTTCAAAACTTGTTAATGAAACATATCAAACAGTAGAAAAACATAACACCATAGCAAAAATACATAAAAACAACATAAAATAGCGCAGAAAAAATAATCAAAATGATAAAATATTTTCCAGGCAACATAGAAGATTTTAAGGAATATGCAATTACAAGCCTTTCTTTAATAAACATTAATACCTTAAAAATGAATAAACTAGAAAATTATGATGCACTCTTAAGAGATGCGTTATTGGAACAGAAAAACATAGAGGAAACATTTAATATATTTGAGAAAAAAGTTTTAGAAACAAAAGGAGACTATGTGGACATTTATTTATTAGACAAACTTTCTTGCCTCATACTTGATTGTAATACTACACATATTTATCTTAATCTTTCTAGTTTAGCAGACATGAGTCAGAGATGTGAAATACATAAATATATTATGGAAAATTTTTTAACCGCGAGAAACTTAACTTATAATAATAGACTAAGGGATGGTGTAATGTATAATAATTCGATAAATAATAATTCGATAAATAATTATTCCTTAAACAACATTTCTTTTGAAGAAAAAATCTTTATGTATTATTTATTGGAAAATCTATCTAAAAGTTTAAATAGCTCAAATATGAATTATGGTGAAACTATTATAGATTATGAAATAATTGTAAAGGATAAAATAAACAAGTACAAGAATATTTTATTGACAGAATTAAATATATCGGAAGTAAATATCTCTGAGGTTGAAAATGAAACAGGACATTATATTGTTATTAATAATTTCATATTTGACAATAATCGCAGTTCAAACCAAACAAAGTATATGTATTATTTTCTAGATTTTGAACCCTTAGTAAAAACTATGATTAATATATCTTTTTATTGTAATAGAAAAGAAGAAAAAATCTCCTTAGATGAATATATTGTTAAAGAACAACAACTGCCAGGATTTAATGAGACGCCAGACATTGTTTCAATTAATAAACCATTGCAAAAATGCTGTTTATATGGAAATTGTGAAGAGTGCGGTATTAATAAAAAATATCCTATAATAATGCTTCATGGTCATTCTTTTAATCAAAAAAATTCCGCATATCAAAACACTGAAATATTCAATTTTTTAGAAAATGAAATGGAATCTAAGAACTATATTTCTTTCGGAATTTGGGATCCATTAAAAGTATATATTTTTGATAAAAACAGCACAATTATGTTCAATTCAATATTTAAACCAACATATTATGTAAGTTATAATAACGTTCTTTTAGGAAATAACTTCTTAGAATCAAAAAATGAAAGCATAGAAATTTATGCTAATAGGTTAAAAAATATTATTGAGGATATCAAAGAAAAAACAGGAAGCAAAAAAGTCGATATTATTGCACACTCAATGGGGGGTTTAGTTGTAAGGAGATATATACAAGAATATGGTCCTGAAGATATAAATAAATTCATAATGATAGGCACCCCTAATAAAGGAATCAATGATAGGGTTCATGGTATTTGTAAGATCTTTGGAAACGATTTAGAATGCGATGAAATGCATCAAGATTCTGAATTTATTAGAAAATTAAATCAAAATTATTCTATGCCTGAAACATATCTTATAATAGGCAGAGGATGTGAAATGCAGAATGAGGACAGCGACGGAGTTGTTCTAGTTAAAAATGCACAACTGGATTATCAAGTAAAAAAAACATACTACATAGATGGCAATTGCACAACTACTTCTCTGCTTCATAATAATATGCTTAAAATGCATGAGGTTACATCAATAATATACCGCATAATAAAATAAATAACACATAGTAAAGTAATTAGCACATAATGAAATAAATGAATAATATAAATACAGTATAATATCATACAATAAATTCATCACATAATAATAAATTCATCACATAAAATATATAATAAAAATATATAATAAATAATAAAAAATAATAAAAAAGATAATAAAAAATAATAAAAAACGCCCAGACCCGGATTTGAACCGGGAAGCCTTTCGGCATCGGTTTTCTTTCAACGATTCGAGACCGACGCAATACCAGGTTATGCGATCTGGGCATATGCGACTGCCGGGACTTTCGTCAATCAAACTATTGGATTTCGAACCCGGGTCACGACCTTGGGAGGGTCGCATTCTACCACTATACTACAGTCGCAATAAAACACCATAACAAAACACTATATAACAAAACACCATAATACTATTTTAAAAAAATATTAATATAATAAAAATATTAATTAATATAATAAATATTAAAATTATAAGTGTTGTTTAAAGCAAAAAAATTGATTAATTTTATATATTTGTTGCTACAGGTATTTTTGTATGGACACAAAAAATAACATACTAACAATTACTAGTGCTTTTGTAGCATTATTTTTAGTATATTATTATAAAAGCATTGGCCTATTAATATTGTTATTTTTAACTGAAAACATTATAATAGGTTTCTTTAATGTTTTAAGGATGGCTTCCTGCGGTCAAAACCCTTTTGGTAAAATTATATTTATACCCTTCTTCATTTTTCATTATGGAATATTCTTAATAATATATTATTTGCTTATTAAGTTTTTCTTGAAATGGATTTCGGAATCAAACACTCTAAACTATGAAAGCATATCAACAATATTATTTTTTATAATCGCACTAATATTAATTAATGGTATAAAATTTATAATTGATGAAATAAGCGGAAACCTAAAAGACAAATCTCCACACGAATTCACATTTAGGCCATATTCTAAATTAATATTAACAACCTTATCAGTAATATTAGGTTCCTTAATATATGTAGGATTAAAAAAACAGGAATTTATGCTATTCTTTATAGTTTTGTTAAAACTAATAATAGAGATATATTCTGAAAATATGAGAAACGAGACCTAGTGTAAATTAAAAAAGTATAAAAAAAAGCAGCACAGTAATAGATTACAGTAATAAATAAGGATATTAAATAAAGATATAAATAAAGATAATAATAAAATTTAAAAAACCACAAAACAAAATTCAAATAATAATCAATTGAATGAAACTTATATTTATTCTATATATAGAAAAGGGGTGAATTTTTGTACACTGGATTAACAAACAAAGAAGCAGAAAACCTATTATCTCAATATGGAAGAAATGAGATAAGACAAATCAATAAAAATACTCCATTAAATATTTTATTGAGACAGATTACTTCTAATCCAGTGATTTATCTAATGATTGGCGCATTTATTATTTCTATGATCGTTGGAAAAGTAACCACTGCATATGTTGTTCTTGGGGTAATATTTATTGTTATAAGCGTAGGATTCATTCAAGAATATAAAGCTGAACGTTCTATAGAAGCTTTAAAACAAATGATTACTTCAACAACACTAGTTATCAGGGATAATAAAGAAAAAGAAATAGATACTAAAGATATAGTCCCTGGGGACATACTTATTCTAAGAACTGGAGAAAGGGTTCCTGCAGACTGTATAATACTAGAAGAAAAAGACCTCAAAGTCGATGAATCTCTTTTAACAGGAGAGTCTAAAGAGGTCAAAAAGAGCTCCAAAACTACTGAGAAAACAGAGGATTCTTTCACTCAGGAAAACATGGTATATATGGGAACATTCATAATAGAAGGAAAATGTGTTGCCAGAGTAGTTCATACTGGAATGAATACAAAATTTGGAAGCATAGCCCAAAGTATTTCAACAATAGAGAAAGATCTTCCATTACAAAAAAAGATCAATAAACTGATAAAACAATTAGTGGCTCTTGCATTAATAGTGTCCTTCATTACTGGAATATTTATGATTTTAAACAACAACCCATTAACTTATGATAAAATAATTGAAATTCTAATTGTAGTTCTAGCTTTATCAATCGCTGCATTTCCTGAAGGTTTTCCTGTAGTATTAATTGCTGCTCTTTCAAATGGCGCATATAGAATGGCCAAAAAAAATGCAATAATTAATAGAATGTCGATTATAGAAACTCTTGGAGAAACTACTGTAATATGTTCTGATAAGACTGGAACTATAACAACAGGCCAGATGATAGTAAGTAAAATCTTTGCAGATGATACAACATTTGAAATACCTCCAGATTCTCAAGGTAGAATCTACATGAGAGATAAAAAAATTGGCCTAAAAGACAATAAAGTACTTAATATGATCATTAAAACAGCAATACTATGTAATGATGCTAAAATAGAAAAAAAGGATGAAAAAATAATAATCGGTTCTTCTACAGAAAAATCATTATTACTTATGGGTGCAAATCTAGGAATATATAAGGAAGACATAGAACATGTTAGAATTGATGAAAAACCCTTCAGCTCAGAACGTAAGATGATGAGTGTTATTGTTAAAGAAAAAAACACCAAAAAAATGTACACAAAGGGCGCAACGGACATTTTAATAAAAAAATGCAAATACATACTAAAAAATTCCGGAATAAAAGAATTAACGGATTCTGAGAGGAGAAAAATAGTTAAAAAAGCAGAATTGATGTCGAGCAACTCCCTAAGAGTAATAGGATTCGCATACAAGGAAATTAAATATGATATGCAAGAAGAAGAACTCATCTTCTTAGGAATCGCCGGAATTAGAGATCCTCCAAGACCTGAAGTTAAAGAAGCAATAGAGTTATGCAATAGTGCAGGAATAGAAGTAAAAATGATAACAGGAGATAGTATTGAAACAGCAAAAGCGATAGCAAAAGAAATAGGATTAAAAGGAGATGCTATGACCGGAAAAGAACTTGATGAAATGACCGATGATGAACTTTCAAAAAATGCAAAAAAAATATCTGTATTTGCAAGAGTTAGACCTGATCATAAAATAAAAATTGTACGCGCATTAAAAAATAATGGTGAAGTTGTAGCGATGACGGGTGATGGTGTAAATGATGCGCCAGCTTTAAAGGAAGCACACATAGGTATTGCAATGGGAAAAAATGGAACAGATGTATCAAGAGAAGCGGCAGATATGATATTGAAAGATGATAGATTCTACACAATAGTTGAAGCAATAAGTGAAGGTAGAACAATATTCATGAACATACAAAAATTTTCAGCGTATCAAATATCAATAAATATTGCGCAATTATTTCTTATAACAATAGCTATATTCCTCAATCTCCCTCTTCCATTGCTTGCAATACAAATATTATTTATGAATATCATATCTGATGAAATAACCGCTATCAGTCTAATATTTAATCCGAGTGCAAAAGATATAATGAGCATTCCTCCAAGAAGAAAATCAGAAATAATAACCAAACCAATAATGATGTTTTTGCTTACTTCAGGAGTATTAATGACTTTAGGAGCAATAGCAACATATTATATTGCTATACAATTGACTGGTTTAGAAATAATTGAGGCAAGAACTATTTTATTTACATTAATGACTTTATTTGCAGTATTTAATGCTTTTAACTTTAGATCGTTCCGAAAATTAGTAATGACACGCTCCCCATTAACAAATAAGTACTTATTTTTCGCATCAATAGTATCTATACTGCTTACAATAATAGCAATATACACGCCATTAAACAAAGTATTAAATCTTACACCAATAGGATTAAATGAATGGATTCTTACATTATTAACAGCAATAATGTTTATAGTAATAATGGACAATCTAAAACTGTTTAATAATAAATATAAAATATTCAAAGAAGTATAATTGGGAAAGAAACATTCAAACAAAACTAACATTAAGATCTGTGACAGTTCCATAAATTTTAAAAATAGCAATATTCTCTGTTTCCATTATGGGCAAAAAAATATTATCCTTATTATTGATATTTCCTTTATTACTATTAAGCATATCACTTGTTAACGCACAGGATAATTCGAAAGATGTCAAAGTAGGCTTGTATATTCTTAACCTTGGAAAATTCGATACTTCTACAGGAGCATTCACTGCTGATTTTTATCTTTCAATGAGATGTGAAGATAGATGCTCTCCTGAAAATTTTGAATTCATGAATGGAAGGGCAACAAGCATCGATAAGATAATAGATGAGCCAAACGAGAAATTCTATAGGATCCAAGCAACTCTTAATAGCAGGGTTGACCTTGTAAAGTTTCCCTTTGATAGGCAAAAAATGCAGATAATAATAGAGGATAAAAAAAATACCATAGATAAATTGAGGTATGTTCCTGATAAGGAACAATCGGGGATTGATGATGCAGTATTGTTCACTGGATGGTATATTGATGGATGGGATGTAACCGTTGATGATCACGAATATGAAATATATGATGAGATATACTCAAGGTATACATTCAACATCAACATATCAAAAATATTCTTAAACTCCTTTATAAAAACATTATTGCCCATAATATTCATAATGCTTGTTGCATTAAGCAGCTTTGTCATTGACCCGGACAAAATAGCTACAAGAGTAGCAATGATAAGCTCAGCATTAGTTGCCTCGGTAATGTTCCATGTATCAATAACTAATCAGATACCACCTGTAGGATATCTAACTTTTGCAGACAAGTTCATGATGCTTACTTATGCGATACTGCTTGTAAGCTTTGTTATAAATATTATCATCTTTGATTTCCAAGAGCGTAAAAAAGAAAAGATAGTGGAGAAGATACATAAAACAACAGAATATAGCATGCTAATTATAGTGCCGTTAATATATATAATTTTCTTCTTAGTACTTTATTATCTATAATGCTCCCGCCGGGATTTGAACCCGGGTCACAGCCGTTCTCCAAGATTTGAGAGGGCTGTATGATTGTCCGGACTACACTACAGGAGCATAAATTCTATTTAAGAATTAGAACTTTCTTTATAAATATTTTTGAAAGTATAATAATATTTATAAAAACAACAAGTTAGCTAATTGTATGAATAAACCTTCTAATAAATTTTCCATATTACCTATATTCTTTATAGTCTTGATAGATATGATTGGAATAGGATTAGTTATTCCTATTCTTGCACCATTATTGATCAATCCTTCAAATAGCATACTTGCATCATCAACTTCCTTTGCTACAAGAACAATAATTTTAGGATTACTTCTTGCATCATACCCATTAGCACAATTCTTTGGAGCACCAATACTTGGAGCATTATCTGATAGGTACGGAAGAAAAAAACTTCTTTTAGTATCGCTCGCAGGAACACTTGCAGGATACATATTGTTTGCAATAGCTATTATAAATAATCAATTATGGTTATTGTTTGTCTCTAGAATAATTGATGGATTCACAGGAGGAAATATAACAATCGTATTATCGGCTATTGCAGATATCAGTTCTCCTCAAGAAAAGGTCAAGAGATTTGGACTCATAGGTATGGCATTCGGCCTTGGAGTCATAATAGGCCCATTCATTGGGGGCAAACTCGCTGATTCATCAATTGTTTCATGGTTTAATTATGCTACGCCATTCTGGTTTGCAGCAATACTATGTTTTGTAAATATAATAGTTTTGATAATAAATTTCAAAGAAACACTCCAAATTAAGAAACATTCTGATATAAGTATTTTGACTGGATTTAGACATGTTAAGAAAGCATTTTCATTTCTAGAATTAAGGGTTTTATTCATCTTTGTCTTTATGTTTACACTTGGATTTTCATTCTATACGCAATTCTTTCAAGTATTCCTAATAGAAAAATTCAGTTATTCAGAATCTCAGATAGGCACGTTCTTTGCATTCCTCGGATTATGTATTGCATTAACGCAAGGTTTAATTGTCCGTCCTCTTGCAAAGAAGTTCTGCCCAGAACAGATAATCCCTTTCACTGTACTACTTTTGTCTATTGTAATATTTTTGATGCTTTTCCCTTCCAAAGATTCGGGGATTTATTTTATAGCGCCGTTCATTGCAATATTTAGTGGATTAACGATGCCTAACAATAATGCGTTGATTTCAAATCTTACTGCTCCGGAAAATCAAGGTGAAGTACTTGGTATAAATCAATCCTTACAATCATTAGGTCTTGCTATACCTGCATTGATTGCAGGATTCTTCTCAGGAATACATTATACTCTACCCATAATACTAAGCAGCATGTCTCTATTTATCGCATGGGGAATATTCATGTTATTCTTTAGAAAACAACACAAAAAACCATGTCATTTAAATATTAAAACATAAAAAATATTTAGAATTTTATTTTGAATTATTATAAAAAAGAGGTGATTATTATAAAGTAATTATTAAAGTAATTATAAATAAAATAATTAATATTCATAATTACAGGTTTTAACATATTAGAAGAGTGGCCTTATAAAAATATTCTATTGAACATTCAACCTTTAGCATTCAACCCATATAATTTCATCTCTTCTTCTAGCGTCCTCTCTCTCATCTTCTTAACGTAATCTCTTGTCTCCTTTGGCATTGCATTTATATCCCAACCAACACTTTTTAATCTGCCTTGACCTCCATTATATGCTGCATTTAATAAATCACGTTTTTGCTCTAATGGTAATTCTTCAAATCCTGGATAGTTCTGCCTCAAATAAGTATCTATTCTAAGTATATGTTTTAAACTTGCGATATTATTGAGGTATGGATCAAAAGCGTGGTCAAAACTGTATTCGTTCATCACTTCATTCCATGATTCCTCCATTATCTGATATAATCCTCTGGCTCCTGCATTACTTACTGCATACGGATTGTCTTTACTCTCCACATAGCTTCTTGCCAGTTGTACAGCTAAATTTATGTATTCTGGAGTTTTTATTTTAGAATATGCTTTGTCTAGATATTTTCTTATTTCAGAATATGATAGGGCTCTTGAATTGATTTTGTCTAAATATAATTCTGGTTCTTTTTTATTATTAAATAATTGGTCGTTTAATAATTTATTTTCTAAAGAAGGCTCATTTCTCGGACTGCCAGCTAATGAACTTGTGATTAAAGTCACTAATACTCCGTCCTTTAACAAATTCATTAGCCTTTTCATTTCTATCAAAAATATTATATGATACGCTATTTGATACACTATTTCTTAAATGGTATGACTTTTTTATTTCCAGTTCTATCTTTGTTTTAGTATTGCTTTTTATTATTTGCAATTCTACCACTTCAGACTTTTAGTCTACCTTATAAACAAAATATTCAATTATTCAAAAATATACATCAAAAACATTAAAGTATATCAATATAAATATATCTGGTTCATTAAATATATGATACTTATGGGAAACACAATCTATTTATAAAATTTATGAATAAATATACCTAATATAAAAAACATATCAATAAAAGAAAAAAATAAAAAAATTAATAAAAAAATAAAAGATAAAAAATAATTAGAAAGCTATAAGACAGCACATTTAATAAAAATCTTAAAATAAAACTCGCTCTAAAAATATTTATAAATAAGAAACAATGTAAAATATAAATAGTATGCATTAACTAATTAATATATGCGCATTATTTAAGCTAATAAGTTATACTCAATAAAAAAAGCAATGAAATACTGTGCTTATAAAAAAGAGGTGTAGATGAAAAAGATAACAGAAAATGTTTATTCTGTTGGAGCAATAGACTGGGATAGGAAATACTTTGATGAAATAATTTATCTTCCAGAAGGTACAAGCTATAATTCTTACTTAATTATTGGTTCTGAAAAAACAGCGCTCATAGACACAGTAGACCCCACGATGACTGATGTTCTATTAGAAAATCTAAAAACAATAAAGAAGATAGATTATATAATATCGAACCATGGTGAACAAGATCATTCTGGATCTATAAATGCAGTTTTACAAAAATATCCTGAATGTAAAATTGTATGTAATGAATTGAACAAAAAAATATTGATGGATGAACACTTCTTAGAAGAATCAAATTTCATCATCATGAACGATTATGACAAACTTTCATTAGGGGACAAAACCTTGCAATTTATATTCACTCCATGGGTTCATTGGCCTGAAACGATGTGTACATATCTAATTGAGGATAGAATACTTTTTACTTGCGACTTCTTTGGTTCGCATATTGCAACAAGCGATTTATATGCAGATGAAAATATATATCTCCCAGCAAAAAGGTATTATTCTGAAATAATGATGCCGTTTGCTAATATAATAACAAAAAATCTTGAAAAAATAAGAAAATTAGATATTGAAATAATAGCACCAAGTCATGGTCCAATGTATAACAATCCTGAATATCCTTTATCCTTATATGAAGAATGGACTTCAAAAAAAGTTAAACCAGAAGTCGTTATTGTATATATTTCAATGCATGGTAGCACCAAGGGGATGGTTAAATACTTAGTAACAAAACTTATTGAAAAAGGAATAACTGTAAAAGAATATAATGTTCTTGATGTTGATGCTGGAAAAATTGCAATGGATTTAGTTGATGCTTCAACTTTGATTGTCGCGAGCCCAACTTATTTAGGAGGCTTACATCCAAAAATTGCATCAATACTATATCTTGCAAATTCTCTGCACCCAAAGACTAAAATATTGACATTTATAGGATCATATGAATGGGGAAGCAATGCACCTGAACAATTTAAACAATTGACAAATAATTTTAAAGCAGAATTAATTGAACCAACACAAATAAAAGGACTATTAAAAGAAAATAAGTATTCATTAATGGATTCTGTTGTTGAAAAAGTAATTAGCAAACACATAGAACTAGGAATAATTCAAAATAACATAGAGCATAATTCAAAAAATCAAGAAACCAAAGAAGTAAATATAGTGCTATGTGGAGAGGCCGGACAAGGTATAGAATCAATCTTTAATTTTCTTTCCCAAATACTTAAAAACGAAGGATATAACATATTTGCGACTAAAGAATACATGTCTAGAGTTAGAGGAGGCGAAAACTCTACAACCATAAGAGTAAGTTCAAAACCTATTGAAGGGTATATTAACAGGATAGATGTTTTACTCCCCCTAAACAAAAATGCAATAAACCATCTTTCAGATAGAATATCTGAAAAAACAATCATTATAGGTGATAAAAAAATATTAGGAGAAAATAATGAAAAAATTTTTGATGTCCCAATAATGGATATTGCATCAAATATTGGTTCAAAAATATTTGCTAATACTGTAGCTACTGGAATAATATTAGGAATCTTTAATTCTAGAATAGAGCGATTCCATGAATTGATTAGAAAAAGTTTTTCCGATAAACCTTCTAATGTAGTTGAACAAAATATTCAAGCAGCAAATAAGGGCTATGAAGAAGGACAAAGATTAAGGAATAATAACTATATAAGAGAGTTGTTTAATATAAATACTGATAAAAATGTACAAGAACAAATTCTGTTACATGGCTCAGAAAGTATAGGTATAGGCGCAATTGCTGGTGGTTGTAACTTCATATCAGCATATCCTATGTCTCCTTCAACAGGCGTTCTAACTTATATGGCTTCAAAGAAGAACGATTTTGGAATAATAGTAGAGCAAGCCGAAGATGAAATTTCCGCAATTAATATGGCTATAGGTGCATGGTATGCTGGTGCGAGGGCACTTGCAAACACTTCAGGAGGAGGTTTTGCTCTAATGACTGAAGGTGTAAGTCTTGCAGGAATGATTGAATCCCCAATAGTAATACACATCGCACAAAGACCAGGCCCAGCCACAGGACTTCCTACTAGAACTGCACAAGAAGACTTAAATCTTGCACTATATTCTGGACATGGGGAATTCTGTAGATTAATATATGCTCCAGGAAACCTGATAGAAGGAATATATTTAACACAAAAAGCATTTAATGCTGCTGCAAAGTATCAAATTCCTGTATTTATATTAACGGATCAATATTTTATCGACACTGTAAATAATGTACCCCTAATAGACTTAAATAACTTAAATGTTGAACATCACATAATAAAAACTTCTAAGGATTACAAGAGATACTCTATTACAGATAATGGAATAAGTCCAAGAGGAATACCTGGATTTGGGGAGGGAACAGTCTGCGTAGATAGTGATGAACATGATGAATATGGGAGAATAACTGAAAACATGAATGTACGGAATATAATGGTTGAGAAGAGGATGAAAAAACACAAGCTTATTCTTGAAGAATCAATACCTCCAAAAATTTTTGGCGAAGAAGAAAATTATGATATTTTAATAATAAGTTGGGGAAGCACTTATGGAACTGTTAAAGAGGCTGTTGAGACAATTATATCCACAGGAATTAAAAGAGAAAAAATATCATACTTACATTACTCGCAAGTTTATCCGTTACATCCTAAAACAGAACAATACTTAAAAAAAGCAAGAAAGATTATTGTAATAGAAAATAATTCTACAGGACAATTTGCTAATCTAATAAAAAAAGAAACAGGCATAAAGGTCGAGAAAATATTAAAATATAATGGCCTGCCTTTCAGTGTTGAAGAACTAGTAGAAAAAATATCGAGGACGATATAATGCCTTTTGAAATAAATCATAACGATATTGCATGGTGCCCAGGATGTGGAAACTTCAGCATAATAAACATAGTTAAAAAAGCGTTAGATGAACTTTCTCTCGATCCTACAAAAGTTGTTATTGTTTCAGGAATTGGACAAGCAGCAAAACTTCCACAATATCTTAATACTAATTATTTTAATGGATTACATGGAAGAGCATTACCCCCTGCAACTGCAATAAAGGCAAGCAATCCTGAATTAACAGTCATAGTAACAAGCGGAGATGGAGATATGTATGGGGAAGGAGGGAATCACTTCATACATGCTATAAGGAGAAATCCTAACATAACAGTTATTGTTCATGATAACATGATTTATGGATTGACAAAGGGACAAGCAAGCCCTACTAGTTTAAAAGGAATGAAAACGCCTGTACAAATTTCAGGAGTTATTCTTGAACCATTCAATCCATTAGCTGTGGCAATATCGCTTGATGCATCATTCGTTGCAAGAGCAAGCGTAAATGATATGGAACATGCTAAAGAAATAGTAAAAAAAGCAATTACACATAAAGGATTTGCATTAGTTGATATATTACAACCATGTGTTACATTCAACAAATTAAACACTTATGAATGGTATAATGAACACACATACTATCTAGAAAAAGAATTCGACCCGCATAATAAAGGTTGGGCATTCTCAAAAGCACTAGAAACAGAAAAGATGCCTTTAGGAATACTATATATAAAAGATAAAGAGGTTTTCGAAGAATCAATAGGAATATATGACGAAGACAAAACTCCATTATATAAAAGAGTTATTGACAAAGAAAAAATTAAAAGCATAATAGGTAAAAAAGACAAATATCCAGTAAGAATAATAAACATAAAAAAAGAAACACATGATGTTTATACTATAATTACAGAGAAACCATTTTCATTCATAGCTGGACAATATGTAATGATTGGAAAAGGTATAACTATAAACAATAAAGAATACATACCAATAACTATTGCAAGCGCGCCAGAAGAAGATAATTTAAGATTTACAATAAAAGATATGGGTGGATATAGTAGAGAATTAATAAATTCTAAAATAGGAGAAATACTTCTAATAAGCAAACCATTAGGAGAAACATATAAAATTGATACAGAAGAAAATATTCTAATGCTTTCTGGTGGTACAGGAATAACGCCATTCATAAGCATACTAAGACATGTAAGAAATAATAATATGAAAAACAGAATAATATTATTAAATGCGAATTGTACTTATGACGACATAATATTCAGAGAAGAACTAGACTATTTAAGCAGAGACAATATCTATATAATGAACACATTAGAAAAGTATGATTCTAACTGGCTAGGAGAAAAAGGAAGAATAAATAAGGAAATGATTCTAAAATATGTTAATAAGCCAGAAGATTATACTTGGATGATATGTGGTCCTCCAGGAATGGTTGCAGAGATGGAAAAAATAGCTAAAGATTTAGGAGTTAAAAACATAAGAAGAGATAATTGGAACCTACCAGGAAAATGCGATATTACTAAATGAAATATATTAAATATAAAATCATAAAGAAAGTACAGAAAAAATTATAAAAAAAGCACTAAAATCTTATTTTAACAACACCTGATTTTATCTTGCACTGGCACATTGAACGCTCGTTAGGTGATAAATTTAATTCTATTTCTCTCTCCGTTTTTGGCTCAAGATTCTCCATTCCCTCAACGACTTCAACTTTGCATGTACCGCAGACTCCCTGCCTGCATCCAAAAGGAACACCTAACTCCTCAGCAGCATTCATTGTAGGAGAGCCATCAGGCAATTCTACTTCTTTTGTATCTGTTTTTAGTATTGCCATATTATGCTATAATTTTTTTCTTTTATAAAATTAACTAATATGATGGAATAATAATTGATTTATTGTCAATTTTGAAATCTAAATTATAGAACGGGCCATGGGAGATTTGAACTCCCGACCAACAGATTAAGAGTCTGCTGCGCTACCAGGCTGCGCTAATGGCCCAATTATAGAGAACAGAATCAAATATCTATTTAAAAGGTTTATTCTTTCAATTTTGCTTGAACTGTACCCATAAACTCCGCTCTTGTTTTTGGATCCTCTTTGAATACTCCTAATAGTTCTGACGTTGTCATGTTCGCGTTTAATTTTTTTATTCCTCTCATTTCCCTGCATAAGTGTCTTGCATGCATTACTACGGCCACGCCTTTTGGTTCTAAGGTCTCCCATAAATACCGTGCTATTTGTTGTGTTAATCTTTCTTGCACTTGTAATCTTGCTGCAAAATGGTCTACTATTCTTGCAAGTTTTGATATTCCTATTATTTTTTTATCCGGAATATATGCTACGAATACTTTTCCAAAGAATGGCACCATATGATGTTCACACATTGAGTAGAAGTATCCTTCGTCTATTATCATTTCTGTGTATCCTTCTTCGTTATTGAATACTGTGATTTTTGGTTTTTCCTCTTCACAGTAGCCTTTTAATGTTTCACGATACATTTTTGCGACTCTTAATGGCGTATCTTTTAATCCTTCTCTCTCAGGATTTTCACCTATTGCTTCTAATAATTTTCTTATCAGTTCTGAAACTGTCCTCAAATAATCTTCTTTATTCATACAGAATAAGCTTTTCCTTGATTCCATCAAAATCACCTTTGTAAAAAAATTATTTTAAATCACTCTTTCTTTCAATTATTCTTTCTTTCAAATGCGTGTTTTAATATATCTTCCCTGTATCCTTTAGGGGCTTTTCCTGTTGTTGCATATACATATAGTGCCGTATTAAAAACACTATTTGCAACATTAAAAAACGCTATTATTAATATAATATATAAAACGCCTATTAATATTATTATTAAAGAAATTATTGGAATACTTAATGTTAATAACGATAATATAATAGTTATTATCATTCCTGTTAATATCATTAAAAATTGTATTATTCCTAAACCATAATATCTTATTAGGCTTTCTCCCCATGTCTTCTTGAATACTTGAACTGAGTCTTTTAATGCAGTTATTGGACCAATATTTTTATATATCATTCCTGGAATTACAAATGCGCTGACTAAACTCCATGCTAATCCTATCACTGATAGCATCATTTTCATTATTAATTCTCCAATATCCCCCATTCTTTCAGCTATATCTTGTAATATTCTAAGAATGACTCCTATTGTTGCAGAAATTATTGACCATGCAAATATTAGTCCTATTTTAGATATTGAGAATTTTATGCTATCCCAAAATGTTGCGTTTTTGCCTTCAAATCTCGTCTTTATAGTATATACCGCACACACGTTAAAAAATGTTGCTATGAATACTAAACCAAAATATATTATGAATGCCATTATTAATAAAGATATTCCAAATACGCTTTCAGGCATTAATATATTTATAAAAAAAGGAAATATCATTGCTAATAAAAAAAGTATTGAGAATATTCCTCCTAATATTGGAAATAATATTAACTCCTTGTCTTTTTTAATCACATCGAAACTTAGCTTTGTTATTTCCCAACTTCTCTGAAATGCATTCATTTTTTCATCATTTTGAACGCCGGCACCCGGATTTGAACCGGGAAACCTTTCGGAACTGGATCTCAAGTCCAGCGCAGTACCAGATTGTGCCATGCCGGCATATTAATAGAAGAAAAAAAGTTTAATTTATAAATTTTGAGATAGATTAATAAAATGGAAAGTCTTTATTATACAAAATGGAAAAAATACCTCAAATACATCCAAAAACAGGCATAAGTCAGGATTATTTTAATGAATATGTAGTTATTATAATGCTCTTTAATAATAACAAAATAGATCAAGTAGTAAAAATCATAAAAGATAGTCATATTAAAACTTATGAACAAAGATTTCCGCCTAGTAAATATATTCATGATTATGACGAGAAAATCAAGAAAAAGGTTGAAGCACTCGATGAATTTGCTAAGATAATTAATAGGGATTTTTCTTCTGAAGAGAACTTTAATAGGGAAAGATTCAAAGAAATAGTAAATGAAGTGTGTAGAATAATATATGGAGAAGAAAGGAAAATATTTCAGTAATAAAAAATGCGGGTGGCGAGAATTTCAGAAGATACAAGCCCTTCTTTTGAACTCGCGACTTCCACGTATCCCAATTCATTGCCCGAAGGCTCATCGCTCAATAGCGTTTATGAGCGTGGCAATCTAACCAGGCTGAGTTACACCCGCATAATTGTATGAGAAAAAAATAATAATTTATAAAGTTATGCATACATTATATATTTCCATAATATTTTATCCCTCTTGGGAGTCTAAGTATTTTAGAGTTTTTTCACATATTTCTTTTGCTTCAGCATGATATTCCATTATTGGATCTTTATCGTTTCTCGCGAGGACATCTATTATTCGGTCATCATTCTTCCTATATATTGGAAGTGTCCCTATTTTTATTTCTATTACATTAGATTCTTTTTGTTCTAATTGTAATAGTTTATCTAATATTTTATTTAATACCTCTCTTATTTTAGAATTATTAATTGCTTCTGAATCAATATCTGATTTTATTTCTGAAAAAGTATTATACCATTCAGAATCTATTTTTAGCTTGTCTCTTATTTCTTGAGAAGCCCCTCGTTTATCAGAATATACTCTTCCTATGACAAAATTTATCGCCTTACATTTGTCTTCTATTCCTCTCAAAGTAACATTGAGATTTTCTTTTGATACAACCAGTTTTTTTGCTTCTACTAATTCTTCCTTTGCGCTATCTAATTTTATATGTGCTTCTTTTAGTTCTCTTGTCGTATTATTAAGCTTTTCCTTTACTATCTCGAGTTCTTTTTTTATTTCATGATGTGGTATGTTTTGATTAACATGACGCCCATTAACTAGCGTCGCTCTCTTAGTTCTTATTCTTTCAGCTTCTTTTCCTACTCCGATTATTAATAATACAAATATGTTTATAATATAAGAAATGATTATATTTATTATTGTAATAACTGGGCCGTCTGTTGAATTAATAATTTTGAATGTTTTAGTATACCAAATTATTAGAAACATTAATGGAAAAATCAATGGCATAAACCATAATAATATTGCATCAACTTCTATGCGCAAAAGATAGAATAAAGAAATTAAATATAGTAGAAGTGGAAGTGTAGCTACAAATACAATGAATATGCTCGTTTCAGTCAGCAATGACAACAATAATAATGTTCCTATATAGATAATTATAGCTACAGCCATTGCTGAGTTCTCTGCTAGTCTCATTTTATTATAATAGAAACGACAATTTATAAATTTTTTATTTTTTAATAGTGTGTTGGGAAAGTCTTAAAGATTATTTCAAGCGTTTCTTGAGATTTTTTATTTGACAAATGGACTTTACAATGCAGTAAATATATGGAAAACATCGATAATAGAATGAATAATAATAGAATGAATAATAGAATGAATAATAATAGAAGAATCAATATGAAATAAATAATAATAAAAAATGATAATATAATGAATAATAATAAAACAAACTCTAAATAAATGATGCCGGCAAAATGAGTTTTAGATCGATTTTCAACAGAATGTTATTTAATCCAATAATTGATGATATCATTTAATCCGATAATAAATCCAATAATATTTAATTCTATCATAATTTTTAGATTTTTAAATCCGCTAATTTTTGATGAGTACGCTGAAGTTCTTCTTTGCTAAAGGATTTTGCATTTTTCGGATTAAAATCTGATGGAGAATTCATTGGTATTAAATGTATATGAACATGAGAAACCTCAAATCCTTCTACTGCAACACCTATTCTTTTTACGCCCATTATTTCTTTCATTGATAAAGCTAATAATCTTGCTCTGTTCATTAATTCATTATACTCATTTTCTTCAATGTCGAACAAATAATCATAATGCTTCTTTGGAATGAGCAAAGTATGTCCTTCTGTCCATGGATGTATATCTAGAAAGGCCATAAATTTTTTATCCTCATAAATTATGTATGATGGGATTTCTTTTTTTATTATTTTACAAAATATGCATTCACTCATTTTCAAGATAATTATATAATAAATTAATTATATAATAAATTATGTTAATATAATGAGTTAATCATATAAAAAAATTCTTTATGCATTAATTAATGCTGATTGTAAAATAAGTTCAAACCTTATACATTTAAAATGTTTGTTAAATCGTTTAATGTTCTTATTTTATTTGGATAATCCTGCCTGTTTAGTCTATCAATTAAAATTGTATTTATATTGAGCTTCGAAGCAGGAGTCATGTCAGAATCTATACTATCACCCACCATTAAAACATCTTCAGGATTTAATGATATATCGTTTAAGATATTTTTGAAAAACTCTGGATTGGTTTTAAGAATACCTATATCGCAAGATAGATATATTTTGTTAAAATACTTCTGAAGGTTAAACTTTGTTATTATATCCTTTCCAAAACAATCAATATTGGCAACTAATACAAGGACAAATTTTCCTTTTAATTTTTCTAAGACATCGATTGTTTCTGGAAATGGCTTGCTTAATAACTTATTTTTATTCCACATTCCAATAAGTCTTTCATTAATTGCTGGGGTGATTTTCACATTAAATGCATCAGCTACTGCTTTAAATCCTTCAGAAAGAGTTGTATGAGTTGAAGTCATAAAAACAGATTCAAACAAAGTAACATATTCACGAAAATCTCGCTTTATACCCAATATAAACCTTACTTGCTTAATTGGACTAGGAAAAACCCCGTTTTCAACCAGTGTTCCCTGTAAATCAAATATTATTGCTTTCATAAAAACACCCTAAAACTATTAATGAATTTTAATAATTAACTACAAATTATGTGCCAAAATATATCTGCTAAATATATGTGCTATTTGTATGTTCTATTTATAAAAATATATACGGTTATAAAAATATTATGTTTTTACACATTGTTTGTTTTTATATTATTTTTAAACGATATTACTAACATTGATAATATGAATAAATAGTATTTTTAATATATTGCTAGTAACAAGAATATAGAAATAAGAAAAGAAAAACATGAAAAAATAGCATCAATTTATCGCATATTCATCAAGTCTAATGCATTTTTTGGTATTTCCATAAGTATTTTATCGTGTAGAATACCGTTTGAGGCAACAAAAGATTCATCCCATTGAAGCCCTTCCTTGATATAATTGAGAGGCTTGTTATTGAAATCAGTTATTTTGCCTCCTGCTTCTTCAATGATTATTGTTGGTGCAGCAGTATCCCATTTACTCGGTTTTGACGAATTGTTTATATAAAAATCTATTTCGCCCTCTGCAACAGAACATAATCTTAAACCTAAACTACCCATTATTTTACTTCGGCATTTTATTTTTCCATCCATTATAAAATCTAAAAAATTAGGCTTATTAAAAGGCCTTACCGCTCTTAATGAATGACTTAATTTGTCTGTTTTAGAAACATGTATTTTTCTTCTATTTCCATTACTAATAAGCCATGCACCTTCTCCTTTTGCTGCATAATAAATTTTATCATGTAATGGAGCATAAACCACTCCAAAAACAATTTTAGTATCTACAAGCAATCCTATCATAGTGCAGAAATCTATACTTCTCCTAAGAAATCCTATAGTTCCATCCAAAGGATCTATTATCCAAGTAGGTTTTTTTAGATCTACATCCTTTTTTTCCGATTCCTCAGAAAGAATTTGAAAACCATACTTTTCAAGAGCATTACATATATACTTATTGGCTTCTAAATCTGCCGTTGATACTGGACTATAACCATTCGGATCTTTATTTTTTACATCTACCTTCTTTCCATGATATTTAACAAGTATTTCACCGGCTTTTTTAGCTATTTCTATAACCTCATCATAATTAATGCCGTACATATTTTTGATAAAAATTGACTATTTATTAATATTTTCATATTTGGTAATAAACATAATTGGTAAATAGTATTTATTTAATAAATAGATATAAAATATTAAATAATAATTATTAAATGATAATTATTAAATGATAGTTATTAAATGAAATTAAATAAAATATTAAATAACTTATAAGATATCAATTAGATATCAATTATTAATATTATTCATCAATAGAATTAAATTATTAACAAATCAGTAGAATTAAATAATTATAAAATAAATGTTAATGATGGTTAATTTCATTAAATAAATAATTATTATATGATTACAATATAAAAGATACATAATCATTTAAACAATTATCCTTAGATAAATATTTATGGACTGGCCGGGATATTCGCTTTTTGTATCGAACCCGGAGTCTCTCCGTTGCGAACGGAGCGTATTAACCATTCTACTACCAGCCCATTTATATTGTATACAAAATAAAGTTTATAAACCTTATCTTATTCTTAATGATTATGCAAATAGATGATTTAAAGAAAATAATAAGAAAACATACTTTAGCTAATGCTTTAAAATATAATGGAATAGCTAACAAGAGTGCAGTAATTTCTAAAGTAATATCTGAATATCCTGAAGTAAAGAAATATATGAAAACACTTTTATTTGAAATGGACGAGATACTATCTGAGATAAATACTCTTGGAGAAGAAAAAATAAGAGAAGAATTAGAGAAAGATTTTCCTGAAATGTTTAAAGAGAAAGAAAAAATTGAGAGAGATATTTTTGCATTTCTAAAAATCGATGCAACAAAACCAGTAATTACTGGATTTCCTCCTGGACCTGAAAAATATCCACATATAGGACATGCTAAAGCTTGCTTATTAAATTATTTATTAGCTAAAAAGTATAATGGAAAATTCATTTTAAGATTTGAGGACACCAATCCTAATCTTGTTGAAGAAAAATTTTATAATATAATGATTGAAAACTTTAAATGGTTAGGTGTTGAATGGGATGAACTATTATATGCCTCTGATTTCATGGAGATGTTCTATGAATATGCGGAAAAAGCAATACTAAAAGGAAAAGCTTACATGTGTTTTTGTAATGATGAAGATATAAAGCTATCAAGAAGTGAAGGAAAAGAGTGTATTCACAGAAATCAGTCTGTTGAAGAAAATATAAAATACTGGCATGAATTCCCGAAATATGAAGAGGGCAAAGCAATATTAAGACTAAAGATAGATCTTAACCATCAAAATACTACAATGCGTGATCCAACTATATTTAGAATAATAGATACACCTCATGCAAGATTAAAAAATAAATATAGAATATGGCCCAATTATGATTTTCAAAATGCTATAATGGACTCATATTCTAAAATAACTATAAGATTAAGAAGTAAAGAGTTCGAAATGAGAAACGAATTACAGAGATATATACAAGAAATTCTGGATCTTACGCCAACTAGAACTTACGAATTTGCAAGATTCAACCTTGAGGGTGTTGAAAGTTCTGGAAGAAAAATAAGAGAAAAAGTTAATAATGGAGAATTAATAGGATGGGATGATCCGAGGCTTACAACAATTGTTGCTTTAAGAAGAAGAGGATTCTTACCAGATGCTATAAAAAATTTTGTTATATCTACCGGAATAACTAAATCAGAATCAACTTTAACATGGGATGATTTAATAATACAAAACAAAAGAATATTAGACAAAATAGCAAAAAGATTTTTTATGATGTATGATTTTGAAAAAGTGATTATACATGATGCACCCTATCAAAAATTAAAAATAAGATTACATCCAAATAATGAACAATACGGATTTAGAGATTTAGAAGTCGAAAATGAGTTCTTATTACAGAAAAGCGATATTAAAGATTTAAGAGAGGGAGAACTATACAGGTTAATGGATTGCTTAAATTTTAGAAAGATAAATAACGTATTCAAATTTGATTCTATAGACTATGACATTTTTAAAAGAGAAGGAAAGAAAATCATGCACTTTCTCCCAGCATATGGAAATGTAGATGTAGAAATATTAATGAATGATGCTACTATGATTAAAGGAGTTGCAGAGCATAATATAAGATATTTAAAAGTTGGTGAAATAATACAATTCGAAAGGTTCGGATTCTGTCGTTTGGATTCTATTGAGAAAACTGGAGAAAAAGAAGTCTATAAATTTTGGTTTACACATAAATAAAAGGTTCTTAATTAATATACAATAATAATAGAATAAAATAACAATATAATAAAATAATAATAGAATAAAATAATAATAGAAAATATTCTCTTATTAATTATTCTTTTAGTAGCTTTTTAAGCGATGTTTGAGATCCATAGATATCTATTGTCTTAAAATATATTGCTTCTATTTGCGGCTTTTTCTTATTTAAAATAGTACCATAGTTATGCTCATAAACCTCTAACAATATATCCCTGTCTCCTATGATGAATTTGCCTCCATAGTCTTCATACTTTGCCCCTTCCTGAAATTTTATTCTGTATTCTAATAATTGATGAGTGTCATCATTGTACTCGAATATTGATAGAGAGTCTCCTTTTTGAACTATTTGTGCAAATGCATCTATGTCTACTTTGTTTAACAATTTATTAAATGATTTATTATAATTGTATAGTAGATTATGAACTCTCTTGTTTAGCCAATCTTTGCTTTTATTGTCAATCTTGTCATATTTTGCTAAATAGTTGTTATTCTCTATATATGAACGTATTGCTAAACTATTGACTTTTTCAATTTGTGTTAATGCTTTTTGGACATAATCATTCCATTCGTCTCTGCTTGCTGGATTATATACTTGTTCCTTATATTTTTCTATACTTTTTAATTCTTCATCTATTTGTTTTGCTAATTCATCACTTTTCACATCAGCATATTTATCTGTAATTTTTGTTTCTGGAAGATTATAAGAAGGAACATCATTATTACATCCTGTAATGTATAATGTAGAACCTGATATTAATAAGGCGTATATTCCTTCTTTCAATCTATCAATTAAGTCTTTTTTCATCATTTCACCTTTTTTTATTAATAGATAAATCAATTATTATTTTATTAATAAATTAATTATTAAGCGTTGAATTAATAAGACAATAAAATAAATTAATTAGTACTTAAAGTAAAATCTGATATAATTACTTAATAATATATTGCTTAATAATATATTACTTAATAATGCAGTAGTAAGAAATGATTTATAAAGATTTCTATTTTTGTTACTTTTTAGTAATTATAAATTATATTTATAAAAAACTATAAAAATAGGAATAACAATAAAATAATAAAAATAAACAATAAAAATAACAATACAAAAAATAAAAGAAACAAAAAACACAAGGAGGAAAAATGGCATCAAAATGGATAATTGTTAAATCTAAAATAAAAGAAATAACCGGACAATATAATGTTTCAGCAGACTTCACAGAAGCATTAAACGAAAAAGTAAAACAAATAATCAAAGATGCAGTAAAAAGAGCGGAAGCAAATAACAGAAAAACAGTAATGGGTAGAGATATATAGTAAGAAAAAGCGATATAAAAACCTTAAAACAAACTAAAAACAGACTAAAGATAACTTTTCTGATCAATCATTCTCTTTAACTGAGATATTTTATTCTCTATACGATAAATAAAATCTGTATTTTCACCACTTTCCTTTAAACGCTCAAAAATTTCCTCAACATCTTCTAATTCTTTTTTCAAAGCTTTTATTTTAGGATTCTCAACAACTTCTTCTATGGTTTCTTCCATGCTCTTTTCCTTTTTCACAAAAACAGGCTTAACCGACTCATATGATGTCTTTTCAAGCGGTGAAAGAATCGCTACGCTAGGATTAAACTTATTCTCTAACTCATCCCTCTTTAAAGATTTCGCAGAAATAGCTAAATGAACAAACAAATCTTTTGTCAAATCCAACATTTTACATCATCCAATAAATCCTAAAAACTTCTTTTTCTTCTCAGGAAGGATGCCTGAATCCAATTGCTGACTATCTAATCCTTCAAGAGGAGGAAGACTATCAAGACTATCAAGAGGAGGTAGTGGAGAAAATTGCTGCATAGATGGAGGTTTAGGTTGCTGCGTTTGATAAGAACTGAATTGTTGCGATGGCTGTTGTGGCTGTTGCGGCATAATTTGAGGGGGTACCTGTTGGGACATCATTTGTGATTGAGGAAATACTTGCTGAGACATTCTTTGCTGCTGATTTAATTGTTGCATCTGATTAGGATTTATTTGACCATTTATCTGTGGATTAAATGGCTGACCTTGCGGACTAAATGGTTTGCTTTGTGGATTATTGCCTCTTGAATCCGATCCTGGTCGAGGTATTTGTGGAGTTTGCACAACTACTGGACCGACATCCGGAATTGGTAAAGGATTAGAATCTTCCTCTCCTGAAAGTTTATCGTTTATAGAAACAAGGGCTTTTGCAATAGTTTCATTCTGATCAAGTATTTGATTCAACTTTTCAATAGGTTTGCTTTCCTGATACTCATCAATTATATCCTGCTGTGCATCTTCTAGTATAGAAATTAGTTTATTAATAGTATTATTTAGTCTATCGATACTTTGCTGTAAATCTCTCCCCGTATCGGATTCTGAGTAAGGATTTTTTTTTAATTGTATAACTTCCTTTTTTAATTTTTCAAACTCTTTCCTAGGAACAAGTTGATAATCAGAATCATCATCAACCATTAACCACACCTCTTTTTTAAAGAATATCAGAAAGTAGGTTTATATATTTTTCTATTTTAATAAAAAAAATTTACAAATAATTCACAAAAACAAAATTCCGACCATAAAACAATTCTGTTATAGAGTTATCAAAAGTAACAATAAAAAATTAAAAAGAAACTTACAAAAAAACTACAAAAAAATAACTTTATATATTAATAGTCATTCATAAAAACCAATTCATAAATGAACAGATTAAATAATAAGACAAAAATAATAAAAAAGTGTGAGTAAATAAAAATAAACAAAATAAACACTAATAAAATGAAAACAACCAATAAATAAAAAAAATGATAGACATAAAATTATTAAGAGAAAATCCAGAATTAATAAAAAGCAACATACTTAAGAAATTTCAAAACCAAAAACTCACATTAGTTGATAAAGCATTAGAACTGGACAAGAAAATAAGAGATTTAAAATCAAAAAAAGACATTCTTAGACATGAGAGAAACATCAAAAGTGAGGAAATAAATAGATTAAAAAAAGAAGGCAAAGACATAAAAAAACTTATTGAAGAGGTAAAAAACATACCTATAAGAATAAAAGAAACAGAATCCGAGTTATTAATGCTAGAAGAAGAGTTGAGATTAGCACTTCTTCAAATACCTAATATAATACATGAATCAGTGCCTATAGGAAAAGACGCATCAGAAAATGTTGAAGAAGCTAGATATGGGCATTATCGTATATTTGACTTCGAAGTAAAAAGTCATGTAGAAATAGCTGAATTATTAGGAGTAGCTGATTTTGATAGTTCTGCTAAAACTTCTGGAAATGGATTTTATTATATAGAAGACTCCTTAGCACTTCTCAATCAAGCACTAATAAGATTTGGAATAGATAAAATGGTATCAAAAGGATTCAGATATATAGAAACGCCATTGATGGTTAATAAGGAAGTAATAACAAATGTTACTGATTTGCATGATATGAAAAATCAAATATTTAAGATAGATGGGGAAGAACTTTATCTAATTGGCACGAGCGAACATTCAATGATAGGAAGATACATAAACACAGTAATAAATGAAGATAATCTCCCAATAAAAAATACCTCTTATTCAATGTGTTTCAGAAAGGAAATAGGAAGCCATGGAATAGATGAAAAAGGGCTTTTCAGAACGCATCAATTCAACAAAATAGAAATGATAGTCCTATGCAAACCAGAAGAGTCCATGAAATTCTTTGAAGAAATGAAAAACATAACAGTAGACATATTTACTGAACTGGAAATACCTATAAGAGTGCTTAAAATATGTTCTGGAGATTTAGGAGATCTAAAACATTGTCAAGTAGATATTGAAGCATGGTCTCCAAGAAAAAAAGAATATTTTGAAGTTGGATCATGCTCTAATTTAACAGATGCGCAAGCAAGAAGATTGAACATTAAATATTCCGATAAGCATAATAACAAACAGTTTGTTCATACGCTAAATAATACGGCTATAGCTACTTCAAGAGCAATGGTTGCCATACTTGAAAATTTTCAAAATAAGGATGGCTCTATTGACATTCCTAAAGTATTGCAAAAATACATGTACGGAATAAAGAAGATAACAAAGCAACAAAATATAACAAACTAATAGATAATAGATAATATAAATAAAAAATTATGCTATAAATAAAAAATATATACTATTAATAAAAAAATTAAAAAACATTAAATGTAAACTACCAATCATATTTTTTGCTTGCTGATTCTTTTATAAGAGTGTCTGCATCTATTTGGTCATCTGTCAATATTGTTTGTTTTCCACAATAAGGACACCTTTCAACATGCTGTGATTCTTTTCTTGAAAACTTATACTTACAATTAGTACAAATGTACTTTATCATTTTTTCTGATTTTACTGTTTCCTTCTTCTTATGACTTTTAAAAGGAGTATTCTCGACTGCCTTTCTTAAAGGAATCTCTGAACTGATAGACGCACCTTTCTTTGCGCAATCAACACAAATCATATGTTCTCCATCTGGAGCGGGCCTCATATTGTGCATTAATTGTTTCCTTCCACAAGCCCTACATATTATTAATAGATTATCATTGTCCATTAAAATCACCCATCATTCTTATTTTATTAGTTTATTTTTATTTTATATATATTAATTTTTTATGTATATCTAATGTTGATGATTTCTGTTTATATTTTTTTTCCATAAAGATTTATTAAGATATTTTTTCTTTCAATTTTTCAGAGTATTCTGTTATATTTTCTAGGGCAATCAGTATTCTTGGTGTTTTTAGGTTCGTTTTTTTCATATTTTCAGCTATTTTTTCTGCTGCTTCGATTATATATTTTATCCAAAATTCAGTATTTTTGTCTCTCCACGTAATGTTGTTTTTCTCAAGAAAGATTAGTAAATGCTCCAGCATAGTAAGACAATCCGATATATTATCTATAAGCATTAGATATTGTATTTTTTTTATTTTATGCCTATGAATATTTCTCTCTGAAAGCATTTTCTCTATATCTAGAAAAACAACATATAATCCATCAATTATTGATTCTATATCTTTTATAGTAATGATTTTTTTATTCTTATAATGAACATGTATAAGTTTGTTTACATCGCCCCTAAATATGGACATCATCAACATTAAAGTGTTTATCTTCTTATCTTGATAATGCGTTGTATGATAATGAGGATAAATATACTTCACAACTATTTTATCAACAATAACTACAATAAAAATAAAGCTCAGAAAAGCCTGTAGATACACTATGCTTTGTACTAATGTGTTGCCTGAAATAGTGTATATTCCATAAAATAATGCTATCGTTATGCTAACATATATACAGTTAAATAATCCTAAAAAAATAGATGATGTTTCTTGTCCGAAAGACGTTATTTTGAATAAAAAAAATATAAAATATATTAAACCAAACACTATTATTGATATTATCCATCCTATAAAGAATTTTATAAAAGAGGTCTCTCTTATTAATTGAAAAGGTCCTTTTTTCATATCGGTGTATTATATTTATAACTACTTTATAAATGTTTATAAATACTTTTCTATAAATGTACTTTTGATAATATTCTATTATATTTTATTAATATACATTGCCTAATAATTAATATATTTATTTGATAATATCATAGTTGATTATTGTTTGATTTTATTACTTAATTGTCAATAATCATTGCTAGCATTTAAATTTGCTTTTTATTATTCACTTCTTATAAATGATTACATTAAAAGTATAAAAAAGTCAGTAATAAACAAGAAAAATTGATGATAAACACAAATTAAGCACAAATCGAAACATTTATATATAACTAAATACATTAAACCATATTAGTATACAAAAAGCCATACTAGTTAAGTGATTAAGGAAACAAAAGACTAATAGAAAGAATCATAAAATCAAAAAAACCATAACGGAAAAAAGTTGGGAATATGGAACAAGAACTTATTACTTTAGGAATATTATTTGGATTTTCGCTTCTTGGCGGAATATTAGCATCAAGATTCAAACAACCAATGCTTATGGGATTATTATTAGTAGGTGCAATAATAGGCCCTCATGCAACAGGATTAATAAAAGACGAACACTTAATGGAATCACTAATAGAATTTGGAGCAATACTAATATTATTTGTATTAGGACTAGAATTTGATATGGTCAAATTAAAAAAAATAGGATTAAAAGCAATAATAATAGCGTGCCTGAATAGTGCAATATTAACATTTGCAGGATTTAGTGTAGCAATATTATTAGGATTTAATACTACAGCAGCATTATTCTTAGGAGTGATATTAGCATTCGGTAGCACAGTTGTAATAGTTAAGGTTCTAGAAAATAAAGGAATGATGTATAGGCAAGAAGTCCCACTATTGATAGCAATACTAATAATAGAAGACATAATAGCAGTACTTATCATAACATTCTTTTCAGGAGTTCAGGATAAGACAAAAGGATTAATAGGAAATATTGAATCATTAATAATATCAATGTGCATATTAATACTTGCTTATGTATTATTTACAAAATTAGTAAAACCAATATTGGAATATGTATTAAAGAAAAACAATTCGGAAGAAATAGTCACATTCACAGCATTAGCAATGTGCGCAGGATTCGCATACTTTTCTTATTACCTACACTTATCTCCCGCAGTAGGTGCATTTTTAGCAGATCAATAGTTGCCTCATTACCTAATGCAAAAGGATTTGAACATGCCATTTCACCATATAATATAATAATAAGTTCATTCTTTTTCATAGCAATAGGAACATTAATAAACTTCGCTTCAATAATTGAAAACATAATGATAATTCTTGTTTTTGTACTTGTTGTTATTATAACAAAAATAACTGCATTCTCAGGAATGGTTTATTTTTTCGCAAACATGAAAGGAGACAAAATGTTCTTCTCAAGCATAGCAATGTTCTCAGTAGGTGAATTTTCATTGTTAGTGGCGAAAGAAAGCCTAAAATTCAATATCGGAGTAGATTTAATAAGCATTGCAGCAGCTATAATAGCAATATCTGCAATAATAATGACACTAACAATAAACTATTCAGACAGAATATATGAACCTGCAGTAGAGCGATTGCCATGGAAAATAAGAAAATCAATGGATAAATTCGCACAATATATAAGAACAGTCACAGAAGAAATGGAC